>CAZRCY010000128.1:0-4152 GCA_964598735.1 uncultured Candidatus Poseidoniales archaeon
GTATTGTATATGAACTAGGATCAGAATATACTTCTGCTTCTAATTCCTCAATAACAGTTTTCAAATTCTTAATGATAAGTTTTAAGTGGTTTTTGTCCATATCAAATAAAATAATTAAAGTTGATTACTACTCTTCGGGAAGTGTCCGTAGTAGTTACTGCCCTATGTTTTTCGTTCGAGTCAAAAATGATAAGTCTATTTTCAACACTATTAACTTTCATACCATTGCTTTCAAACTCAGTATAACCGTTATTAGTATTTACATAATATATGGCCGTGATGCAATTGTCAACATCTGAATGATATGCACTTTCCACATGCTTGGGTGTTTTCATATTTAGATTAGCCTTACATCTAACAATAGATACAGGATCTAATTTTTTCCATACTGGACTCAATTCATTAAAAAATGGACTTGCTGGTGCAAAATTAGTATATAGAACATGAACAAATTGAAAATCACCATCACCAGGCAAAACTATGCCATTACAACAATTCCAAGCAATCTTAATACTTAAAAAGAGTTCTTGAATTTTCTTGAACTCTTCTTCAGCTAAAAAATTATCAATTAATTCATAATTCATTGTTTGATTGTTCTGCCTCTTTCATCAATTGAGTTACAAATTGCTCTGTACCATCCATCATTTTTACTTGAAAGAGGTTTGACTTCATATATTTCTTTGTCTTCTTATATTTCTTGAGTAACTTTTTGTACTCCTCCAGATTCATCTCAACTTTTCCTTCTTCAGCCACGTTTCACCTCCATTTCCCATTCCATCATTGATAACAAGGTGTCATAAGGAATCCAAGCTGGATCTTCATTTTTAAACTGAACCTCTACCTCTTTTACGTTCTTATCTAGGAATCTGTTGTAACTCATTCTAGTGTTTTTGACAACACTTATGGGATTAATCATTTTCTTTGAAGTTTTATGCATCTTTCGATACTGATTTGCTCCAAGATTATCTAAAAAATCATTCATTTTCTTTTACCTCTTACTGGTTTGGTGGATACTTTCTTTTCTGGTTCTGGATTCCATTGTTTAGGATTTACCTGACCAGCAGTTTGTTTCCAACCTTTTAATCCTTTCTTATATTTGTCATAGTAATGGTCAAAGAGTTCTACACCTTTATGACACATAGTAATGTCATAGTAAGTTTTCTCATCTTCGACATATTCTATAAGAAATGCAGTATATGGTAATTTTTTGTCTTCTGCTAATTTTGGGTCACATTTTTCATGAAGTACTTTAAGCATTAAGATCTATTCCCCCAAGTGATTTCTGGATATGCTTCTGCCACTAATTCCTTAGTGATATTGTATTTTGTGTTTAGAGCTTTGTCTTTTACAAGAACAAGAATCTCAGCCTCTGGTGGTGGTAGTGTTTCAAGAATATTGATAAAGAGACTTTCTCTTTTTATCTTATTCATTGCATCATCGCCACCTTTGATAAAACGATAAAACTGTCTTGCAGAATTACGAATAGTAGTTCTCTGTGGCAGTCCTTTGTCTACATTTGCCTGCACATCAGCCTCTACAGGTTGATATGGTACAGTTCCCTCTGGTAACATAGAGATTACAGATTCATCAAAATTCCATATCATAGTCATTTTGAAAGAATCTTCTCCATGAGTGCGGAGGATATCTAACTTTTTAGATTTTACTCTTTCAGAATCGACTGCTTCTAAGAGTTCATGAACCATAGGATTTGGGGGCAGTTGTTTCTTTTTAACTGTTACTGTCCTTGGTTTTCTTGCTGTAGTAGACTTCTTACGAGTTGTCTTTGCCTTCCTCGTCGTCGTCTTCTTCGCTGTCGTCATTGTTTTCAAACCTCAAGGCTATTATTTCATCGGGAAGTAAATTCCCATTTTCATCATACATCTCAGGATGATATGTTGCAGTTGCTATTCCAGAGTTTTGCATCCGAATATAGTTGTTCTGTTGTGCCAACCAGCCAATTATACCACCTAATATCAAAAATGTAAAGCATAATATGCTGAATATTACAAGAAGTACTGTAGTGTCCATGATGGCTCCTAGTTGCTGGTTTTCTTTTTAATGTCCAACGATAGTCTAAATTCTCTACCAAAGAGAGTCAGTTTTATATCGAAGAACTTTGGTGTTTGTTTTAACTTTGGTTGTTTCTCCCCTCTGAGTATAAGTTCTATGCCCTTATTTATGTCCATGTCGCTAGGTATCATTAGTGTAAACCCTATGTTCTTTCAAATATTTTAAGGTTTGGTTTGCATCACCAATAACTTTATCATCCATCATTACTTGAGGCAAATCAATTACATCTGGGAATTTGAGTTCAAATTCTTCTGCGGTGTAGTCTTTGTCTAGTTCCTTATATACATAAGGTCTACCTAACATGTCAAATACAGTTTTCACCTTATAACACATAGGGCATTTTTCTTTTCCATAGATTGTAAACATAATTAATACCTAATTACTTCTATTGTATGCCAGTCACGTTTATATACACATAAAGCTCCGAGTGTTTTTTCATTATAGCATACTGTAAAATATTCGGATAGTTTTCTACCATCTAGACCTCTTTGTGGTCCCTCAGCACTTACAAAAAGAACCCGACCTTCTAGTGGTTTACCACCTAAAACTTCGGGTACTCTTACTATCGAACCTTCACGGATTGTTACGGTTCTGGCAGTATCTAAGAAAATCGTCTTCGATTCCTTTAGTGTCTCTTTTGCCTTGCGATACCCAGATGTGGCAGAATTCGTAGAGGTTACGGACATTTTCGAGAGTGTTGAATTGTTTTAAAGAAAGAAATGCTTGTTGGCGTATTGCCATTCGTTCATTACTGTATCGATAGTCATTCATCCTTCTCTTGTTCCTTTTGAACTCTCTTGATGACCGTATCCATTTTATCAAATAAAGTCTCAGTTCCTTGAATATTGTCAAGATGTGAAATAATACCACCTAGTTCTCTTACAACATAGGGTTTCTCTACTCTTGCTGCAAACGCAAGTGCGTCACGAAGATGGACTTCTGCCTTCCTGAGACTTTCTAAAGTTTGTTCTGATAGTGCCATTAGTCTTTCTTAATTGAGTTCCAATCGTCTTGGAATAATTGTAATCCCTTGTCGGTTAGAATGTGGTTATACATCTTGCCAAATATAGCAGGGGGCATGGTAACAACGTCCGCTCCTACTGAGAAACAATCTGCAACATCTTTCACATTTCTAAGTGATGCAGCAAGAACCTGAGTTCTTGATAGGTGTTCTCTATATAGTTTCGCAATGTCTCCAACTAGACCTAAACCATCGAATGAATTATCATCAACTCTTCCTACAAATGGTGAAATATATGTAGCTCCTGCCTTTGATGCGAGTATTGCTTGTGCAACTGAAAAACATAGAGTGACATTTACAGTAAATCCATCAGATGTCAACATCTTACATGCTTTTAGACCCTCTACTGTCAATGGGACTTTGATAGTAACATTCTCTAAATTTTTAAATGCCTGTGCTTGTTCTACCATTTCAAGCGCTTCATCTGCAACTACTTCTGCGGATATAGACTCAAAGAATGGAAATTCACCAGATATTTTCTTTATTGTTTCTACTGGATCACCACCACTTTTGAGTATTAGTGATGGATTTGTTGTCACACCGTCAATAAGACCAGTTTGATTTGCTTTTTCAATGTCTTCAAATACGGCAGTATCAAGAAAGATTTTCATTTTTTGATTTTTTGTTCGCTTTTTTAATAAGTTTGGCGTAGAGTACGTCTTCTTTAGTATAGAGGTCAGGTGATTTTTTTGCAACTTTTATTAACCTCTTTGCCACTTTTCTTTGGGATTCAACACACATGTATCTTTTTTTCGTATTATTGCTTTACTATTTAACACTGGAGATAAGTAAAAATACGCTTGAGTTTCATGACTTAAAGATTCTCTTAACTTTCTGACCATCAAAAGTTGTTTTTCAAGTAAATTCATCTTCTAAGAGTATGCAAGTAATCTAATACATGCTCACGAACCCACATGAGTTCATTATAACATCCCTGATTATGGGCACATGACCTTAATTTTGGGTCTGGTTGATGAACAGACTCGATGAATATATCAAGTCCACGATTCCATTTTTGATCCTGAGATTCATGCTCGTCGATCTTTAGTTTGTCATTCATA
>CAZRCY010000129.1:0-4144 GCA_964598735.1 uncultured Candidatus Poseidoniales archaeon
CTAGAAAGTGCACGGTTAAGAACTAATAGGTTGTTTTTATCTTGGACATCTACTTGAGCAATTGAGGTAGATGATGAATGGATTCGGTAGAGATAAGTCCATTTGTCTAGATGACGGAATTCAGTTACTTCACTCATTTTTAAGAAGAAATCATAATCCACCGCATTCGTCAAGTCCTCTGAAAATCCAGAGGTTCTCCAATAGTCTCTGGCACGGAAAATTCTGAAGTGATGAATGATCATTCCAGTGAGTAATTTTTCACGACTGAATATTGGCCAGTTGTATCCATCCCCAATATATTCTCCATTACGGTCAATTTTTTGATGAGATCCATAAACTACTCCAATTCTATCGTCACTTCTTAGAATCCTCAGTGTATTTTCTACAGCATCTGGTTGAAGGAGATCATCGGAATCAAGTTGACCGATGAATGGCCCTCTGCACATCCTGATTGCAGCGTTAGATGCACTGGAAATACCTCCATTGGTTTGTGTTTTCCATCTAACTCTGGGATTGTGTCCAAAGTTACGTTTTAATTCACCAATGGTATCATCAGTAGATCCATCATCTACAATACATATTTCAATGTCAGTAAAAGTTTGATTTAATGCACTTTGAACTGCAGAAACAATGGTCTCTTCAGCGTTATATGCAGGCATGTAAATTGAAACCATTGGTGTATGCCAAACCCTACCAGGCTCTTCCTTCCTGTAGTTTAGGGGAACCCGTTCAGATAACATCGGTTTTGTAACGGCAGAACCTGCTTCTCTATCGGTTTCATTCCGACCTCCTATTGGCTCCTGATGAATACCAATCGCAGACCAAACAGGAACAATCCAATGCCCTCTATTCCATACTCTAAAACCCCATTCTGTATCTTCTGCACCCCAATCAGTGAAATCTTCATCGAACCCGCCTGTTCTATCAAATAATTCTCTATGGAAAGCAAGGTTTCCGCTACAACAAGCTCTGAAGGGATACTTCTCATTCAGTAAATTCCTAGTTTTAGCGTATACTGGGATTCTCCAGTCTAATGTGATTTTTCTCTTTTTATCTTTCTTTTGAATAATTGAATTATCCGAATGAATATCAACACATTCTAACAAAGGCTGAATATTTGTTCTCAAATCGCAGTAATCAAGATGATTTGCATCTACATATCTTCGATGACCACACAATAGCACTCTCTTAGAATGGACTAATCGTTCAACATAAACCTCAACTAGTCCTGGTACTGGAGCTACATCTCCATCGAGTAAGATTATCAGATCATTTTTCGCTGTTCTTATTCCTAAATTTCGTGCTGCAGATGCTCGATACCCCAGGTCTTGTTGTCTCACATATCTAATATTCAATTTTTCAGAAAATTCATCGCAAATCTGTAATGGAAAGTCACTAGATCCATCGTCAGAAACTACTACCTCAATCAATTCTATTGGGTATGTCTGGTTTTCAATTGCTGCAAGAGTAATCCCTAACATTTCTCGTCGGTTGTATACTGGAATTACAATACTAACATTGGGTAAATTATCAAGTATTGGCTTAGAAATTACCCTTTCTTCCAACCAATAATGCTCGTTTGCCGATCCTTGAGGGGGCGGTAAAACAATATCAGAAGGGAATTTGTGAATTTTTTCTTCCGGGAGAGGATATGCCTCCCTTTGTTTTGCTAGTGGATGACGAAGTAAGACAGTATGTGGTTTTGAATTAATTTTCATTACGATTAATGCGCTAGAATATTTTTGTGCCCATTTACAAAGAAGAGAGTGAATCTTCGGTTTAGACCCCTCTTCTGAAATTATAATTCTCCAAGAATTGTTATCCAAGATATTTTTTAATTGAGCTTCTTGCTCTAACGTCCGTGGCATTTTACCAATTGAAATTACCTCAATTTTCTTTTCTTTAGAATTACGTGAAATTTTAATATTAAACTGCTCAATTTCACGTATTTCCCATTCATCAACAATTTTCTCATTTATTTGATTATGGATTAATTTTAGTATTTCAGGATCAATGGGCCCTTCTTTTCCTTTTGACCCCATTGTTTTCCTAACGGAAGATTCGAACTCAATGAATGTGTTCACGGAATTAGGGTCATTATTAGGAAATAAGTTCCAACCGAAGAGAGCCGAATTTTCATCCATTGGCGAAAAATAATTTTTAATTTTACCTTCAATGGGTTTGCGAATCCAATGGGGAAGTAAATCTAGCGCATCTGGATGAAACTCCATCCACCATGATAAGTCAAGATTTTGGAATTCTAATAGGTCTGGAATTAAATCCCAACGATTTAATTCTTTAATTCTCCAAAGCGCATGAGTTGAAGTTTTCAAAGGTCTTTTGGAAAGAAAAGTATTGACTTCTTTTGAATTTGTGCTAAACGGATGACCTAACATTCCATTTTTTAAGAAACATTTCCAACATAATCCACATCCAGGATGAGGTGCTCGAAGGCAAGAACTAGTTACGTGGTCTAGTCCTCCTTCTTTCACTATATGGACCGTTGCCGCTTCAGATAATCCAGCAATTGGTAGTAGTATATCCAATCCGACAGATTGTAGTAAATTTGACCACTTATTCCACCAATGAGTGGTAGAAAAATCACGATATTTGTATCCGTGCCATAGGTATGTATTGTCTATTGGCATTCCTAATGCAATCCCTCTTAAATCGAAGTGATCAGCAAAGAGAATTAGATGTACACATGCTGCTAAATCAGTTGAAAAACCCACTGGTTTTTCGAAGTTCTTTCTTATCAATTCATGATCTGATTCTAGACTGTATACTTCTCTCCCAGTTGTATTTCGAATATGTTCGAATAAATTATCTGCTCCTTCATGCTTTAGTAATGACTCAAATGAACGTCTATGGTGTAGAAGTACTGTGTTATCTGGCATCAAGATATAGCATGCTGTAGAATCGATACCCCCTGAGAGAGAGAGACCAGGTTTTGTACCCGGTTTACGTGAAGGCTCCCAACCCTCTAATATTCCCGGAAACCAAGGACTAAGTAATGCTTCATTAGCAACCATAAATAAGTCTTTATGAGTTGAATGTGGTTTGAAATTCGGTGGTGTTTCCCATCGAAAAGTTCCAAATTTGGTCTCCAATAATAGGTGTTTGTCAAAACATTTCCAACACCAATCCCCATTGGGGTCCTCGAGTAGGATATCTATCACTTAATCACCCCTTATTATGGTAAACCTATCCCTGAAAAAGTCCATCCTATGTCACTAAGTTTTGATCCATCGATGACTCTTCTTCCATCAAAAAATAATCCTATTCTTGAAACAGAGAATAATTTCTCCCAATCAATTTCTAATATTTCAGGATGCGCAGTACAGAGAACCACGACATCTGGCTTAGCATCATATGGTTTGTTCACCCAATCTGTGAATTCATTTTTTCGTTGATTTGTAGGGATATACGGGTCCCATGTTGAGATATTGCAACCCATTGATGACAATTGTTGTGCTAGTTTCCTTGAAGGCGTCTCTCTAGTATCTGATATGCCAGGTTTATACGCCCATCCAAGTAATAGTACTCTTAAATTATCATGTTTATGATTTTGAATAGACGGATGATTCATTATTCTGGAAGCAACTTGTTTAGGCATATTTGCATTAACTGAACGTGCTGATGTAATCAATTCGACAGGAGCGCCTGCGGACTTTGCCATTTGAATTAGGTAG
Source organism: uncultured Candidatus Poseidoniales archaeon (assembly GCA_964598735.1). GTDB lineage: Archaea > Thermoplasmatota > Poseidoniia > Poseidoniales > Thalassarchaeaceae > MGIIb-N2. Next base: position 3,693 of record CAZRCY010000129.1, read on the forward strand.
TGTGGGTCCACAGGAATACAATGCCCACCTACTCCTATTCCGGGATTATATCTATGAAAATTCCATTTAGTAGCTGCCGCACTTAGAACTTCTTCAACATCTAAACCTATCTCTGGAAAAATAAGTGCTAATTCGTTGACGAGTGCGATGTTGAGGTCCCGTTGGACATTTTCCACTACTTTTGCTGCTTCTGCTACTTCTATGGATGATACTGTATGAATTTCCCCGATTGTTAAATTTGAATAAAAGTCTGCTAAAATTGAGCAAATTACTGGGTCATTTGCACCGATAACTCTCGGTACTTGCCGAACTCCATGCTTTGAGTCACCCGGAACAAACCTTTCAGGGCAATAAGCTAAATGTAAATCTACACCCTCTATGAGCCCTCTTTCATCAATGAGAGGCCCCCATATTTCTCTGGTTACTCCTGGATAAACTGTTGATTCAAGAAT
>CAZRCY010000130.1:0-4108 GCA_964598735.1 uncultured Candidatus Poseidoniales archaeon
ACATTACACCTAGAAAACCTGCAAACATAGATGCAATAATTCCAATAAATGCTAATTGCATTACATCAGGTTCTTGAATTAGATTGACTAAATTTCCTGCTTCATCAAGAACTTGATATTTCGTACTGTACGCCAGAAGGAAAATTGCAGGAAATGTGAAAATAAAACCTGTCGAGGCATGAGTAGCTCCCGTAGTTGCACTTGTTGCAATGTTTACTTCTGAAGGAGACCACTTAAGAGCCATTCCTAGAAGATATGCAACATACCAAGCCGCTGAAACTGCCAATCCTATCTTTAATCCGATGTAAGCTGTAACACCACTGAATACCGCTCCGATTAAAATACCAATTAGGATTTTAGGAGGAGACCAATGAGATATCTCGAATCCTTCTTGAATATTTTTTTCTTCAAGATATTGTTCCAAAACACCAGTATTGAGATTATTGTACATATCTTCATCTAACCATGTTAGAGTTCCTTGCTCAATCCCCTTGAGACCTTTTGCTGTAACAGGTCTACGATATGCCGAGCGAGGCACGGTGGATTTTGATTTGCTGTCTTCCTCCATGGTGTCCACCGGAGTGAATCAGTTTCATTCCATGTTTATACTTCACGATGTATTAGTCCAATTTCTTCGTCATCATTCGAGAAATTGTTCTATATCCAAGTCGACCGTACATCATAGATGCAGGTTGATTAGTAGAATACACTTGTAATCTAATTTCAGAAGCACCCATGGATTTAGCATGTTTCTCACACTCATTAACTAACAAAATCCCTATTCCCCTTCTTCGATATTCAGAATCTACCCATACATCTGAAATATTCCATACAGACCCTGATTTATCTAGCATGTTGTTGTCAATTGCGATTGTGGCAATACCTACCATATGCGAGGAATTTAGTGCTATAATTAAGCGCTCATCGACAATTACTGATCTTAGAAATTGTCTCTGTTCGGAAACAGATAAAGCCTTAGTCGAAATTCGGCTATCATGATTTTTTTGATCAATTACAAGAGAATTCCAACATCGAACGGCATCATCCAAATGCTGAATGGATGCAATTGATATTACGATATCAGGAAGTTCAACACTTGAAACCATGGTTGCCCTCAATGATCACGAGTAATTCGATAACGGCCGAGAGCTTCCATCCATTGAATTTCTCCACCTGCCTCAAGAATTAGTTCTGCATCCTTGGGAAGAATTAGTGCTTCGTAAGTTTTGTTATCCATTGCATGAACTTCATTTCCATCTATATGAGTAATAATTGCACTCCCTTTTTCTATGACGGGAACTTGTATATTATCGGTCACAGTACCAACATGACTCCTTTTTTGTCCTGAAAAAATATCTTCTAATTCGAGGCGTGCCTTAGCACTACCGTGCTTTCCTGGCTTGGATTTTGAGATACTCAAGATCTTGTAGGCGTTCTCGTCTACAGAGACATAACGTCCCACCTTCAATGTTCGAATCTCGACTCGGGTTGTACCGGGCATGGTATCCACTACTCGGGACGCTATATCAGTATTACCAGACTAACTATTGAAATGTAATCATATAATATTGACAGGAACAGGGCCATACACATTATCGTGAGGTTCACCGTATTCAATTATGGATTTAATCTCCACCGAAACCAAATCCTACCGCAGCATCTACACCAGGCATATCATATCCCAACATTCCTGCTAGCATGTATATGGTACCAATTACCAGAGTTAATCTAACAGCATTTGACATTTCAACAGCCTTGGGGGCAAAAGTGAGGCATACCAAACCACCAACTATGAATGCTGAACTAATATTAGACCAAAAAATGGACTTGCCGGTATATGTATTCATCAAATCATTATGTTGATCTAATTGATCTAGATATTCGTCAAAATCCTTAGAATATTGCCTTAGGGCATTTTCATAATTATCTGATTCTGAAGTATTCAATCCGTTGTCATCCGTGTCAAAGTCTGCTGAGTCAATGGTATCGGGAGCATCTGGAGGATTGGTATAATTCGCAGAATTAGCATATGATTCGGACAATACCAACATCAAGAATCCTAAAACGATAATTGTAGAAATTACGACTTTACCCGATGTTGCCTTCTCAAAAATTGATTTTATGTCTATTTCATTGAATATCTTAGAAAATATAGAAGATCCCTTTGGTGTTAATTGTGGCTGTTGCATCTCGGGGAGAGTTGATGGTTCAACTGCAATCGGCGCAATCGGTTGAGGCATTGGAGCCGGTGATGGCATTGGTGGAGGTAGATTTGCTCCTTTACTTCGTGAGAGATTAGTATCTGCCACTGGAGGAGGAGGGGGCGGCATTTCTGCAGGAGGTGGGGGTATGGGCGGACCCCAAGAATCATCTAATCCGTCAGAACCCCATTTACTACCGTCTTCCATACTCATAGCAGGTACATCCTCCATTAGATAGTTATTCTTTACTCAAATAGGACAGAGTTACCACTGAGTATCTCTCAATAGTTGATAAATCAACTTACTTCTTCTGTACGATTGGAAGACCATTAGAATCCTTGAAGTTACCAGTGATAACCATAATTAGGTCAATTAATGACCAAATTCCACAGCCCCCGAAGGTAATGAGCTTCAGGATACCGGTTAGAGTTTTTCCGGCGTAGAAGTGATCTACTCCGAGTACTCCTACTAACAAACTCAGTAGGAGTGTTGTCAGCCAGTCTTTTTCCGATACTGCACCCTGCATAGGGGCGCCAGCATTCGCTTGCATTGGTTGTTGCATTGGTTGTGCCATAACACCCACTGAACAGTAGAGGATATAATCATTCAGCCGAATCGAAGGGGCGGAGGGGGCAATCTGAAGGCTACGAAGATTCCTGAGGGAGCGATTCATCTTGTTGTCACTGGAGGAGCATTAGCAACCTCGTTTATACTGCCTCACGGAGGAGTAGATGAACTGAAATTATGCCCTTTCTACTATCTCACTGGAATAGAATGTCCATTTTGTGGAATGACTAGAGGATTTGTTGCAATAAGTCATTTAGATCCAGTATCTGCCGTCCAATTCAATCCAGGTGCTCCATTAATTTACACTGCATTCGTATTCGTCTTAATCAGATCACTCTGGTCTTGGAAGAATAATCAACTATCCAACATACCCCAATTCCCTTCATCACTTACACGAATTTGGACGTTAGCTTGTATCGGTATTTTTGGATATGTGTTGTTCATTAGATGGATCATTCCATTTGTCAATCTTTGAGCGGAATTCCATTAGAATCAATAGCTTGTTGGTTTCCAAACAATACAACACCCTCGATTAATGCCCATATGGAGGATACTGGTGCTAAAAATCCAAATGAAAGTATAGAAATCAACAATTGAGAAACTGCCCTCGAGGTAAAGCCAAGATAGAAATTATGGCCCCCTGCCCATCCAAGAAATATCGCCAGAAGCAACATTACAAGTTTGGATTTTTGCATATGTGGATACACCATCTGGGTACCATGTAAGGTATTCATCATTTGAGGTTCAATCTGATGATTATTATAGGATATGGAATTAAACAAATTTTGTTGATGCATTTGTTGAGGAGTCTGCTGATATTGTACTGGTTGACCTTGAGAAACATTTTGAGGTGAAGGTGCAGGATTAGCAATATGATTTTGCTGATTATTTACCATTACGGGAATCCCTGAAGTAGGATCTACAGTCGGTGGCATAATGAACCCACGAGAATATAGGTAAAGATTCTTTTGAATTCATCAATATTAATCGTAGATTTAATTTTAGTAAGTATAGAATCCTTCTCCTGATTTTCTACCCAATTTTCCATCTTCTACCATTTTTATTAATAATGGAGCAGGAGCATATTTGTCATTTCGTAATCCTTCGTGTAATACATTCATTATGTGTAATACAGTATCATTTCCAATTAAGTCAGATAACGCAAGTGGACCAATTGGATGATTCATGCCGAGCTTCATTATTCCATCAATTGCTTCCGGCTCAGCAACTCCTTCTTCTAATGTGAGGATTGCTTCATTTATCATAGGACATAGAATACGATTCGATACAAAACCAGGTGAGTCATTGCACATAAGAGGTGTTTTACCCATCTTTTCTGC
>CAZRCY010000131.1:0-4106 GCA_964598735.1 uncultured Candidatus Poseidoniales archaeon
ATGTTGTTATCGAATATAGTACAATTTAGACTTGGATTGCCTACAGCAAACTATCTTTCAAAAGCCGATCTTCTAGAACCAGAAGTTTTGGAAAAAATCCTAGAATGGGGAGAAAGGTTAGATGTTCTGGAAGCAGATCTCTATGAAGAGTCTCAAAATAGAATGACCCACGACACTGCTACAGGTCAAAGAGTCGAATTTGCAATTGCTCAACTCAGAACAATGCAAGATGCGTCTATAATTCCGGGATTGGTACCACTATCTTCAGAACATGAAGAAGGCTTGGCAGATGTTTTATCTTTTGTTCAAAGTGTATTCGGAGGAATGGCAGATATGCGAGATGGATTTGCTTCTGACCTAGATGAGGAGAGAAATTAAATGGATGAGAAAAGAGACCTTCTTGCAATTGATGATTTATCGCCAGAGGAATTGAACAAAATAATTGATTGGGCCATCTCTGCAAAACAAGACGACGGATTGTTCGAGGAGTTTATGCCACTAACAGGATTAACTGTTGGTTCAATTTACGAAAAGCCATCTACAAGAACTAGGGTTTCTTTTGAAGTGGGAATTGACAAATTGGGAGGAAACCCCCTGACACTCTTGAAAGGAGACATACAACTAGGAAAATCTGAATCAATTGAAGATACTGCAGCCGTATTGTCGAGATACCTAGGTGCAATCACCTACAGATGTTTTGAACACTCGGATGTTGAAAAATTAGCAAACGGATCAACTGTACCTGTAATCAATGCATTATCTGACAAACATCATCCTTGTCAAGCAGCAGCTGATATGATGACAATAGCAGAAAATTTTGACGAATTGTCAGGAATTAAAGTTGCATGGGTCGGAGATGGCAATAATGTTCTACATGATTTAATGTTAGGCGCAGCTGCTTTAGGGATGGAAATGCACTACGCTGTTCCCGAAGGATTTGAACCAGATCAAAAGATTGTTTCTCGAGCAAAAGAAATTGCGAAAAGAAAGGGTGGAACAATACAGATGACGAATGACCCTGTAGAAGCAGTAAAAGATGCAAATGTAGTATACACAGACGTATTCGTATCAATGGGAGAAGAAGATTTGAAAGATAAGATAGATGCCTTTGATGGTTTCCAAGTTAATGAAGAATTAGTTTCTAATGCTAACTCAGATTATATTTTCATGCATTGTCTCCCAGCACATCGAGGAGAAGAAGTGACGGATGGAGTAATTGATTCAAAAAACTCAGTTGTTTTTGACCAAGCTGAAAATAGGATGTGGGCGCAAATGTCTCTTTTGACATTCCTAATTCACCCTGCAGCATGGGAAGCATTTTCTGAATTACATTAAATTAAGAAATCATTAATCAAAGATGCTGTACCAAAACCTATCATTCCCAAAAGAAGAGCAACTCTCAACATACGTTGGGCAGTGTGATCATTACCTTTGTGAATATGTGGTTTAGCAGAAATTAATGTTAGAATTGAAGGAACCATTGTAATTAGGAGTCCTGCGGGCAATAATTCAAGACCAAATGGAACAAAAAGTAATGCGAAACCGAATAATGTCATCAACCATGCTACCATTCTAGCTCGATCGGAACCAATTCTTTTAGAGAGAGTTTCTCGGTCCAAATCTCCTTCAACATCTTCAACATCCTTGATAATTTCACGAGCGCTGTTGATACCGAAGGCAGAAAGTCCAACACACCAAATCAAAGGATTTGTCGCATTCCCAACAGCAGCAGCACCGAAAACAATGACAATTCCAACCAATAGACTAACAGCCAGATTTCCAGGTAATCCCTTGTGTTTTAATCTGAGACTATGCTCGCCTTCAAACTCGTAATGAATCATGAGAAGGAGGGCGAGAAACCAGATAGGTAACGATGGAAGCCAAGCAGAAAGATCTCTACCCGATATCGAGACCCACCCAGCAGCACTAAGTAAACCAATAATCGAAGTTACTAGTGAAACCATGGCAATTTTTCGAGCACTTTTTATTGAGACGTCACCAGATGCTAGCGGACGCATTGGATGATTTATCTTATCTCCTTCAACATCCATCAAATCATTATACACATTCCAAGCAGCCATGAATCCCCCGACTGAGATTGCATGTAACCCTACTACGACCCAGTGGTCGGCAGTAGATGCGCCCCCTAGTAAACCACCCAACAGCACGGTGAAAAAACCAATCAAAACATTGGGGAGCCGAATTAATTTGAGTATTGAAGTGGCACCCATCATGTTAGCCGAGAAGGAGCATGCTTTTCATCGTAATCTCATGCTTCAATAATATTTAGTTCACTACGTAATGACCACACGCAAACTGTATATTTTCCGCCTCGAAAATAGTCTCTAATATGTCCTATTTTCTCAAAACGTTTGTCTTTTGCTAAAATATTTCCAACCTGATTCATAGTTGCGCCCCATGAAAATCGAGTATTCAGATGATCAAATATTTCTACAGTGTTAGCTTCTCCTCTTTCTGCTAGCATTTTCTTAACTTCTTCACGTAAACGCTTCGTTCTTGACATTATTGCACCTCCTGTGCAAGTGGATTAGCTCTTCGATGCAAACTTATCCATGTTCCTGGTATTGGCTCATTGTAGTCTGTTCCTACAATGCCTGCTAGCCGAGATTTAGGTGGGCTATCCACCTTACCTGACGAGCTGACTAGACCGATGTCGTAGCATTCAGTTATTTCTTCAAGGCATGTTAGTGTAGATAGTCCTGCAACATGAGATGTTGTTCTATTGATTGAGTTGTTCCCATTCATGTTCTAACATCAACCGTGAGGTTATGAAGTAACGAAATAGAGAGTAAACTGAAAGTGAACATGTAATAGAAACTGAATGTGTTGATTTTACTATTTTCACTTTCAGAATATATCGCACTGCTCATATACAGATGTACTCTCGTCAACTCCACTGCTGGTATAGTGTAGTGGTCCATCATGACGGACTCTCGATCCGTCGACCCGGGTTCAAATCCCGGTATCAGCACTATTTCATAAACATGAAATGATGGCGGACCAGAGACGTCCGTGAACAGTAGAAGCCAAACCTTCAACAGCGTGGTGGTCAATCTCTGCCGATTCATCACCAGGAGTTTGTCCAGCCGCCCAGTTAGATGATACGCTGAGACCCAAATGTTTGCATCCCTTTTCAGAAATGAGTTTTGATTCAGCTGCTAATGTCATCCCAACTACATCTGCTCCCATTGCCTTCAATGCGATTATTTCTGCAGGTGTTTCGAATTGTGGACCAGGCATCTGAGCAACAATAAGATGAGGAACAACATCTTGACTGGATTCAAGCGCGCTTACGGCTAATTTAGATAATTCAGGATCAAAATGAGAGGTCATATCAGCATGTATTGCATCATCATCATGGAAGGTCCATACCTTCCCAGTAAAATCAAGAGTATGTTTCGCTACACCAATGTACCCTGGTGGGAGGTCTTCTCTCATCGAACCAACTGAATTGATGCTGACTACAAATTCTGGTTCAACCGAAAGAACAGCGTGAACATTCGCTCTGTGTTCAATTCTGTGCGGAGGAGTAACTACTCCATCTCCATGATGACGTTGAACAATTGCAATTTCATGAGTAGGACCATCCTGATTAGAAAAGCGAATGAATTCCGTAGGGACTTCACCCCATGGACTGTTTATTCTAATTGATTCTTGACCGTTCAATTTCAAAGCACTAGGTAAAGCATCAACGAGGGATTTCATACCGGTTCCACAAAGCACCGCAATGCGGGGCATAGATATTACTCCGATAAGCGCTCAATGAGATCGGCTTTCTTACCAGAGACAGGAAGGCCTTTCTCCTTGAGAATCTCTTTGAGTTCAGCAACAGTCATGGAAGAATAATCTAAACTTTCAATTGATTCAGATTCTTGTGATTCATCATCTTCGGCTCGTTCGCTAATAGCTTCACCCGCTTCAGCAGCCACCAATACATCGTCAGACGAATCTGTATCCTCGACTTCTTTAACAGCAGCCTTATCTCTCTCTTCTTGAGCATGAATCTCATCTAATGTTGGTCCTTCATCTAATATTACTCCCGATTGACGAAGTTCAGTCTTGTGAAAGACTACAGAACGCACAGA
>CAZRCY010000132.1:0-4104 GCA_964598735.1 uncultured Candidatus Poseidoniales archaeon
TTCCCCTAAGCCGACAGCAAAAAAGACGGAACAAAAACCTGAAACTCAAGAAGAGGTTGAGGAAGAAAAATCTGAAACTAAAGAAGTAGAAAAGGAAGAAAAACCCGAACCTAAACAAGAGAAGAAATCTGCTGCTCAAATGATGTTTGGTGGCGGAAGAAAGAAGATTTCTTTTGAAGGAGAAGAAGCAGATAAACCTCAATGGTTCCTAGACAATGCTCTTCATACAATCTATGATCCACATGGTACAGGTAAAGAACTCAAACCACGAACTATTCTTGCTAGATCTTCAGATGGAAATGTCAGAGTACAAGATGTTGTCAGAATATATGGGGAACAAGGAATTCAGGGGTTATCGGAACTCGCTTGGACTAGCCCCCTTACTCAATATATCATAGAGGCATATGACAGTTGTTAGTCACGGAATAACTATTCAACATAGTGCTATCCCGTCACCATGACTCATGTCGGCGACATAATTCCATACTACCTTAGGCACATTGGAAATATAGACTTTGAAACAGGGCAAACTGTTGGACTCAATCTAATTCATGCAATTCTTTCTCTTGTAACTTGCCTAGTTCTATTGGCTCTTGCTTCGTTAACCATTCGTGCAAGACCTAAAAGTCCCGAGAATCGATTTATGTTTGTACTTCTAGTTGCTGAGTCATACCGAGTAATGGCCACATGGTACAATATCTTCCCTTTCCAAGGAAGTCCTGAACTTCTAGAATTTATGCAGAATTTCCGCATAGGTTGGTACATTTGCGGATTGACATGTATTATGATGTACGTCTCGACGGTCTCTTTCTACCCAATAAAAAGACTAGAATTTATGACAAATCCAATAATAAAAAACAACCTTTGGTGGGCTATTCCTTCGATTGCTACACTAATTATTTCATCATTGATTTTACTCTCTCCTGGCGGAGCTGTAGATATTATTGGGGGTGCGTACCATGTATATTGTGCAGACGGTTCTGCACTACAGTCAGCAGATATTATGAGTTCGAAGGGTTCTCCAGACTTAGTCGGTGTTTGTGGTGAAAACGCCCCCTATGTATACATGGTTCCAGGAAATTCTACGGTTGGACAACTACTATTGATAGTACCTGTATTTTCAGCAATTATAGCTATGATTTTCATGCGGAAATCATGGAAAAAATTGGCTCAAGATCCTGAAAAAGAGAATCAAGCAATTGAGGCAAGATCTCTATTCATTGGGTTTGCGGGAAAGGCCATTATCAAAGGAGCAATGGTATTTGGAATAATCTACATGGTAATTAGATTTGGAGATTTCAATCTTGCAGATGTAGCAACTGTATCCGAAAATTATGGTGAACAAGCCCTCACAGTTTATCTTTTAATTCTCTATGGATTTTTATTCAGCATTCTTTTCACAGGCATGCTGGAAGGTTTCATGTTTACTTATGGTATCCTGAAAAATGAAATATTGGGAATAGATGAAACGTTACGAAAAACATTCAGCACTGCAATATTTGCCACATTGGGAGGTTTTTCTCTGCTCTTAGCGTCAGAGATGATGGAAGATTTTCTTGGGGGAGGAGGATTAATTGGAGGAGTAATTGTAGGTGTTCCACTAATTGTTCTAAGAAAACCGATTTTCACAGCAATAAATAATTTCTCAACAATCTTGATGCCTGAAGCATTCACTAAAGCAGAATTATCTTACATTGAGGCATATGAAATCGCCATGGAAGATAGAATAATTACTGAAGAGGAACGTAAGTTCTTGAAACTTCAAGCAAAGATATTAGGGCTTGATAAGGATAGAACAGATTACATAGAATCTTGGTATGACTCTAATCTTGAAAATGAAGAAGAGTAAATTCACGTACCTATTAGGCGTCTTGGCTCAGGAAGGCCTTCTCGGGCTACAGCAATTGCCTCTACTTCCATTCGAGCTCCGTTTAGAGTAGTGACAAATGGGATGTTCAATTCAACTGCCAACCTACGCATCATATTTCCATCAAGAACTGCGCCTCCCGATTTCGAGGGTGTATTCAAAATTAGTTGAATATCTCCTTGACGCATCAAATCAAGAGCGTCCGGGCTTCTTCCTTCGGCAATTCTGTAGGCGGTCTCAACTTCTAAACCACCCACATCCCTGAGAATTTGGGCAGTACCAGGGGTAGCATGAAGTTGGAAGCCTAACTCTTGAAGTCTAGAAGCATGTTGAATGACTCCTTTTTTATCCGAATCTCTGACGGTAATGTAGACTCCACCAGAAATAGGGACAGGCAATTCAGTAGCCAACCTTGCCTTCAGATAAGCAGCAGCAGGATCCTCGTGAGAACCCATCACCTCGCCAGTTGATTTCATTTCAGGACCAGGAGCAGGGTCTAAACCACGTAATTTCAGGAACGGGAATACTGGTGCTTTGACACAAACGAGATTCGTCTCCAAACTAGGATATTCTATGTCAGAAAGTTTAGCACCAAGGGCTAATCTTGCAGCAATTCTTGCTAATGGAATACCGGTTGATTTCGCTACAAATGGAAATGTTCGGCTTCCTCGAGGATTTACCTCAAGAACATATAGAATTTCATCTTTAATCGCATACTGGATGTTGAAACATCCTCTAATTCCTAATCCTACCCCAATCCGTTCAGTCCAGTCCTCTACTTGCTGAATAATTTCTTTAGACACATTCTGAGGAGGGATAAAACAAGTTGAATCACCTGAATGGATTCCGGCTTCTTCAAGATGTTCCATTATGGCACCAATAAGAACCTCCTCTCCGTCACAAACTGAATCTACATCTAATTCCATAGCACCTCCAAGATATTGATCTACCAATAACGGCTTATCAGGGGCGATGTAGGCCTCAGACATGTAAGCATCTAATTGATTATCATCGGTTAGGATTTCCATTCCTCTACCTCCTAAGACGTAAGATGGTCGAATAAGTACAGGAAATCCAATTTCAGTAACTGCGGAGCGGACTTCTGAGGGGGTGGCTCCGGTTAGACCAGTTGGCATTCTGAGCCCTTGTTTCTTAGCGAAAGATTCGAAACGTTCACGATCACTTGCTTCATCTACTGCATCAGGACTTGTACCAATTAATTCTGTTTCAATACCCATTGAACGGAGATGTCCAATTCTTTCCTGCATCGGTAGTGCAAGATTAATTGCAGTTTGCCCTCCAAATTGTAATAAAAGACCGTCAGCATTTTCTCTCAAAAGAACTTCAACTACAGATTCTAAATTAAGAGGATCGAAGTAAAGACGATCGCTGGTATCAAAATCAGTAGAAACTGTCTCAGGATTATTATTGATCAATATTGCCTCATGACCTTCATCTCGAATTGCCTGCACAGCGTGGACGCAGCCATAATCAAACTCAATTCCCTGACCAATTCTAATTGGGCCTGACCCGATTACTACATGTCGGCTTGCTAATCCACCATCATCATTATGTCTTCTTTCTTGGGGAACTGAATCAATTCCTGATGGAACAGAACCTCCTTCGTAAGTTGAATAATAATATGGTGTAATGGCTGCAAATTCTGCGGCACACGAATCAACCATACGATAGACAGGATGGATTCCTAATGAATGACGTCGCTCCATAATTGCTAATGGACCGTGTGCTAAATCTAAACTTTTTACACCCAAAGGAGGGAAACCTGCCAAGGCGTCAGAGATATGTGCATCACTCATTCCAGCACCTTTCCATCTTCGGAGATCTTCTTCCGAAACATCAGAAGGAGAACCTCCATGAGATATTATTTCCATCTCATTAGAGGCTAAAGATTGGAAACGATGAAGGAACCAACGAGTAATACCACCTGTAACTTCGTGAACACGCTCAATGTCCCAGTTTCTTCTGAATGCTTCGATTAATGCTAACATCCTTCTATCTGTTGGAATTCTAAGCCACTCTTCTAATTTAGAATCGGAAAGAGGTTCTGCTGCTCTCTCAATCTGCCCTTCTCCCTCTGACTCATCAGCTAATGTCAGAGGTCTAGGGTGAGGATTTCCTACCTCTAAAGACGCTATTGCTTTCAGAAATGCTTCCTCAAATGTACGGCCAATAGCCATTACTTCACCCGTACTCTTCATCGATGTACCAAGTGTTCG
>CAZRCY010000133.1:0-4103 GCA_964598735.1 uncultured Candidatus Poseidoniales archaeon
GTGGAGGAGAGAAAAATGCAGTGATAATGGGGCGAAAGACTTGGGATTCCTTACCCGATGCTCATCGACCTCTCTCTGACAGGGTGAATATCGTTTTAACAAAACAGATTGGATGGGAAAAGGATGGAGCAGAAACAGCTTTTTACCCAGGTCAAGCAATGGAAATTGCATTCTCAGAAGGATGCGAAGAAGCATGGATTATTGGAGGAGCTGGCACCTATTCAGCACTATTCGATATTGTTGATGAAGTTCACCTCACTACTATTCACGCAGATGTCAAAGGAGATGTAAAAATGCCAGAATGGGACCAATCGACATGGACTGAACAGGTTGTTGAACAGTTGGAAAAATCAGATAACGATGAATATGCTTCTTCTTACTCGATTTGGAAAAAGAGGTAAATCATTCAGAATCATAGACATTGAATGCGTGAAGAGGCGGGGTATAAATGTGCAAATTAATCAATTCTCCATCTCCGTCATTTGAGACACTATGGATATCTGGCTCATCAGCAGCACATACCTCTCCCGGTCTATAGACACGTTTACTGACTGGAAATGCTTGCCCTTTTTCATTTAATTCATAAGTAGTCTCAGTAGATTCTCCTTCTAGGATTAAAAAGGCACAATCGGAACCTATATGATCGTGAATCGGAGTATCCTGACCCGGTCTCCAAATTATAGCTACAATCTCAAAATAATCAGTTCGAAGGAGAGTGTTCCTACAATAATCATCAGGATTGGACTGAATCGTATTACGAAGTGACTCAACATCTATATCCAGAGATTCTAATCTTTCTCCTAATTCATCAAGACCTGGACGACCATCAAATGATTCAAGCCACATAATTAAATCATGAATTTCTCCATCATTCGCTCTTATTTCTAAGAGAGCCTCAGGAGAAACCGCTCTAGACTCAACCATGATATCGGAGCAAGTCTAGAAGTGCACACTAATGATGATTATCCATAATTTACTACATTCAAATGTAGAGTTAGTGATTTTGAAGTTCTGCTGCCCTGACAGTATTACTCATCAACATAGCGATAGTCATGGGACCAACTCCTCCAGGAACTGGAGATATAGCGGAAGCAATTTCAGAAACTTCATGGTGCACATCACCTGCGAGTCTGTATCCTTTCTCTTTGGAATTATCTTCTACACGATTTACTCCAACATCAATCACTACTGCCCCAGGCTTAATCCAAGAAGAGGTTACCATTTCAGGAACACCGACTGCAGCAATCAAAATATCTGCTTCTTTGCAGATTTCTTCAGGGTTTTGAGTTCTGGAATGAACAATAGTCACTGTTGCGTCTGCACCTTTCTGAGATAACAATAATGCTTGAGGCATTCCTACAATTCTAGATCTTCCTATCACTACTGCTCTTTTTCCAGATAATGAAACATCAGCCCATCCTAACATTTCCATAACCCCAGCAGGGGTGCAGGGAAGTAAACCTGAGGAATCTCCCTGTACTAATTTTCCAAGATTGGAAGCATGGAATCCATCTACGTCCTTTAAGGGACTAATTAGGTCAGTAATTACAACCTCGTCCATCCCTCTGGGAAGAGGAGATTGTACAAGAATACCATGAATAGTTGGGTCCTTGTTCATTAGAATGACTTGGTCGACAACCTGTTGAAAATCAATATCTTCCGGGAGTAGAACTTTCGTACTCTTGATTCCTAAACGGTCACAAGCCCTTTCCTTGGCACGAACATAGACATGACTTGCTGGATCATTACCAACAATAATTACTGCAAGATGAGGGTTACACCCGTCTGTAGTAAGTTGCTCAACTCTGGGTTTTAGTGATGCTTCGATTGAAGTTGCGCATGCTTTACCATCAATGATATGTGCGCCCATGATTGACCCAACTATTTCACTCGGATAATGTTGGTGATTGTTGGAGCCTGCGGAGGGATTCGAACCCCCGATCGCCTGATTACAAATCAGGTGCCTTACCACTTGGCCACGCAGGCGCGTGCCTCCGACTCATCAATCCCTCTTGAATTACTTGGAACCACATTCAAAAACCGAGCCGATATGTAACAGCATGATGGATGATTCGGACATAGCCCAAATCATTCTTCCCCCGCATGCGATGGCGAAGGGTGGAAACGATGTAATCTACGCATGGTTAGCTCGGTATCAAGATGCAAAGTCACGAGGGGAAGATGTAGTAAACGGTACAATCGGGGCATTGTTGGATGATGATGGTGAATTAATTCTTAATTCTGTTGTTGGTCAAGTTCTTAATGACCTCTCAGATTTAGATAAAGGCGCTTATTCTCCTCTTCCAGGACTCCCTGAATTCAGAGAAACTGCCCAAAGACTTTCAATTGGGCCAAAATTACAACAATTAAGAGACTCAGGTATGAAAACTGAGGCAGTAGCATCCCCGGGTGGATGTGGTGCACTATACTTGAGTGCCAGAAATCTACTCTCTACATCTGATTCCATACTGGTTCGAAGTACATACTGGGGACCATACAAAACAATTGCGGAAGAATGCAATCTTGGATTAGTTGATTGGCCACTCGTTGCTCAAAATACAGATAGCAATTCTGCTGTAGATCAAAATATTCTCTCCGGTAAAATACAGAGTCTCATTTCAACGCAAGGTAGAGTTCTCGCATGGCTAAATGACCCTGCTCACAACCCTACAGGAATGAGCCTGAATGCCAGTGAAAGGAAAGAAGTTCTTTCATGTTTCATTGAGGCGGCAAAAAAACACCCTGATTCTGGAATCACTCTATTGTTAGATACAGCATACTCTCTCTATGCAAATGAACCGCATGGATGGACAGATACTGTTATTGAATCGATAGATCATTGGCCATCTAATCTTCTACTCTGTTGGGCATTTTCAGCATCTAAAAGTCATACAATCTATGGATTGAGATGTGGGGCATTAATTATGGCTCATCCGAATAGAGAATTTCTGGACAGGATGGTTCCAATGCTAGTTCATACTGGTAGAGGGACTTGGTCGGGGTCACCCAGAATGCCTCAAGCCATGGTCTCAAAAATCCATAATTCAACTGAATTAGAATCTTCTTGGGATGCAGTAAGAGCCGGACTTTCTGAAATGTTAATACAAAGAAGATCGTTACTTTTAGAAGCAGCTAAAGGGTTACCATTTGATCCCAGTCATGACGGATATTTCGCACATATTTCAGACCCTTATCCCGTAGAATTATGTGAAAAAATCGCAGCTAAGGGAGTATTCGTCGTGCCATTATCAAAAGGAGTTCGAATAGGGGTTTGTTCTCTTCCTACTGACAAAGCGGCTCGTGCTGGCGAAGCCATCGCTGAAGCATGGAGAAGCTTAGGTCGTTTGGAGGACTGATTTTGGTCCAGTTCGCGAAAACGAATTTCCTTCTAAGTGGATGGGTTTGCGTTGTTTTAGGAGCATCTATTTCTATTGCAATTCCAGATGTAATAGGATTAACAATCTCATTCCCTCTAGGCATATCAGGCATTGTTTTACTAATCATTGGAATAAGAAAAGATCCAGAAGAACGTGTAAATATCGAGGAAATGCGATCCTGGCAACCTGAAGAAGGACCTATGAGAGAAGCTGGTAGGGTGATGTACAGAGTAGATACACTACTTGATCCACCGATAAAAACTACAATCAAATGTGGATCATGTGGAAAAGTCGATTGGGTAGACGGTGGAAAACCAAAGAGTTGGAAATGCCCACATTGTGGAATTCAACTTTGGGAAGAAGAATAAATTCAAGCGAAGGCGTCAAGACATATATGATTGTCCGAGAACCAATGGCAGACCTTGGTAACAACGAGCGACGGATGCTCAAAGCCATGCGAGACGACCCAAATTTAGCGTGGACTCTACCTCAATTACTAGAAGCATGTAATTGGACCGATCAGGCACATGTCGCCGGTGCTGGACTAAATTTGGAGGAAGGTGGCATGTTGATGATAGACGAAATTTCTTCAAAACATGTTACTCTGGGTGAAGAGGGAATTAGAGCATCGGAAATCGGCCTCTTAGAATCTCGGTTGATGAGTTGGTTAATCGAACAAGAACCAGAACAACGAACAATTTCTAATCTAAATGAAAATTTTGAAAA
>CAZRCY010000134.1:0-4100 GCA_964598735.1 uncultured Candidatus Poseidoniales archaeon
CGTTATTCATCCAGAGCATGCTGCTTACTTTCGATTGCATGTCCTTCGTCTGGAGGACAAAATCGTGACCCTTCCAGTTTTGAGCCAGGGGGACGAGGAAGAATGAACCAATCGATCTCATCCATCTTTACCTTGGTTCTCCTTCTCCAAGGCCTCGTCTATTTCTGGGCATGGGTTGAGAAGCGACTCAAGCCCGTTCTTACGAAGTTTCGATTGATCGAGCACGATGTAATCATTTTGCACGAAATCGGAATGAAGTATTCAAGGCAAGGACTACTTGTTCCTGAGCAGATTCTGCAGGAGCCACGATCACAGCTTCTCATCGAAATGAAGCGCCTTGAATCACGCCTCATTCTAGAATTGTGTCTTCTTACAATTGCTGGTCTCATCCCTCCACTTGCCCTCTTAATCGCATGAATCGTTGACGCAATCTTGTAATACTCCCACTCAATCTACAGAATGTGCCTCGATTAAACATCCTCGACGGAGATTCTCTCCGTCCTGTTGCTCGTGCAAAAAACGGGCATCTTATGGGGCTCAATGGGTTTGAATCAGCGATACGAGGGAATCATCATTGGATTATCGTGAGCATTGATCAAATCGATGATTGTCGCAGAATCGAATTTGAAGCAGAATTTCGATATGCTGCTTCAGAGGAAGCACCGAATGAACAACGGCAGTACAGCCGTGTTGGAATCTGGACATCCGTCCAAGATTCTCCAAAATTGTTGTCTGTAGCGACGAGCAAGGACAACTATGCTACAGGCACGGGTGATGATTACACAGTTGTTCTCGATAGTTGGCGTTTCGGAAAGAAATCTGAAATCAAATTCAACATTGAAAATTGCGATAATGAATCAACTATCACCGTAGCCCTATGTGCAATTCCGTATTTTCAAAAGAGCAAGGATCCGAATCCAACATGTGAACTTCACTTGGCGATTCACCCCACCAAGAAAGGCTCCATGCAGTCAGGAATCCCCGCTGAAGAGAAGATTACATTCCAACTACACAACAATATTCGATCTTCGACTATTGATGATGAACTGACACTGCTCGAAGAATTTGGAGCATTCAGTTTGGACGGTAATGGAAATTCAGTTCATCCAAAACAACTGTACACTTCAAGAGAGGTTGTCAAGCAAATTGAACAAAGTGAGAACATGAATCTCAACCTCGCATACATTGGCACGGATACAACTGAGAACTTGCGTTCACTCTTGCGTTCGCTGAAGGAAAAAAAATCAATTGCAGCGAAAATCGATACACTGTATTTGTATTACACAGAAGGTTGGGATGATAACCTAAACGACAAATACCCAGGATTAGTGATTGATGAGGCTGTCACATCTGAGTTGTTCAATCTTCAATTCATCAAAATACCAGAGGATGGCAGTATTCCGGTCGATGTAAAACCTGTTGATTTTACCATTGCAACCTATGTGACTCCATGGGCTATGAGCGATGAGAAGAATAAGTCACAATATTCAGAACTCATCAGTACGTTACTCAACAAAGAAAAAGCAAAACTCATCTCTGTTGACCCTGAAAGCTCAAGCAAAATCATTCGCTCCTACTACCAAGGAGATTACAATCTTGACAAGATGTACAAAGACGAGTTGAACCTGAAACCCATACCGAATGCTAGCCGCCTCCACGGCCAAGATATGGTTGTTGAGTGCACAGTTTGGAAAAAGAAGGTGATCGAATGACGGGCAATCCATTGCAACCGATTACTGATTACCTTGTTGACTTGCAAGGCTGCCTGATGTTTGGTCGATGTGCAGGTAAGACAACACGTCTGTCAAAGCTCCACCAAAATCGATTGATAAGTGATGATCATCGGTTGTTTCAACTCGATAAACTCGAAACAATGTGCAATGCTATCATTGAAACAAATTTTAGTCAGGAAATCGACCTTGATTCTGACCTTCTCCAAAGGATTAGTGCCATCACTGGATTGTATTGGTCTGAAAATGATGTAGATTCTAATGATTTGAGCGATTGGCACGAACGCGATAAGAATCCTCTCTGGCCATATTGGTATGCACGTTGGTTCGATGAAGAAAATAAGCAATTTCATGTTGATGAAGATATGGAGGTCATTTCCCCTTCAATTACCGAAGAAGATAGAGCAAATGGAATTGAATTCTGTGAAAAGATGCTTGCTAATGGATTATCGGACCTCTTAACATTCGAGAATTTACAATCGATCGAAGATGGTGTGAAAGAACTGTATGACAACATTTTGCTCACGATTTCTAACAAGGATGCAAAAGCTGAGTATGAATTCATACAAGCAAAACAGAACATCGAAGAGAAAATTTTGGAACAAGAAGCTTACATCAAGGAACGAAGAGCTGAACTCGAAGAGTTCCAGGATGCAATGAAGAACTTTCCAGGGCGTGACCTCCTTCGAAAAAATCTTCTTAATGAATTTGATAGAGAAGAACAACATTTGACTCAAATCCTTGAAAAGGAACTTGAAATTCAAGCAGATCTCGTAGAGAGGAAACACATCGTCGAAGTGAAAATAAAAAGCTCAATGTTGCAAGCAAAAAGCAGCAAAATTTCTCAAGTTTTGTCCAAGTTTATTACATTCTATGAGTCGAATAACCACTCAATTTTTGGTGACATTCCAGCCTTCATTCAATCGATTCTCCTCGGAGAGGTCCCATTGAATGATGTCATCCAAGTAATGAATGATGATGGTGGTTTGGTATCAATCATCGGTGATCCAGGCTTTGGGAAAACAATTCAACTCAGGCAATTCACCTACAAACTTATTGCATCCCAACTCGAAGAAAATTCCACAAACATTATTCCGATTTATGTCAAAGCAAAATCACTTTCAAAGAACATTCAAGCTTTAGCAACCTCCCCATTTGGTTTAATCGTCGGCGATTCTGAGAATTCAACTGAATATATTGGTAATTCGACCTCTTCAAAAGAGGAAGCAGTTGAAATTTTCATCCAAAGCATGCTAGAAACAGAACCTGAATTGGATGAAGGCATTGTTCGAAAAATGTTTTCCATGCAACGAAACGTCTTCGATAACATGTATCTCATTATCGATGCGTATGATGAGATTCTTTCCGAAGATCAAAGAATGGAAATCGTCTCTTTCATTGATGACAACATTGAGCGTCACAAATGTCCAATCATTATGACATGTCGAAAATCCCACAAATCAGAGTTAACCAACTTCTTCAACGAAGTAAATGGAGAAATCAACACACACAACTCACTCGACATTCACTTTACTCCTCACGAGTTAAGATTTGAAATGCCAACAAAATTAGCCAATGCTTGGGGAATGAACAGCGATCAACTCTCCTTATCTGCTGCTAATTTGTACAAGCAATATGAGACTGTTTTGACACATCCTCTTTTCGTCGGATTCTTTTGTATGCTTCTTTCTCACGATGCGCTACATCCTTCAGACTCGAACAATCCATATCTCAAACAATCGAAATCAAAGAAGAACGAAGAGGCCGATTCTACTGTTTCCTTGCAACACGTTGCTTTCCTGAAGCGAGTAATTGAATTCGGATTGGAGATCAACGTTAAGGAGCGACAATCAATTTCAGAAGATGAGATTGCTCGGATACGGAAGCTGTTTTGCTATATTGCTGCTACATACATCACCACCGGACTTTCAAATCTTGAGAACATACTCAAGTACATAGCCAAATATCACGATATATCACCCAGTGCTCGAGAAAAACAAATTCTGAACGACAATCTTGGGGTTATGTTTGTCAACAGTGAGAAAGACATTGACTGGACGCATAAGACCCTCCCCGAAGTTGCCACTGGTTTGCTAATACTTGAGGAACCTGACTACAAGAAATACCTCATTCAGGAATATGGATCTATATTTGGACGAAATGGAGACCTGTGGAGCGAGTGTTTACTCATAACATTGATTCAAGAAGATCTTGAAGATTCAAATAATCAACCATTCATTGTACTAAGTGGGCTATTTGACTCCATGGGCAAGAACCCCCTTACTCGTACTTTGGATATGTTCGGCATCGACGGCGCTCATTTGCGCGACATCAGATTTGAAAATGGAGCATTTTCGTACAAAATTACAA
>CAZRCY010000135.1:0-3996 GCA_964598735.1 uncultured Candidatus Poseidoniales archaeon
GCATCTGCTGTTCTTTCATCTACCAAAGTTCCAGTCGCACCCTGAACTGCAGCTAGTGTAACAATAGAGAGGGTGAGTACCATGATGGTAGCTAAACGTCCAATTGCTTCTCCTCCACCGGTCTTCAATCCTCTGCGAATATCCTTCAGGAGCGGTGTCCATCCAAAGACCAGGGCAAAGAATCTTGGACCAAATGATGCAATCCTACCGAAAATTAACGCTCCTCCAATCCACAACAAAAATGGACCAAACAGACCGATTAACCCATCAATAAAGAAATTCTCAATGAATCCAGATTCTCCTGTAGAGTCCTCTATCCATGCCTCGAGTACGGCAACTAATCCAACCAAGAACATAATCACATGGATCGCAGTTTTTGGCTTCTTTCTTGTAGGGACCTTTCTTACCCCTTCATCAATTTCTAATTCAAGGAAATCCTTAGTTCTACTATTCCCGAATAACAAAGCCGCACCGATAGTACATACTGCAGTGAATAGGATAGAAGTGAGACCAAGCTTCACACTAATATCAAATTCTAGTTCTTCAAATTCCATGAACCCAACAGCCGCTAAAACCAATCTTACCGCTTGAAGGGCGAAAATAAATCCAAGGAACCATGCAACAGAACTCATTACGAGTACTTCACGAAGTACCATACTCTGTAATTGTCCGGCTGATCCTCCTATAGTCCGGTGAATGGCAATTTCACGACGTCTCTGTTCCAAAGATAGAACCAATCCATATACAAGAATAGCGAGAGAGAGAATAATGATTGGAATCATGAGAATATAATCAAAGGTTTGAATTAATCCAAGGAATATCTCTAGGAAAGTAATTGTTCCAGAAATTGTATCATACCAGAATAGTTGAATCCCACCTGAATAATTCATTGGTTCACTGCTAACAGAACCTTCGCCATACATTGTAGACTGACTCAGTCGAGTTAACCAATCTTCAGCATCTGAAGTGGAAGATGTAGGCAAAAGACTTCGTTCTACTGCAATTCCCAAATAACCATGGTCAGAGTCCATCAAAGTGGTTATCGATTCATTATCAAGAATCGACCAAGTCATGAATACAGGATTAAAACCAAATGTAGGATTCCCGAATTGCCAATCTTCATAAATTCCAGAGACATTCAAATTATCAACAGTCATTGTTAACCTACAATGTTGCAACCCTCCACCTGTACGTTCAACAAATCCAGGACATTCACTTCGATCTATCTTTTCAGGGTCAACTGCCGTTTGTAACACATAACCAAACTCAAGGGAATCGATTGTATCGTTAACCTGAATCCCTAGAGGTCCTGCAATACTAGCCGGTAAGATTACACTCCGATTGTCAATCATGTCTTGATGAGATGGCCAAGGAATATCATTCAACATCTGTTTATTATGACGCTCTGCCAATTCTCCGTCAAAGGCCCCTGGCCCAAGAAGACGTAACATTCTCTTGGTGAAAACTGGGGGGCCATTTGCGTCCGCTTCAGGGAAATCAAAAGACTCATTTTCCAACAATGAATTATTCGAAGTAGCTGATTCAATGGAAAGATATCCGGCATCGAATGCTTCGATATTGAAGAAAGAACCTGATTGCCGTATGGCTTGTCTTCCAAAGGTTAGCGTACAATCCGCAATCTCTTCTTTCAAAGAAAGTTCTGCACACACTTCGACGAGCAACGACGTATCATTGGTGAATGTGCTGTTTGCAAAATCTCCGTCTGGACCAGGTGGAGGGGATAACTGCTCTACTTTTGCATCATATACATCATTTTCAATTGAAATCTGTAGGAATGTTTGAGATAATCCGTTTCCGTATGCAAGTACTGTTGTGATTACTAAAGACGCAAGAAAAACACCCGCAATAATTGCAAGTCCACGTTCCCTACCTCTCCAAGCAGATTCTGCAGCCATTCTGGTATTGGACGGAAGATCAAGAATCCCATGTTTGAGTCTCTGTAAGCGAGTTTTCTCATTCATTCTTCTTCGCCTCCCTCATCACCCGAAATTGAGTCAATAATTTCGTCACCCCAAGCAGATCGTATATCTGATGCCGCAGTTACTCCATCGTTTAGAAGTAACATTCTGTCTGCTTTAGAGGCTAAAACAGGATCGTGAGTTACCATGAGAATTGATATTGGATTCTCTGAATCATGACACAAGTCATGAAACAGTTCTAGAATGCCTTCTCCTGAACGTGAGTCTAAATTTCCTGTAGGCTCATCAGCCAGTAAAAGGGGGCGACGTCCTGCAACTGCTCTTGCTATCGCCACTCTCTGTCTTTGGCCTCCAGATAATTGATCTGGAATGTGATCGAGTCTATCTCCAAGACCAACTCGAGTCAATGCATCTGCTGCCCTTTCATTTGATTCAGAATCACTAGCACCAGATAAGCCTAGAGCTAAAGCAACATTATCCAATGCAGAAAGATGTTCGACGAGATGAAAATCTTGGAAAATCCAGCCAACTGCATGTCTTCGAATCTTCACGTTTCCTGTGGGGTTTCTAGTACCATATCTGAATTCATTAAGTTGAACTGAACCTGAATCTCCAGCAAGCAGACCTCCTATAATATTCAGAAGGGTAGATTTTCCGCAACCTGAAGGACCCATGAGGGCTACTAATTCTCCTTGTTCTATCTGGAGGTCAATTCCTTTTAGAACCTCAATTCGACGCCGACCGGACCCAAACCCTTTGCGAAGATCGTCTACTTCTAGCAGCATATATCTCAGCCGGCTGCCAACGAGAATATAACCATATGTTAAACGGTACGAGTAGAAAAAACAAATTTTACTTCTTCAATTCTAGCGCTCTTGAATACGCTTGAGAATGAAGATTTGAGACTTGTTTAGCAGAATAACCAGATGCTGCAAGAATCAAGTCCTCTCTCGGATGTCTTTGATAGGAACTTTGAGAAATTCTCTCAGTGTTGATTTCCATTATTGCATTTTTCCATGATGAAATATCAAACGGTGGTAAAATACATGAGTCGGGTGGATGTTCATTTTGAGCACCCAAATCATTCACAAGAACCGGACAACCTGATGCCATCGCTTCAACAACCGGAAGACCAAACCCTTCCGCAGCAGATGGAAAAAGAAGTGCATCGACATGTTGTTCCAAAGCTATCAATTTCTCTTCATCTACCCTGCCATGCCATTTTAAACGAATTCTCAATTTATTTGCTCTTTCTTTCAATCGTGATTCTGCCCGAGGATCGGATTCTGCTCCAACTTTATGGATAACGATATTTTGGCGAGTTTCAGGATCTAATTCACTAATTACATCAAAAACGAATTCGATCGCTTTCCTGCGATCTTCGCTACCAACAACCAACAGATGCGTTGAATCAGAATCCAATTCGGGTCTTTCTCTCAAATGTATTCTAGGATCTCTTGCTTTTACATCAACACTATTTGGGACAATTTGTACGGGGATTTTAGGCATTAATTGAGCAAGATGTGTTGCAGTTTTCTCACTAATACAAATCGCTAAATCTGCCCGACTCAATCCTTTTTTTAGACGACTGATGTCCATTGAACGTATTATTCCTGGATTTTTATTGCCTACTTCGATTGGTCCCCAATCTGTTTGCATAACTTTTGGATCAATCAAAAAGAGATCGTGGACTGTCACTACAACAGGGCAAGAAATATTCTTTGGAACTAAATGTGCCTGTTCCTGGTCTGTAATGTGAATTAAGTCTGGCCTAGTTTGCAAGGCAGTATTTTTTACATTTCTAGGATGTGTAAACCAGCGTCTTTTCAGACGTTTCAATGCACCAGCATCATCAATTCCGTGGTTCACTTCTTGTAATATTTCCCAACCAGAAACTAAGCCAGATTGCAATCTCTCTACTGTAGCATTGTGCGCTCTTCCAAAACCGGAAGTGAGAGGTAATTCGCCCCCTCTGACCAGAAGCACCCGGTTGCCCATACCCACTCCACCCTGAATCCTCACTACAAGCCTGACGCTTTGCGCCACCTTGATTCGC
>CAZRCY010000136.1:0-3891 GCA_964598735.1 uncultured Candidatus Poseidoniales archaeon
ATTTTGAAACATGGTCTAAGGCATTAAATGCCGGACAATATCCTCTCTCTGTTCTTGGAATGAATGATAGAGCTTCTGAATTGTATGTTGTAGGTATTTACGGGAATACAATGACTACAAATCCTAGAGCACTAGAAACTGCAGTTTCTGTTTTGGATTCTGTAACTCCCGAGTTACGACAAAATATTAGATTAAGGGGAGAAGAGTTAGTATCTGGATTACAACAACTGGCTAAAGAGATGCCAGAGGTTGTTGTTAAAGTACAAGGTACGGGGCTTCTCTGTTGCGCTGAATTAAATCCTGAAACTCATCAAGTGGTAGGTTTTGGAGAAGTTGAAGAAAAATGTAGAGAAATTGGTTTAGGTATCATTCATGGAGGCCAAAATGCACTACGTTTCACGCCACATTTTGAGATTACTTCTGAAGAAGTCAATCTTGTGGTCAATCTAGTTCGAACAGTACTACAATCTCATCAAAATTGAGGTGGTAAATTGTCTTCTTTACTTCATATTGAATATATTGACGTATATTCTCCCAATGGGGTAGAGACAATCAATCGTTGGGTTTCTGATATTGTAAATGGAATTGAGCCTGAACGAGAAGAAAAAATACGCTTTTGGGTTCACATTAGGGATGCTGAACGAGCATTTCAGACTTTAAAGAATAATGAGATATCGGGCAATTTCCAACTATCGGGACGAAGAGCATGGAATCAAGAAATGGTCTTAGATGAAATAAATAGACTTTGGATAAGGTATCAAAATGCAGTACACGGGACTCATACTATCGAGTCCTTGAGTGATATAACATCTCCAGCAGCATATCAGATTGATGCCAACGATATGAGGCCCGATTTAGGGCCGTTACATGATGCTTTGCTAGGTTGTGGTACAGATGGATGGAGGCCGTTGGTTGCGATTCGCGTGGGTTTGATGGAATGTATTGCTTCAACTATTGAAGAATCATCCAAATAGACTGGAGCCAAGTAATGGAAGTAATACCGAGGCTTCGCCTTCTACTGTAACATGCGGTGCATCCTGTCTAATTTTACCCCAAGAAATTGCTTCTCTTGTCCGAGCTCCAGAAAGGGAACCATCGTGTTCAGGGGCAGTTGTAATGCCAACAGCAGAATCTAAACCCTCTCTGTATTGATTCCACCAAATGACATGATGTTTTGAAATTCCTCCGCCTACCATGAGTGCGTGTGATTTTTTTGCAGTCCAAGTTAGGTCAGATAATATTTGTTCATCTGCTAAGAAATCGATCATAAATTCCGGTGATTTTTGACGATGCATAAATAATTGAGCACCTACACTACCATCAGAAAGTCCTGGAACCACTATTGGAATTCTATGTTTAGCTGCATGATGTAGAAATGATGACTCATCTTCAATCCTGTCACCAAATGCCCAGCATAGTTCTACAGAACCAAATCCTAACCATGGATTTTGAGGATTTTTCTTTTTCCTTTCCGCTTCGATATCTTCTAACCATGGCAGAATGATTGGTTCAAGTATTTCCCCATAACACTCATTTGGAACAATCACATTTCCTAATCTATTTAATCCAACATCTCCTAGTAATGCATCATCAAGATCGAATGAGCCATGATAATATTGTCTAAATGTTCTCGCAATATCGTGGTCTATCGTTCCACATGTAGTGCTAATTACATTGTATGAGCCACTTTTTATTGCTTCAATGAAGAACCCTCTTGTTCCAGTAGCCATCAAACACGCTGGGAATGACAACCAATTAAGCACTTGATCGCCTTTTTTGGTTTCATTTATTGCTTTTCTGAGGATATCCCTTGCTTGAACTAACTTAGTGGCTGTGAATCCACCAGCGGTTCTCATTTGTTCAAAAAGAGCATCTATTGTTTTTGTCGTGGAAAGATCGTAATCCGACACGGGTAGATCGAAATCCTCTCTCTCGTAACTCATGGTGTTTCCGAACAAGTTCTTCCCTATCGTTTCTATGGAAGGTTGATACATAATTTTTCAATTGTATATTTCATTTTCCAATTGAATAATTCTATCTCTTATTTTTGCGGCTCGCTCGAATTCTAATCGTGCAGCAGCAGCAGTCATTTCCTTTCGCAAACGTTCTACTAATCTGATTTTCTGATCGAAATCTTCTGCATCATTTCCTTCAAATTCTATTCCTATTACATCAGATCCCGCTTTAGCCCATGATGGTTGACTGATGTTGGACAATACAGAATTTTGTACGCCATTGGAATGTTCATTCCACGTTCCTACGCCTAATCCAAATCGTCTAACAATATCGGAATCTTGTTTTTGTTTGGATTTTCCAGTAAAACTACCGACAAATCTTTTCCCGCCTGTACTTCCCTTACCTGCTGTTCCGGCTAACAACTCTTCGATTTCTTCACCCATCGTTGGAAGCGATTTTTTTATTGTGGTGGGTATAATCCTATTTTTTTCATTATATTCCTTTTGTCTTATCCTTCTTTCAACGGTCTGCTTGATTGCTGCTTCCATCGCTTTACTAACGGAATCGGCATACAAAATCACTCTTCCTTTATCGTTTCTTGCAGCCCTTCCAATGGTCTGAAGAAGGCTTCTTTCATTTCTTAGAAAACCTTCTCTATCTGCATCGAATATTGCAACCAAGCTCACTTCTGGAATATCCAATCCTTCTCTGAGTAAATTTATTCCAACTATCACATCGATATGTCCTATTCTGAGTGCTTTGATAATTTCTGATCTTTCTATTGTCCCTATTTCACTGTGCAAATAATGTGCATTTATTCCCATTCGAAGTAAATAATCAGATACTTCTTCAGCGAATTTAATTGTTAGAACTGTTACTAGTACTCTTTGATTATTTTTGATACAAAAATTAATTTCGTCAAGTAAGTCTTGCACTTGTCCCTTAGTAGGTCGAACTTCAATTTCTGGATCGAGTAGGCCAGTAGGTCGAATTTCCATTCTTACAATTCCATCAATACCTTCCATAGTTTCTAGCATACTGGATGATTTTTTTGGTAAATTAGACTCAATTGCTCCTCCACCACCAGCAACATGTTGTAGCCCTTCAGGGATTGATTGTCCTGTCACTTCCGCCAAATGTCTTAATTCTCTTTCACCTGGTGTGGCAGAAACGTAAACCATT
The DNA here is from genome assembly GCA_964598735.1 of uncultured Candidatus Poseidoniales archaeon. Classification (GTDB taxonomy): domain Archaea; phylum Thermoplasmatota; class Poseidoniia; order Poseidoniales; family Thalassarchaeaceae; genus MGIIb-N2. The sequence continues at coordinate 3,139 of CAZRCY010000136.1, forward strand.
CTTGGAATTAATGATTGGAATTCGTCAACTCTTAATGGACGATTGTCAAAAGCAGATGGTAGTCGAAATCCGTGTTCGATTAGGTTGGATTTTCTTGATCTATCACCTCCATGCATACCACCCAATTGGGGTAAAGTCACATGACTTTCATCCATAATCACTAAGTATTTCTCAGGATCACCATGAAATGATTTAGCGCATGCAGCCATAAAATCAAACAAACAATAAGGTCTTTCACCTATTTTTCTCCCGTCAAAGTGCCTACTGTAGTTTTCAATCCCTTTACATGTGCCCAGTTCCCTTAATAGTTCTAGATCAAAATCTGTTCTTGTCACTATTCTGTGTGCTTCCAACTCTTTACCTTCAGATTTGAACCATTTTTCTCTTTCATCCCTGTCATTTTCAATTTCTTCTAAAGCACGTTCAAATGAATCCTCTGAAGTGATGTAGAATTCTTTAGGGTGTATCCAGGCTTCTTCTATCTCATCTAGTGGCTCAAAACTTACCGATTCACAAATTTGTATCTGTTCTATGCCTTCAAATCCAAATTTTACTCGAAGGGGGTCATCTCTGCTCGGCATCCAAATGTCTAGGATTTCTCCTCTAAGTCGTATGTCTCCTCGCTGAAATTCAGAACTTGTAACTCTTCCATAATGCAGATCAATAAGCTGCTTTACGATTTCCATAGGTTCTGTTTCTTGACCTACAAATATCCTTACATGGTGTTGTAGGAACGTCTCAGGAGGGTTTAGA
>CAZRCY010000137.1:0-3886 GCA_964598735.1 uncultured Candidatus Poseidoniales archaeon
TACTCTCTCTTGAACAGTAAGTTGTCTCCTCATGTATCCACATTTTTACTTGCAACATGGACCGATATGAAAGATTTGCATTCATGTTCATCCGAATGCTCATACATACGGCTACGATGGAATACCATGGACGAGTGCGATGGTCATGTAATAATGACCGACCCACAGTGGCAACGTCTATGGGAAAAATCTGCTATTGGTACTAAAATAGAGGGGGGTGGGTTGAGATTTTTTCCAGAAGAGGTAATATTCACTCACATACATCGACATCAATCACTGCCATATGATAATTGGATAATAGACAATATCAAGAATTACCCCGATTTAGAGGATAAATATTTCATCCTTGAAGCATTGAGAGTACCTGGGAACTTAGTTCAATTATATCCCGATGATAATGCTTGTAAAGGTACATGGGCATTAAGATGGCATAAAGAACATCATCCTGATCGAGATAATCCTACATCTGAAATAAGATGGTATAGAGCAAGAGAAAATATAGAAATCAAAGAACTTCTATCATGGACAGTTAGTGTAGCAAATAAGGATAGGATACCAGAAGTGTTAGTTATTGATGATGAATGTTCTATTGTTTCATATGAATTAATAATTGCAGATCCATCTGGGAATGTCAAATATGATTCATCGATACAAATGAGTGAATGGAAAAATTTAGGCATTAATACACAGTTCAGAAATAGATTGAATGAAATAGAATTATCTATGATTCAACAAAATGAATTTACCATACACAGTATGGTTTTATCGGATTTAATATCTAGAGGACTTGCAATACGTTCAGGATTCAAGTATGGCACACTATGGAGAGGATATTCATCAAAGATTGGGAAAGATCATGCCCCATGGTTAATAGATACTGCAGTTGAAGCGCCTGTAAATTGGACTCAAGCGTGTCTAAATGCACGTTTAGCTGCTGGTGTAAACAAGCAATACATAATTGCTATTACTGACGATAATAATCGTTCTGATAGTATTCAGTATCTTGAATTTCGTCGTCCACCATCTTATCGACGATGGACAAATTTGACTCGGCACTGAAAGGTGTATCATATTCGAGTTTTTTGTTCGATAATTTTTTACTAAATGTGAAAGATGGCATTACAGTGAATGATAGTAACAATATCAATATCGAGACTAGTGTTGAGGGTTCCATATAATCACTGAATAGTCCTGTTCGAATATTTTCAGTGTAGATTGTGACATCTATGTCTGATCTTTTTCCTTCTTCAGAATATAGGACAATAGTTCCTTCAGCAAACATGTTAGGTGTCAGCAAGCCATTAGGATTGATTGTCATATTAATCTTATTTGATTCAGATATAATGATAGTATTATCCACATTTGCTATCCGATCTAAAGCACCTTCAATAGTTACGGAATATATCCGTTCACCATCACCAATTATTTGAACGGGGATAGATAATTGAGTAATATCATAATGGTTGATACTAGTTTCGTAGACAGAATTTATCATCTTGTGTGGTACTATAGCCCATTTAATCATTACATTTCTGAACGTAACATCCCCACAACCTATAGTTCCTGATAAGGTTCCTGAGGAGCCAATTATCGAGGGCTGAATCCAATCTAAGGCCACAGATATATTTTGACCTGAGATTGCGGAAGTGATATTGATTCGGGGATTTCTAGCGTCTGTAGAAACGAGAGATATCCAAGGGATACATGATGTATCTGTATCAAAAATCAATTCAATAGTATCGGTAGGTAATAGTTCAATAGTAGATCTTTCAGGCAGCACATCGTTACTACTTTCGGAATTATATTGAATAGATAGTTCAATTGAATTAGGATTCATATCTATCACTGATATATTCCAATTTACTAAACGACCATGAGCATCGTAAATTAGGTACCCATCCGACCCTATTATATCTCCCTGAACAAATAAATCACTTTGTGAACCTGAATTTGTTCCAGTAACCAAATCAGAGTTGGAATCTGCTTCTAAGATACGCAGGAAAGGTGAACTAGGATCGATATTAACTTCATTACCTGTAATGTCTTTTTGGTAATCATCCTTAATCGATACAAGTAATCCATACCCAGGTAATTCACGATCAAATCCAATATCACCTCTATATTCAAAATAAACTGTTTCTGTTGGTGAAATTTGGAATAATAAGGAATTTCCGCCGGCAGACATTGGTGTTAAATTTACATGTGATGAAGGTAAAACAGACGCATCTACTGATCTATCAAGTCCAATCAATTCCATGGTAACACTCATTGGTAAGCTTGGTATACGTCCATTACCATTCCAGTTACCACTGGACATAATATCGAAATCACCAACTCCATTCCATTCATCTGAATTGTAATCATCGTGTACGTCATAGAGGTCGAGTCCACCCATTTGGTGAATCATTTCGTGTATGATAGTACCTAACCCACTTTGGAATGATGCCATTGTGTAATGCGAAATTGTTGTACTACCGATTTTGATAGGTTCTTTAAGAAATTGGAAATGACTCCAAATATCACTAGATCTTCCACTGGTTTCTTGAGGCCTACCAGTATGTAACATTAGTATTCTATCTAAATTTCCGTCATTGTTTAGGTCAAATTGATTCAAATTAATGTCTTCTGGAATAGATCGAATTGCTGCTGCTGCAAGATCTGAAGGTCGAGAACCATCTGACGCAACGTCACGATTTCCATTATGATCTGTACCCCATGCGGATGGAGTAGAAGGAGCAGTATAGACCGAATCTGATATGACTATTTCTAACATAGAATTTGAAGCTGTTAACTCTTCAATATAATCATCAGCACCATCTATGCCCATTAGCATATTCTGGGCGTGGGAAGCGTCCTTTCCAACACCGACAGGTAATCCTTCAAATTCTATTATGATTATTAGCCAGCGCTCATTTTCTTGAATTCCTAATAATTCGTTTGAGTCATCATGGCTGTGTGTGATTTGGTTGTTAATTAATACATCATCAATAATTTCAGGTTGAATAAATGTACCAATTGAAGTAAGTAGCAGGACGACTGCTGCTACGACACGAAGAGACCTGATCACACACTGTAATAATGTGAATCGAATATCAAACCATGTGATGATTGCTTAGAAATCCTCAATTTGTGGTAAGGAAATACGTCCTGGGGGAATATATCTGCCCCAACCGGGATCTGAAATCAGTATCGTATTATCTAAATTCGATTTAAGATTACATTCTTGGTTTAATTGCATCGATCTTCTCATTTGTGCAAGATTACTATCTTCAGGATGAAATCCACGTTGGTCTAACCATGAAAGTCCAACTAATTCAACGGATGAAAAGTTGAGATGTTCTCTGGTTTTCTTTGGAATAGGATTTCCATTACATCCCGTAACTACCAACTTAGTGTATCTATTAGAATTAATAATCTGAATTAGCCTTTCATTGGATTCGTCGTTGAGACATATTGATTCCGTTTTTATCACAGCTAGATTAGAGGGAGGACTAATTAATGCAGGACAAGAATCTTCACAATTACAATCTAATACAGCTACTCTGTTAATTGATCCATCTGAATTTAACGTGCTAAATCCTGATTGTATCAATATTGTTCTTTTGGATGGAACCAAGACATGTATTAATTCAGTTAGAATGATTATGATTATTGATAAGGGGAGCCACAATGGTGATAGAGGGCCAGATAATAAAAGATACAGAATGAATAAAGAAATCATATGAATTCTCCATTTAATGGGTATTGAATTTATGTTATCTTTGTCCACTAAAACTGCTGATACACCGTGGGATGTTAATGTTATTATTGATATTACAATAGACCAAGTAATTCCTAGAACTATTGTATATATCATGCTTATATCGTAACTTGCTGATATTTGTTC
>CAZRCY010000138.1:0-3854 GCA_964598735.1 uncultured Candidatus Poseidoniales archaeon
CATATTGGTGACAATCACATACTGATCATTTCTAATAGATGGGCGGGGGTAATAGAAATTCCAATTGAACCTCATTCTGATGGCTTCAATCCCCCATACATTGAGCCTATATGGAACTTGACTTTAGAGGATGACAATGTGTTTACTGCCTCTGCGTTTGGTAGTGATACATATGAATATAAGAATAATTCAGCAGAAGAATTTAGTCTATATTTAGGTACCAATAATGGGATAGTAGATTCATTTAGAATTAATTCTAATGGTACTGTTGTTGAAAATGAAGCTGTACGATTTGAAGGTGCATTCGAAGGACCAATTCGAGGTCTATTTTTGGAAGATTGTTGTAATGGAGGTTTAAACGACCTGTGGGTACTAGACGATGAGAAATTGAGAGTTTTCATGGGTACCTCAAAAATTGAACGAACTCGTGATACTATAATCCCTGGAAATAGTTTAGTATCCATGGCGATACAGTATCAAAGTAATGAAAATATTACTCAATTAACTGAAGGAATCATTTTGTTAGACACAAATTCTACCTCATTTGATGAACCATTAAAGATTGCAACTTGGAGTTTACCAGACCCTCCACCATTTGAATTTGGTGGATTCGGCATTTCTTGGGCAGATATCATTGCTCTGTCTTTGAGTATTATTCTAATGGCTGCAATAATTCTACGCCCAGAATGGTATGTAGTAAACACTACAGGAATCCTCGTAGGAGCAGGAGTAAGTACAATGTTAGGAGTCTCATTTGTTCCTTGGCTAGTGATTATCTTCATGATTGCAATGGCTGTTTACGACCATTGGGCAGTAAATGGAAGTAAACATATGCTGACGTTAGCTGATACGATGATAGATCTAAAACTTCCGATATTGCTTGTTGCTCCTAAAGATAAAGGATATTCATTCCTTGATGAAGAGGATGGAAAAATGGTTGAAAGAGATAGAATTCACGAATCAACTAATCAGCCCCCTAAACCTATACGGAATGAAGAGAGAAAAACAGCAGATGCAATGTTCATGGGACTAGGTGATGTAATTTTCCCTGGAATATTAGTAATCTCAGCAATGACATGGTTGCCTGATGAAGTTGGCTTTGCAGGTCTACACGGGCCAACAGCAGTTGCTTTTGGAACGTTAATAGGAGGTTTGGCAGGATATATTGTTTTAATGACACAAGTGGCAAGAGGTAAGCCCCAAGCAGGTCTTCCATTGTTAAATGGAGGTTCGATTCTTGGATATCTAATAACTACGATTATTGTCCTTGGATTTGATGCATTGGCGTTCAATATTACCCTATTCTAAGGCAAACGGTTGAAGCGAAGTGCCCCCTCGCTGGCCCGTTAATATGCTCGAGATGAGGATGTTTAGAGAGTTAGCCGATGTTATTCGAGCCGATCATGATCGTAGAGGAATTTCTCATGATTTGATTGATCAAGTAATTTCATTAGATAAGGAATGGAAAGATCTTAGGTACAAAGTAGATCAAATCCGTAGACAAAGAAATGAAGCCGCAAGAGAAATTGCTGCAGCTAAAAAGGCAGGTGATTCAGTAGAGGTAGAAAAAATACTCTCTCAAGTTGCAAATCTTGGCGCTCAAATAGAAGAATTGGGAACAATAGCGGATGAAACTGAGAAAAAAAGAGACCTCATCAGAATGAAGATTCCTAATATTTTACACGAAAGTGTACCAATAGGAAATGATGAAGAAGGAAATACATCACATTCAATGCATGGAAAAATGCCTGAATTTAGATTTCAACCTAGGGTTCATAACGACCTGATTGAGGAGAATAAGTGGGTTGATTTAGGGAGAGCTGCAAAGATTGCAGGATCTAGGTTCTACTATCTTAAAGGAGATCTTGCGAGATTAGAACTAGCCTTACAACAGTTTTCTGTTGAATTCTTAGTCAATCGAGGATATACATTGGTACAACCTCCTGTAATGATGAATAGAGAAGCTTACGAAGGAGTAACTGATTTATCCGATTTTGAAACTGTGATGTATGATATTCAACCTGACGGGTATTACGCAATTGCAACCAGTGAGCATCCTCTAACAGCTATGTTCATGGATGAAGTAATTGAACCATCATTACTTCCAATCAAAATGGTAGGAGTCAGTCCTTGCTTCCGTAGGGAGGTTGGAGCGCATGGATTATCTGATAAAGGAATTTGGAGAGTTCATCAGTTTACGAAGGTTGAACAAATAGTAATTTGTAGACCTGAAGAATCATGGGATCATCATGAAGATCTTCTTCAAAATTGTATTGATTTGTGGGATGAGCTTGAACTCTATTACCGGGTTGTCAATATTTGTACTGGAGACATGGGGACTGTTGCGGCAAAGAAATATGATTTGGAAGCATGGTTACCTGGTGTTGAGAGTTTCAAAGAAGTTGTTTCTTGTTCAAATTGTACTGACTACCAAGCAAACAGACTTAGGATGAGATATCGAACGTCTGATGGTAACTCCTCGGTCCATACATTAAATTCAACGGCTGTAGCAACTTCAAGAGCATTAGTTGCAATAATGGAACAATATCAAGAAAAGGATGGGAGAGTAAGGATCCCCAAGAAATTATTACGATGGTTTAATGAACAAACACATTTGGAAAAAACCAATTGGTAATTTAATTTTTCAATTGAAAATTTGATATTTGTCCATTAAGTATTTCAATTGCATTAATCTGATTCTAAGTCAAGTAGAACTGACCCCGCATCTACTTGATCACCCTGCGAATAATGGATTGCGGTCACTACACCTTTTTTATTAGCCAAAATCCTGTGTTCCATTTTCATGGCCTCTAATACCATTAATGGCTGACCTTCGGAAACCTTTGCACCCTCTGGAATCAATATTTCCAATACCTTACCCGGCATAGGAGCGGTAAAGGCACTTTCATCGGTCCCAGAATCAGATACACCTGGTTCAATAACCTCGATAATTGAAACATTTCCATCAAAATGAATCCACCATTTATCTCCTACCTTAGCACAAAATGCCGTTTTTTCGAAATTATCTTTCTTTATGATAATTCGATTGGGATGAGTATCAGATAAAATAGTAATATTTGCCGATTCAATTCTCTCACCCTCCAAATCAATAGAAATAGGAGTCAACGGATTTCCTCCAATTTGAACATTCCATTTTCTTCCTTCTGAATCTCTAAGGTTAACCACTAAATCACCTCACGGAAATACCCTTGATAAATTCAAAAATGGGTCATTTTTACTAGTTCTACCTATATCCTCAGAAGTTGAAGATAATATATTTTTATCGAGACCTAACCGTTCAGCACCCGCAGCCAATAGAACTTCAGATGAGGTAGTTTGTTTCGGCATCCAACCATCAGAATAATGATTATCGATAAAATTTGTAGTAGTGTCCCCTGAAATGAAGGATTTGTGGCGCATTATATCAATAAGGAAATCAATATTTGTAGTAGCACCAAGAATTACAAATGTACGTAATGCTCTCTCCATTCTGCGTATTGCTTGATTTCTATTCGAACCATATACTATCAGTTTAGCTAACATCGGATCAAAATCAATTCTAGCCTCATCTCCTTGACGGACGCCGGTATCTAATCTAACACCTGGACCTTCAGGAGGAACAAAAACGGCAAGGGGGCCAGTTGCTGGAAGAAACCCTCGAGATGGATCTTCTGCATATATTCTAACTTCGATAGCATGACCTCTAATTGACAGATCATTTTGAGAAAATGGCAAAGGTAATCCTGATGCGACTCTGATTTGTTGTTCAACTAAATCAACTCCAGAAATACACTCAGTAACTGGATGTTCGACTTGTAATCTTGTATTCATTTCAAGAAAATAAAAGGAACCAT
>CAZRCY010000139.1:0-3813 GCA_964598735.1 uncultured Candidatus Poseidoniales archaeon
TCCTACTAAGCCAGACTATGATGTATGGGAAGTCAAAAAAGAATATCTAAGATCATCGATTTTGCAATATCCCGTAATATCTATGAAACAAATGGAGAGGATTGTTGGTTCATCGTTCAAACCAGAAGAAATTGCTCAAGTTCTTCATGATATGGAAGAATCAAAAGAACTCATCAAAGGATTTCTAACAGATGATTCATTGCAAATTCAGTGGGGCCAAAGGGAACTAATTGAGAAGGCCGATAAGATCGCTCCAATGCGCGATTTTGTTCTCCCTCCTTCAGACCCTCTACTACCTTATTTTAGCGGAATTTTAAGAGAAAGATTTGGTTTTGGTTCTGCGTACATGGTTTTCCATCAAGAGGAACCTATTGCTGCATTCAAAGCCAATACTCGAAATGAGGTCTTTGATGTTACAGATTTCAACGGAGATCCTGAAAAAGAAAAACAGGCATTGAGAGTAATGAAAGAATTTGCTTGGGAACACAATATGCCATTGGTAGGAAAAGTAATCGAACGTTTGAGGGCTAGAATTTCAAGACAATCATAAATTGAGTGTGAAAAATGGATCGTCCTCAAAGTCCTGAACCGTCGGTGACATCATCGAATTCGTCGTCACTAAATAATACATATTTTCATCAATCACCAATATTGGTAACAAATGATAATGAAAATAGTATCCCTTCCCCAATCAGATTTTTGATGGGATTGATGATTCCAGTCTTTCTATTGATTATTCCATTTACCCTCTTTTCGATAGAAGAATCAATCGGTGAAGAACTATCATTTAGTTATGGTGAAAACCATTTTATTGTAACGTTAGAATATCAAAATGAGACAAAGTATTCATCAAATTTTTCTAAATTTTTGGATGTAGAATATGCTGATACGAGAATAATTGATTGTGGCATTGAAATCACCGAATATGGCGGCGAATTTTATGAAATCAACAACAGATTAACACAGCCTAATTACACAAATAGAGTGTATCAGCATGCATGTAAACCTATTGTCTTGCATAATGAAAGCAATGAGAATTTTTCCATAATTTCAACATTAAACGGCAATGTTTTTTCTTCTTTCCAACTAAACATAGATACTCAAATCAACACATCAAAAATATATTCAATGAATCTTGATGAATCAGATACAGTAGCTGTAGCAAGTATCAGTGCTGTATTCTATGACCAAAATGGTTCGACTGATGACAGGTATTCCACACAATTTAATCACTATGAGAATGTGTCTGAAATATTTTTCGAACTTACTTCTGTTGGTTACATAGACAAATACGGAATAATTGAATTCAATAATACGGCAAATATTACGTCTGTAATGTTAGAATACATATCTGTTAGTACTATAGGATATTGGAATCTTGATGGATATGTTGAGTTTGATGATGGGGTATTTCATGGTAACACAATTAACATAGCATTCTTCACCATTTCTGATAAATTAAGGATTGAAAATGAAATGGAAGATAGTCAATTAATGTCGGAGCAGAGGGAAGTGGCTATGTTTGGTTATTTGTCTTGTTGTGGAATACTATTGACCTCTCTAATATTGACAATATTTGGTTTTTCCACTCGCAATGGTATCCCTATGGCGATAGGTGCACTAATTTCATTCATTATTTGTCCAATATTATTTGTGATTCCAGCGAATATTTCTTGAATTAACATCACGAATCAGATTTGAATAACGAAAGGGGCGAGAGCAATCTCATGATGTGTGTATGCATCTGAGGTAAAAGATCGAAAATGACAAGGGCCATGAGGAACATTGCTCCAAGTGATCCAGCCTTAGCAGCGTAGGAATGGGCAAAATCAAACATTGTTACACCAAGTAATTGCCATTGTGGATAAGATGCATGTAACCATACTATTCCAGCATTACGGAATGTGTTCAAAACAAAGATTGTAGGAATAGTGATTATCGCTGCACGCACTCTTCTTTTCCACGGTGCTGTCCGAATTGCCCACAATGCACCAATGAATACAGCCATTGATTGCATAGCAGAACAAGCCATCACAAAACCTACCTCCGTTGTTCCATCAACTTGTTTAATCAATGGAATGTAGAAACCAGCCTCCCCTAGTTGTTCAGTTAATATCCATCTGTTACCATTCCATTCAGACCAATCCACATCTCTAACCCCAGTATCTACTAGTACAGACCCAAGTTCATATCCTTCAATGCCTGAAAAGCCCAAGAAAAGGTTGGCGCTAACTGCAGTAACCCACACAGCAGCTACATTGAGATAAGGGATATTTGCGATGATTAAATATGGTCCAGCGCCCAACGCCACCAATCCACGAGTCCAAATTATGGCTTCATCCTCAATATTTCTCTTATGCATTTTGAATTCCCAAATAGCAAGAAGGAATGTGATAGGCAATCCCGCAGCAGACATAACGATTAGGACTGGGTCAGCGATATCGATGTAATGTGGGATATCCAGATAGAAGAACATACCAATCATTGGCCAACCAAATACTGAAAGAATACCTCCGCCATCGGATGCCCTAAAATGTGCAGTCCCAAGGAGTATTACACCGATGATCCCAAACAATAGTTGAAGCTGATCAAGTGTGATTCCAAGACCAGATGAAAGACCTGACAAGAACAAGATTACCGGATCTTCCATAGAGTCCCCTGATAGCGAACGTGTAAATATCCAGCGGCTACACGAATGCTCAATGACGGGGTATGGCCAGTTCTCGCTTGATTCTTTTGTTGAGTCATATCTTCAAGATTTGAAATCAGCAATAGATTCCATTACTGCTGACGATATTGAGGGGCTAGTTTCGCGTGTTTTACATTCAAGATCGTGCGGTGCAAGTATACATTTCATCGGAAACGGGGGTAGTGCCGCAACACCTTCGCACAGTGCCGGAGACTGGTCGAAAGAATTGAGGGTTCGAACTATAGCACATACTGACAATATTGCATCGTTTACGGCTTGGGCTAATGATGAAGGGTATGATTATGTGTTTGTTCAAGCATTAAAGACATATATTCAACCAGATGATTTAGTTGTCGCATATACTGGTTCTGGTAACTCTCTTAATGTAATTTTAGCACTTGAGTATGCCAAAAAAAATAATATTCAAACTGTAGGAATTACCGGCAATTACATGGGAAAAGGTTCGGGCAGAATTTCTGAGTATGTCGATCATCTAATTCAATTTAATACCGAATCTATGGAGCGTATTGAAGATTTACAATTGGTAGTGAATCATATCGTTAAAGAGGCGATTAAAGTCATAGATTCGGAGTGAAAATATGTATCCTCATAGGCATAGAAGTCAATTACTGGATTCATTAGTACTACAGCCCTTGCCTTCGGAGGAGAAATGGTCAGGAAAAATTGCTTACTTAGATAGAGATGGAGTATTGAATGTCGGAAGTAAATATTACATTAATGACATTGACGAGGTTATTATTTTACCAGAAGCAGGAAGATGTGTCGGTGAACTACGAAGAGCAGGTTTCAGAATTTGCATTTGTACAAATCAATCTCCTATCGATCGCGGTTGGTGGGATCATTCTAGACTCGCTAAAATACATGACTATATCCAAGAAAAATTACTACAAGAAGACCAAGATGCATTATTAGACTTAATTTTGTACAGCCCTTATCACCCTGCTGCCAACTCATTCGCTAGGAAAGGTAATCCAGGGATGCTACAGGCAGGTAGACAAATTATTGAGGCTGCTCATAACGGATTTAAATTGAATGAGGCTAATTTCACATATGCAGAACATTACAATTCTTTTGATGAATCTAACAGCGTGATGATAGGGGAT
>CAZRCY010000140.1:0-1767 GCA_964598735.1 uncultured Candidatus Poseidoniales archaeon
GATATAATTTCGGGTCTAATTGGTTTAGATTCTTCTAAATTAATCTGTATTTTTGTATCATTAGTCATTTCGTAATAAATTACTTGCCCCGTCCATGAGTCAATCAATCTAATTTCAAATTCAAATGATGTAGTCAGTGGAATCCAATTTTCTTCATCCCAATATCCCATTTCAATATCTAGTATATTTCCTTGATTTTCTTCAGCATGTCCAATTGGAGTAGACATTAGAATTAGTAAGGAAATGATAATTACTGCTTGAAAACGAATGGGCTTCACCCCCATCTTTTTCCATCATCGTGAATAATCGTTGAACCCTGACTATCAATTAAAAGAGGTAGAATTTTATGATTAGAACTAAGAGAATTTTCTAGACGCTTTTTGATTCCAGTATCTCCATGAACTAGGAAAAAACCTCCTCCACCTGCACCCAGTAATTTAGCACCAGTTGCTCCTGCATCAATCAATTGTTCATGCAGATTATCAAGTAATTCCCCTGTAATTCCATCAACTAAATTTCGTTTAATTTGCCAGGACTCTTCAAGCAATCTTCCAACTTCCTCAAGTCTTCCTCCCTCTAATGCCGATCTAACTTGAAAAGCTTGAATCCTTAGTGTGGATAACTCATCCATTTTTTCCGCAGTCAACTTTTTTTGTTTTGAAAGGACCGAGTTTGCTGACCTAGTTAATCCTGTGTAAACTAGCAAAAATTCATTCTCAATTCTTTTCTTTGTATCATCTGACAGAATTAGAGGATCGACACTGACAGAACCATCAGGCAAAAACCCAATTGTATTCACTCCTCCGAGAGCTGCTGCATATTGGTCTTGTTTTCCAATAGGTTGACCAAGAACATCAATTTCTATTCTGCATGCTTCTTTTGCTAATTCTTCTGAAGATATTGGATTTCCAGCAAGAGATGATAATGCATTGAGTAGGCCAATTGTAACAGCAGAAGATGACCCTAGACCCGTACCTCTAGACGGGATATCTGCTATTGTGGTGATCTCAATGCCGTGTGTAACTCCAGTTGATTTCATTGCTTCGCGAACTAATTCATGCTGGATTTCATTGACATCGTCTACAAATTCCATCGAAGAATAGGAAATTCGAATTGAATTATCAAACCTTGGATTTACGGTAACATAGAGATAGCGAGCCATTGCTAGAGAGGTGACTGCCCCTCCATCGGGATGATTCTGATAGAATGCAGCAAGGTCGGTCCCCCCACCACAGAAAGATGCTCGCACCGGCGTCCTACTAATCAGCATGGTTCTGGGAACCAGTCCCCTCACATCAAGCCGACGGAGTGGTGTGAAGATAGATGTCAATTCAACGGGAAGGAATATGGTCGGAGTTCTCCACGTATGAAAAAGGGGACTAGCATGAGTGGCCTAATCACTGTGGATGATCTGACGAATGAAGACATATTGTCAATACTTGATGATGCGGAAAGAATGCTACCGATAGCAAGGGGCGAAATCCATTTACCAATCCTTGCTGGGAAGGTTTTAGCTAATCTTTTCTTCGAACCTTCTACTAGAACCAGAATGTCTTTTGAAACTGCAATGAAAAGACTCGGAGGCTCAGTATTGAATTTAGGCGATGTTTCTAATTCCTCTGTAGTAAAAGGTGAAACATTGTACGATACTATGCAAATGATGGACGGATACGCAGATATTGCTGTGATTCGCCATCCACGTCAAGGAGCAGCGCGTTATTCCTCAAATTCAGTTAAGATTCCGGTAATTAATGCAGGAGATGGTGC
>CAZRCY010000140.1:1867-3647 GCA_964598735.1 uncultured Candidatus Poseidoniales archaeon
ATAGAAAATATTGACGTAATCTACATGACACGTATCCAAAAGGAACGCTTCCCTGATGAAGATGAATATCACAAAGTTGCGGGAGTTTTCAAATTAAATCGTTCTGATCTGAGTTCTGCCAAGAAAAATATGATAATAATGCATCCATTACCTCGTGTCGATGAAATTTCCCCAGATGTCGATTCAACTGTTCATGCGAAATATTTCGAACAGGCATTCTATGGGGTAGTTGCAAGAATGTCGTTATTATGTCGCTTACTTGGAGTTGAAGTTCCGGAGGTGAGTCAATGAGCGAAGAAGGTATGCGTCGAGTGACGGCTATCCAAAATGGAACAATTATTGATCACGTTCCCGCAGGTTCTGCTTTAAGAGTATTAGGCATGTTAGGATTACTGGATAGTCGTAGTACTCCAATTTCCTTGGCAATAAATGTTCCAAGCAAAAAGTTAGACAGAAAAGATGTAATGAAGGTAGAAGATCGTGAATTAACTCAAGAAGAGCTAGATAGATTAGCAATAATTGCCCCTAATGCTTCTGTATCAATTATTCGCGATTATCGGGTTGCAGAAAAGAGATCTGTAGTACTCGGAGAGGAATTAAAAAACGTCGCTCGATGTTCGTTTTCTAATTGTATTATGAATAATCCTAGAGAACCTCTTCCACATCGAATTCTAGTTCATTCAAGAAATCCATTAGAACTTCGATGCGCATATTGCGGTAAAACACAGTCAGTAGACGATATTGTTAACCATCTAATCTGAAAATTTGTAAAAGAAAATGGTGGAATTATGATTGAGGAATCGAAAAATAATCGAGTCCCTCGTTTAACTATAATTGCTGGAGCTACAGGGACTGGAAAATCGACTTTAGCTCATATGGTTGCGCATGAACTTGATTTTAGTAGATGTGTTTCTACGGATACAATTAGAGAAGTACTGAGGTGTAATTTTACTATTAATGAATCTCCTGCATTACACAGGTCATCCTACTCTAGAGGAGAAACAGGAGACCCGGTGAACGACTGGTTAGATGCATCAGAAGCAGTAGAGAGGGGCGTTGATGCCGTAATAAATCGAGCCAGATCTCAAGGTGTAGATTTAGTCATTGAGGGTGTACATATTATTCCAAAATCATCTTGGTTAAGAGATTGGAGAGAAGCCGGAGGTAGAGCGATTGGAATAGTCGCAACTGCTGATGCTGAAAACCAACATAGAGAATTTATCACGAAACGAGAAGAATCAACATATAGAGGATCAACTCGTTATATCTTGGCTTTTGATAGAATCAGAGCAATACAAAGAGCAATTATGGAAAGGGGTAGAGTAGCAGGATGGGTGAGAATTGACCCCCTTCTCCATGACGATCCACTGTTACGTATTCGTCAAAATTTAGAGTAACTATGGTAATTCGATAGTTGAATCTAACATCACTAGTATTCTACTATTCCTATCAGCAATTCCCGCTTCAGCTGATACATAACATTGATTTCCTTCAATTGTGACATTTAGCCCAACTAAAATCACTTCAACGCCTCTATGTTCTCCATGTCTGACAAGATCATTTTGAACACTTCTTGCAGCATCACTACAGATTTCAAAATCAGTTCCTAGTCCTGCTAGGTTAGTAATACGTGATTGTATTGTTACTTCCCAAACATCATCCACTTCTGCCGCAGTTTGAAGAACTGCATCATCCGATGAATCATATGGCTCACCCATTCCCACCACTTTGACGCCATAAATTGCCATAGAAAGTAGGGCAAGAAGAAGTACTACACCAG
>CAZRCY010000141.1:0-3621 GCA_964598735.1 uncultured Candidatus Poseidoniales archaeon
TTCCTAGAACTATTGTATATATCATGCTTATATCGTAACTTGCTGATATTTGTTCAATAGCAGTAATTTCCGTGAACTGGTTCATGACACTGGGGGAAATTACAAACCAACAATATGGTACAACTGTAGAAATTAATAATGTTGAAAAACCAATTAGATATAGTATGAACTTGCGTTCAAATGCATACAATCCGGGATATACAAATTTCCCCACCAAATATGATGCATATGGAATTGAGATGATTAATCCGGATAACATTACAGTGCCCCATCGCATTCTCAGCCATCTATCTGGAGAATATACTGTTAATTCAGAAATTTTGTATTCAAATGATGTAATCCATAACGATATAATTTGATCTATAAAGAATGATACAATTATTGATGCAAAAAGAAAAGAAATTAACCATTTCTTAAAAGATGAAAATACCTCATTAAAATGCGATGAGAGATCGTCCATCGTGCCCAATGGCGTGACCTCCATGGTCTTGCCAGATGCATCTGGTAGATGGCTCTAACGATTACATCAGGTCATCAGGTGTAGGTTCCGAATTCATTGCTAACCAGGTTCGATAAACTGCATATGTAGCCCATAGTGAGCAAAAGAATGAGGTTCCCCAAAGGAATATTGGCCAATCACCTGCCTTCATGACTACACCGGAATAAAACAAAATTATTGCAACTGCAGAGTATCTTAACATCTGCGGGTATGCTAACTCTGATGCTAAATATGGGGGCCTCTCACCACGATTTCGTTCCATTATTTCTCTTTGAACTACCGCTCCAAGAATTAGCATGACCAGACTAGCCCAATAGTAAATATTTCCTTTTAGGAATATATCTGTGGATAAAGCGACCTGTCTTTCGTATTCAATTTGGTCATCTGTCACTTCTGCAACAAACAAATTTTGGTATGTTCCGACACTAACTGTCCTCGTAATCAGTGAGTCCATATCTTCAGCATTCGAAACTGTACCAGGCGCATTGATAGAGAAACTCAATACATTCCAATAATCTCCTTCGTCTGCTTGACCATTATCGTTAATCGAATTACCTGCTACGAGAAATACGACTGCTCCAACATCTGAGTCAGGAGCAGTCCATTGAATTTCCCATTGCCCATCATCGTCAATATCGGATTGTGAGATATTATAAATTGTAGATCGTTCACTGGATTCTTCATCAGGAGTACCTACTGCGGGTCGAATATCTTGATTTTCATCCCATGAAAATATTCCAGTGTTTCCGGACGTCATCAGAAACCCTCCGGCTACATTTCCTGATTCACCAGCTAATGTATTAGCATCCTGAACCAAAATAGTGAGGTTATAGGATACGTCCAATTCATATTGAATTGGTACACCAGATACGCTTACAATAGCACGATCTGATGGTTGGCCATTCAATGGCCCTCCTACACCATGACATGTACACCCATAAGCAGCTACTGGGTTTCCATTGTTGTCTTCTAGTGGTGGACCAAGATGATATGCAACCGACGGTGTAGCTAATATCGAAAAAAGAAAAATAAGTACAGATAACCGTACAAATGTTCGTTTCAACATAATCGCTCCTGTTTCTAACTTCAGTCTCTATAGTTGGCCTCTGTTGGCACCTCGGCCTTCAGACCCTTGCGATCGCGGATTTCTTGAGTAACTTTTTCAAACAATTGAGGTGGAACCTGTTCAAACCCTGCATTTTCAGTATTCCATGTGGCTCTTCCTTGACTAGCAGCACGAATATCGTTTGAAAACCCAAAAGTTTCAGCAACAGGAACCCTACCAATTACCGTAGTTATATTGCCGTCTACAGGCATGTCTTCGATTACACCACGTCTTGTTGTGATTTGTCGAGTAATACCTCCCATCACATCGTTCGGCGCAGAGACTTGGAGTTTCTGCATTGGCTCCATCAAGGATGAACGGGCTCTGACCATTGCTCCCTTGATGGCATTCCGTACGGCAGGTATTGTCTGTGCTGGACCTCTATGGATAGCATCTTCGTGTAGTTTAGCATCTACTAATTTCACCATGACTCCCATAATAGGTTCTTCTGCTAGAGGTCCTCTTACACAAACATCTAGGAAAGATTGGATAATGAGTTCGCGAGTCTCGTGGATTTGTTGAATACCTTTGGTTGCATTAATCAAGACATTTGTACCGCCAATAGCATAGATTTTCCTCATTAAATCTCTATCCATACCAAATGCTGCAAATTTGTCACCCACTTCTTTAGCATCTTTCGAACGAACTGCGCCATCCCCAAATTCCCCTTCCCTCAAGGCTTGTACAACATCGTCCGGCAGCCTCTCTACCTCAATGTAAAATCTATTGTGTCTATTTGGTGACTTACCCTCAAACGGATTGCCCTTGTTATCACCATGGATACATTCACGATAAACGACAATAGGTTCTGAAACCTTGACCTTGATGTTTTGTTCTTCTTCTAGTCTGTAAACAGAGATTTCAAGATGTAATTCGCCCATACCAGCTAGTAATGCTTCACCAGTCTCATGATTATGGGTTACTTGCAGTGATGCATCTGATTTAGCCAATGTTCTCATTGCATCTACGAACTTTGGTAAATCTTTCAATGCTTTAGGTTCAATAGCAACGGTTACAACAGGTTCTGAATAATGTCGAATTGCTTCAAACGGCGTTGCGTCTTCATTACGAGTGACAGTTACTCCAGCAGCGGCACTGCGAATACCAGTAACAGCCGCAATATTTCCTGCGGATACTTCAGGGACCTGAATTCTATCTCCACCAACCATCATTGCAACTTGTTGAACCCTTTCTTTTTTGGCAGCCCCCAGAGCGAAGAGAGATTCACCTTGTTTAACTGTGCCAGAAAATATTCTCCCGACGGCGACTTCTCCAGCATGAGGATCCATCCAAATTTTAGTGATCATCAAAGACAACGGTCCGTCGGGGTCGCAGGAGAGCATGGCTTTACCTGCTTCGCTTTCTAAGTCACCTTGCCAAATATTCGGTATCCTATATTTCTGAGAGTCTAAAGGACCAGGCAATCTTTCTACTGCCATGTCCAGTAATACTTGGTGAACAGGGGCTTTTTTGGCAAGTGCTTTCTGTTCATCATTATGACAGTGTTCAAAGATATCTTTGAAGTTCAATCCAGTTTTTCCCATGAAAGGAATACTCATGCCCCAGTTATAGTATGCTGAACCAAAAGCAACAGTACCCTTCTGAACATCGACTTGCCATTCTTTTTTGTATTCTGTAGGTGCAAATGCACTAATTAGGCTGTTAACTCTAACAATTATCTTCTCAAATCTTTTCATCATTTCTGGTCCATCAATTTGTAACTCGTTTATTAGTCGATCTACTTTATTGATGAATAGTACTGGACGCACACGTTCTTTCAATGCTTGGCGAACAACAGTTTCAGTCTGTGGCATGGTTCCTTCAACAGCACATGCTAAGATTATACATCCATCTACAGCCCTCATAGCTCTTGTAACGTCTCCCCCAAAGTCAACGTGACCGGGTGTGTCAATCAAATTTATTAGATAATCTTCTCCTTCTACTTTGTGAACCATAGATGCACTTGCTGCATTTATTGTAATTCCTCTAGCAGCTTCTTGCTCATCAAAATCTAACA
>CAZRCY010000142.1:0-3610 GCA_964598735.1 uncultured Candidatus Poseidoniales archaeon
TGCTTGATAGAGTATCCGAATTATCCGAAGAAATTACATTTCACCCACCACGAAATCGTCAGTATCTTATTGATTGGATGCAGAATATTACAATCGACTGGCCTATTTCTAGAAGAAGATGGTACCATACTGAAATTCCAATTTGGTATGACTCTACGGAAACAAAGATAATTGTCCCACCTTCTGGTACGTATGTTCGACCTTGGGATGAAGATCCCCCAGTGGGTAGTATAGTGATTGATAGGAATACTCGAGAAGTCCTTGGCTCGTACGAGGAAATGAAATCTGAATTAGGAGATTTGAGAGGAGAAGAAAAGGTCTTCGATACATGGATGGACTCTTCCAATTCTAACTTATTTGTATCTGGATACCTGAATGAGCCAGATGTTTTTGAAAATGCATTTCCAACTGGATTAAGACCTCAAGGTAAGGAAATTGTTAGAACGTGGCTGTACTACACACTCTTAAAATCTACATTATTACTAGACAAACCAGGATTTCAACATGTTTGGATTGATGGATTAGGAATGGATCCTTGGGGAAGAAAAATGTCCAAATCATTAGGAAATGGTATTGATGCCGATTCTGTTCTTGAATGTGGAGCAGGAGGCCGAACAGGATCTTGGAAAGTTAAAGGTCCAGAAGGAAAGCAAGTCCATTTAACTGCAAAAAAGATTGGTTCAGAGTGCTTTAGATTATGGAAGGCTTGCGACGCTCAAGTTGGAGATGATTTCCATATCAATCCTGAAGAAATAGAGTCGAGATATTTTGGTGTATTATCCAAACTGTTTAACGTTGCTCGATTTACTTCTCAGTTTGATGTACCAAACGATCTTTCTGAGATTCCTTCTAACCTAAATGTAGAAGATAAATGGATATTGAATGAATTTGGTATTATGCTTACCAATGTAAAGGATTCATGGAAAAATATTGACATTTACAATGCAACACAGTCTATCAAAACATTCGGTACAGGTATATTGGCCAGTCATTATCTGGAGATGGTAAAAAAGCGGTTATACGATGGTGATAAATCCGCAGCGTGGACAATTCATAGAATATTTAGAGATTTGATGACTATATTTTCACCTGTATGTCCTTTATTTACGCACCATATCACTACAACCATTTACAGAAATTCTGCCGTTGATGTCAGATTACACCCTCAACCTGTAGAAATAGATTTTAGTTTTGATTCTGGTACTACCAATGAAATCATTTCGTTTAATGCGATGGTATGGAAGGCAAAAGCGGATGCTGGTATTAGTTTAGCTGCTCCAATAACAGGTATTACTATACCAGAAAATATTTCAGAATTTACACAAATTCTCACATCAATGCATAAACTTGAGTAATCAACTCAACACATCTCGATTTACCACTGAATTGGGGATATCACCATCAAAGAATTTAATCAATAAATTGGCCATTTCTATGCCAATACGATGTTGAGCTTCGTGAGTGGCTGCTCCAATGTGCGGAGTACCGTGAAAATTAGGATGGTTCAGAATAGGGTGATGGGTTTGAGGTTCACTTTCAAAAACATCTAATGCACAAGAATTGAGAATTCCTTCTTCAAGGGCTAGAAGAGCATCATCTTCGTTCACTACTCCTCCTCTAGCACACGAAACTAAATGATTACCACATGGGATACCATCGGCACCAATACCTGGCATGAGAGACAGGGTATGAGAATTGACTAAATGATGTGTCTCTTCAGTTAAATTACAATGAATCGCAATGTGGGTACATGTTTTGAAAACTTCATCCACATCATCATGTAAAGTACACTTCTGTTCCACTGCTACTTCAGGTGGTAAGTATGGGTCATATGCATGTAATTCCATTCCAAGAATATTAGCAATTCTTCCCACCCCTTGTGCGATACGCCCAAAACCAATGAAACCTATTCTTTTACCTAATAATTCCGTACCTCTTAGTTTCTTTTTCGTCCACTCTCCATTGCGCAAATCTCTGTCAGCCGTGGGTATATATCTAATTGATGCAAGTAAATGGCCAATGGTTAACTCAACTACTGACTGAGTAGATGCACCTGGAGTATTACAAACCAAAATTCCGGCAGTTGTTGCTGCCAGTAAATCGATATTATCAACACCTACTCCCGCTCTACCTATTAAACGAAGTGTTGGGGCTGATTCAATTACGTCCTTTGTTAATTTCGTTGCTGAACGTATTACTATTGCATCAAATCCATCTAATTTTTCTGGTTCTAAATCTATTTCGTGACCTGCGTCTGTTAGTAATTTTATTGCAGATTCAGAGAGACCATCAGTGATTGCAATCTTAGCCATGAATACCCGTTAGCAATACACTCCATCAACATACTCTTTAGGAAAAATCATTTAGCAACCATTCAAAGAATTCATGAACATGATTGTTCTGGGGGCTTCATGGATGAACATGGAGAGTTCTTGATTGAAGCGAATGCACATTGTGATGGACCTTGTGGAGTATACGACCCGGCTAGTGCTAGAATAGCTGGAGAAGCGGTTCAGTCAATGACAAATAAGATGATCACTCTCGCTGAAAATCATGGTGGTGATTGTGGAACTGCAGCATATATCAATACAATGAGTCGTTACGCAGCAATAAAAGAAGAAGAAGCCCAGAAATGTAAGGATGAACTACTAGTTTTGTGGACGGACTTTTTCAAACCTCAACACCTAGAAAACCACCCAAACTTGCATGAAACTTTTTGGATGGCTGCCAAATTATGTAGTGCGTGCAAGGTGGAAGTGTCTTCCACACATGCCCAGGAATTAATGGATGCTATTGAGGAAATTCATCATCTATTTTGGGGCGTTAAGGGAAGAGAAGTTCCTTGGATCCGAGCAAGTTGAGTAAATGCAAACTATACCAGTGAAAATATCTGGCAACAGTATGTGGCCAAATTTCATGGATGGACAGATAGTTAATTTTCAAAAATACACTGGACAACGGGTTAAAATTGGTGATGTTATTGTATTCCCTAATCCATTTAACACTCAAATTCTGTTGGTTAAAAGGGTCGTAAGCATAAATGACAATTCCTGTGTAGTAGAAGGAGATAATCCCGATCCGACTGCATCTACTGATTCCCATAATTTTGGCTCAATTGTTACATCTACCATCGTGGCCTTCCGCCATAATCATATTGCAGAATAGTTGCCTAGTCACATGGATACTGCGGCATTACTATGGTCACTGGGTCTTTTGGCGTTACCATTAGTTGCGGCAGTTCCAGTCAGTTCACTCTTCAAGTCTTGGTTAGGGAGTAAAGCATCTCATTCTCGATATAGAGAAGCAGTAAGGCGAGTATTGAATTCAGGATCAACACTCAGAAAGTATCGTGCTGCATTAGATGAAGAAGCCAGACTTAATCAAATCGACAAAGATCGACAATCAAGAATTGAAACAGCAATGTTGTTCCCTCTTAACATTGTACATTTTATGTTAGTTCCCGCCGCAATTTTATCTCCGGCAATATCATTCATCGCATTCCCTGTAGGACTAATCATTTATCCTGTTATTTCTTTGTTTGAATTTATTTTAATTCGACTCAACGCTTTGATTTTCATTCTTAAAACTGTAACGAATATTACAGATTGGC
>CAZRCY010000143.1:0-3570 GCA_964598735.1 uncultured Candidatus Poseidoniales archaeon
ATAACGATTGAATCATTCCTTCGATAAAGAACAAACGCGGTTATTAATCCGAAAACCGCTAATCCGACGCCAATTTGGGCTAATTCTTCTGGGGTAAATGCACTCATATCTTTCACCTATTCCATCATCGGGAAAAAAGACGTATATTTAATGGAGACCGATTTGAATTACTTGTTTCACCTTTTTCAGAGGAAATAGATTAATTCCAACAATGGAAAAAATTAGGATTTCGAACAGTTGGTTGATAGAGGAGGACGTTATGGGATAGACGTGGTTGACAAGCAACTGATTTTAGATTCGGTAGGGCCGGTACAAGCTGTCCTTGATGCTCATGACGGAATCGTTAATGTCGTAGATACTACAGACGGGATAATTATGATTTCATTAGAAGGAGGTTGTACAGGATGTGGATCTACTCCCATGACAGCCATGCAGATTTACTATTCATTGATGCAATTAGACGATGTTAATGATGTAGTGTTCCAGAACGGAGAATTGCCCGAATATATGCGCCAGTTCATAAATGAGAAATTAGAAAGTGAATCTACCAGTCGTTGATTTTTTCATTCTTCTTCTCTTTCCCGACGTAACTTCATCAAATGATGTGGATTCGGTTCACCTTGGATTTCTTCTCCATTAATGGGAATAATTTGACTAACTATTCCCATTAAAACCAGTACCAAAACTAGAAAATTAGCCAAGGGAGGAGATCCCCAAAATATCCCACCTAACTGATGGAATAAAGCCAAACCAATTGCAGTAATTATACATAAAAAAGTCATAATATTGTGAGATAATCTTTCTATTTTTGCTGAACGTGCCAACGTTCCTATTGAAATCCAAATGACAATAACTAATCCACAAGACCAAGAAAGTACAGACTCGAAAAACTCCAGCATCCTCTCCCCTCGATGTACCCTATTTCTAGTAGGTCTTTGATTTTGAGTGATGAAGAGATGTTTCAAGACCCGTCGTGAATAACCCGGTACATGGTGAACCTGAGTTCGTGGTCAATCCCTCGTTCTCGAAGGGAACAACCCCCATACTTCACTAAGAGCCAAATCATTACTGTACTAGAACAAGTAGGTATATTATTGCAATTAGATGGAGCAAATCCGTTTCGAATAAGAGCGTATGAAAATGCATCTAGGAGTCTGTCATCTCATGAAGAAGATTTGTGGGAAACAGTGAAACAAGGTGCACTGATAGATATCAAAGGAATTGGAAAAGGAATTGCTGGACTGATTAACGAAGCAATGAATGGAGGAACTTGGGGTGATTTAGGTTCCTTGTATGATAAAGTTCCAAGAGGATTAATAGAAATGTTAGGTGTTCCTGGTCTAGGACCAAAAAGAATCAAACAATTCTATGATGAATTAGGAATTAAGAATATAGCTGATTTAAGAACGGCTGCAGAAAATGGGGAACTTGCTAATTTACCTCGTATGGGCAAGAAGATGGAGAAAAGAATACTTGAAGGAATTGACTTACTAGCGAGGTTTTCTGGAAGACGACGTCTAGACATAGGACTACTTTATGGAGAGGCATTTGAAAGACGAATTGACGGGATTGAAGGGGTTCAAAGAGCACAACTTGCTGGTTCAGCAAGAAGAAGAAAAGAATCAATCGGCGATCTCGATGTCGTAGCAGCTGTTGAAAAAGAAAATATAGAAAAGGTCACTGATTCAATATTATCTATTCCTGGAATAGCCGAAATAAAGGGTGCCGGTGATTCAAAAATTAGTTTAATATTAGAATCTACAATCTTTGAAGACACAGTATCAAACTCGACTATAGATGGTGGGGTGTTAGCTGCTCTCGGTGGTGAAGCATGGGAAGAATTGGAAGCAAATTCTACAATTGATGCCCAAGTTAGACTAGTTCCCCCACATGTTTTCGCCTATACGATGGCGTATTTTACTGGAAGTAAAGAGCATAATGTTAGAATGAGACAAAGAGCCCTAGACATGGGATTAAGGCTTAATGAATTTGGATTATTTCCTCTGGATGGACTAGGGGATGCAAAGGGACTCAAAGCTGCAGAGAATGGCTTACCAGCATTCGAGGAAGAAGAAATTTATGAACATCTCAAAATGAAGTGGGTACCTCCAGAAATGAGAGAAGATATGGGTGAAATTGAAGCATCAATATCTGGAACACTCCCTTCTTTGATCGAACCAGTTCAAGTGAAAGGAGCGTTACATAATCATACTACTGCTTCAGATGGTTCTGGTTCATTAATTGAAATGGCAGATGCAGCAATCGATTTAGGTTGGGAATTTCTGGGAATTGCAGACCACTCAGAAATACTAAACATTGGAGGTAGAAGTATTGGCGTACCTCAAGACAAGGTTGTTCTACAAGGTAACGAAATTAGAGAGATGAATTATCAATGGGAAGAAGAAAAGACAAATTTTCGACTTCTTCATGGTTCGGAATGTGATATCTTAGCAGATGGAAAGTTAGACTATCCTGATAATATTAGGCGAGAATTTTCGCACGTGGTAGGCAGCGTACACGCAATAAGGTCATGGAGAAATCGTGATGAAATTGAAAATACTGAAATTTTAATCAAAGCTATTGAAGATCCTACATTTACCATTTTGGGACATCCTACGGGACGAATCATCGGAGGAAGAGAAGCGTTTCCATTGGACATGCACGCTGTTCTACGAAGAATGGGCGAATTAAATTCTGAAGGGGTTTTGAAGGCTTGTGAAATTAATGCGAGTCCATATAGATTAGACTTAGATTGGAGATTGTGTAAATTTGCAAAATCCCAAGGCGTTCCAATTGTAATTAATCCTGATGCACATTCGACCAAGGGACTGAAGGATGTATGGTTTGGAGTTCAAATGGCAAGAAAAGGTTGGCTAGAAGAAGCGGACGTCTTGAATTGTCTACCTGGAAATGTAATTGAAGAAAGAATGATGGAAGGAAAGTGATGAAACGAAGCGAGAAAGGCAAGAAAATCGGAGAAATTCTGGACAATTTATATCCTGAAACTCCTATTCCCTTGGATCATAGTGACCCTTACACACTACTTGTAGCAGTAATGCTATCAGCTCAAACAACCGACAAAAAGGTCAACGAAGTTACCCCTGCTCTATTTTCTGTTGCCTCTGATCCATATGCTATGGCATCATTAAAAGTAGATGAAATAAAGGAAATTATTCGTGAAATCGGTTTAGCCCCGACGAAGGCAAAAAACCTCAAAAAAATGGCTGAGCAGATTATCTCCAATGGTGGAGAAATAACTCCAGATTGGGATTTTTTGGAATCTCTAGCCGGAGTAGGCCATAAGACTGCAAGTGTTGTAATGGCTCAAGCATTCGATATCCCTGCATTTCCAATTGATACTCATATTCACAGATTGGCCGCAAGATGGGGATTAAGCAATGGAAAAAGTGTTGAGAAAACTGAGAAGGATCTCAAAGCAGTTTTCCCAAAGGAAACATGGAATGCGAGACATTTACAAATCATCTTTTTCGGAAGAGAACATTGTCCAGCAAGATTTCATGATCTTGAAAATTGTATGATTTGTTCATGGGCTGCAACGAAAAAACGTAA
>CAZRCY010000144.1:0-3505 GCA_964598735.1 uncultured Candidatus Poseidoniales archaeon
GATACGTTGATTGGCGTTTTAGCCCTTTTTTGGATTTTTTCGGCTAAATCTAGATCGTTCCCATCGACCTCTACTGTCGCCTCCATGACACATGGTGTGCATTGATGCTTCTCAAGTTCTCTGCTATATTGTGTAAGAAAACTAGTTTCTCGGAAGTTATTCAATTAAGCAACAGTTCGGATGAGGTAGATGTACAAGATTTTGTTGACTGGTTTTGAGCCTTTTGCAGGAATGGAAACTAATATCAGTGAGATAATAGCTAAATCGTTGAATTTAAAATCGTTCATTGTTGAGTTGGGCGAGTCAGAAATAGGAGCAAGAAGAGTTCAAAAAAGAAGCCCTAAAATCGAGTGGCGTTCTATGATATTGTCAGTAGACAAAACTGGTAGTACACACATATCAAAAGCAATTCTCTCAGACGCAATTGAAGACATAGACGCAATCATTCATCTAGGATTGGCAAGAAATACTTCACTTCCTAGGATAGAATCTCGAGCATTGAATATGAATTATTTTTCTTCACCAGATAATAGTGGTAGAAAAGTAACTGGGGAAATAATCCAAGGCGCTCCTTCAGAGATTCCAGTTTCTGCATCTGTTGAATTAATTCAAAATGAGAATCTAAAATATTCGTATGAAATTAGTGATGATGCAGGTGGATTTGTATGCAACGAAACCTTATACCACTCTCTTTATGCATTAACTGCCAAGAATCGAGACTTACCTTGTATCTTTGTTCATTTGCCTTCAGAGGAATTCATGCATATTAATGAACAGGTAGAATTTGTTACCAGGATTTCAGCTATAGTGGTACAACCTATGCATATCGACGTAGTTGCAGCGGTTTTTGAGAATGATGGAAAATGGCTAGCCAGTAAACGAAAAGGACCAGTTCATTCTGAAAAGTGGGAGTTTCCTGGAGGGAAAATTGAGCTTGGTGAAACTGAAACTCTCGCATTAATTAGAGAATGTAAAGAAGAATTAGATTGGAAAATTACTCCAGTGACTAAAATAATGGCGATTGATTATAATTATTCTAACTTTACAGTAACACTTCATTTTTGGAGATGTACTTCCCAAAGTGAAATTGCTCCAAGTACGCATAGTCACAGCGAACATAGATGGATTGAGACCTCTTCGTTACATAATTATGATTGGCTAGAAGCAGACATTCCGTTGATAGAACATATTCAATCTACATATTTGAGTTAATCATTCCATTCTCTCGAAGACCCATCCATTTCCATTCCGTATCCATCGCCAACTGTTCTTGGAACGTGGTTTCTACCTTCATGGTATGTTGCTTCTTCAATCCAAGAGATTAATCCAGTCAATTCTAACAACACCTCAAAATGTCCTCCCAGTGTAGTTTCGCCCTCTAAGACAAATCCTACTTTTCCTACAATAGATGCCTGTCTAGATAGTCGAAATAAGGTTGAATTTTCGGTCGAATCCATTGTCATTGCATCCATTCCAGTATCGAGAATTCGTTGATCTCTCAGTGCTTGGATAAAATAATCCATTGATCCACCATTTCCGTACATCTCTGTCCAAGCTTCATCTCTAGGATAAGGAATGTTTTCAACCTGACTTTCAGGGACGAAATCAGGGAATAGCCCCTTGATTGAATCAATAATCGCATTAGATGATTCATGAGCTCCCACCCGGGTAGTGATTCTCACCGATGGCCCTTCCATACTAATCGGCATTGATGGGAGGTCATGTGTGTTCCGATATATTTGAGATAGAGATAATGCATTTCTAAATGATTTTTGAATAACAAGTTTGACGACTAAAGGGGGAAGTTGGGGCCATGGACGAGGTCAAGATTTTGACAGTCATCCCCGTTCTCAACGAGTCAAGTCACCTTGATAGATGTCTTACATCACTTCGCAATCAGACATTTGATTCCCAACGACATCGAATTTTAATTTTAGATGGGGGCTCTAGTGATAATTCTAGAGAAATTGCAGAAAAACACTCGTCTCTAAGTAAAATTGAGGGAGGTCCTGAGATAGATATTTTAGATAATCCAGATAAGTATGTATCCGCTGCAAGAAATCTCGCTCTTGAAAATGTGGAAGACGCGACACACATGTTTGAGATAATTGGGCATACTTGGGTTCCAGAAGATCATCTTCAATTAAGGGTCGATGATTTACTAGATGCTGAACAATCTTTGGGTAGAAAAATTGGTTCAATGGGTTCGAAAATCAAACCTTCAGAGGAAAGAAATGGTATGCCAAAGTCAATTGAATATGCTCTTCATTCTCCACTAGGAGGAAGTGGTCAATTCGCTCAATTCAAAGGTCGAGAAGCAGCAAAATCTCCCGCTTTTTGTTTACATCGCGTAGAAGCGGTCAAATCGATAGGCGGTTGGGATGATAGATGGATTGCAGGCCAAGATCATGATTTGAATCACAGGTTAAGAGAAAATGATTGGCCTGTGATGCGATCGGATGTATCGTTTGTGAGTATGTCAAAAAGATCCACTTTGTCCGGTTTATGGGGGATGGGTCGAAGATATGGATATTGGAGAATGCGTCAATTACTAGTATATCCCAGACGTGCAAGATTCCGAGAATTTCTTCCTTGGATTGGCCTAATATCTATCTCTATTTCATCGATATTGTTTTTCCTTTCTACAGATAGTTCTATCTTTTTGGGGGATTCTACCATGCTGAATGTTTTTTCTAATATTTTTTTCTTCACTCCATTGTTTTTATCGTCCGGATATTTTTCTATTTTGCTACTTACATCAATGAATAAGACAAGTATTCTACCTAATCTGGGTATTTTTCTATCTATTCTTACATTGCATATTTCATTTAGTTTAGGTCTTCTTTCTGGATTATTGCCAATGAAACCACCCATCAATGAACGGATCAAAGGCGCGAACAATTCAAGCAATGAAGGTAGGAATTAGTTTTATGGCCGAGAAGAATGGTAGCACTTCAGTAGCCTTACTTCTGGCTCCATCGTTGATTTTTCTTGTCTTAGATATGTTCGGTCCGCCTGCAGTAGATTTGTTACTCTCTGAAGAAATATGGATACCATATGTTTACTACGGTTCATCATTGGTTTTCGGCTATATTTTATTCCGTCGCTCTAGAATTGTCAAGGACATGGAATGGCATCGTTCTAAGAGTATACAGAGATTAGAAAAAGTATACAAGGCCGAAGACAAGGGTGTTTGGTTGCGCACGGAAGAGGCAGATAATCGGTTAAGTATCGATGCAATGAATCGTCCAATTACTTCCCAGAAAAAAGCCGCAGAACGTCTCTCTGGCTCAGTTTCTCAGATTAATCATGAAGGGGGACCTACTGAAATAGAATCCAGTGAATCTGATGTTGAGAATGTTGATCTATTCTTGGAACAAGATCATGTTGCTAGAAGTACAGCTAGAATTACTGGAAAGACAGGACCAGTGGAATCTGTGCAGGGAGTGACATTGAAAGAAGAACCTAGATCAGAGTCTGGATTGTTCAGAGGTGCTATGCGTAG
>CAZRCY010000145.1:0-3459 GCA_964598735.1 uncultured Candidatus Poseidoniales archaeon
AGATTTTTGTTGGTTTGGTTAGTTATTGCAATTCCTCCCTCAATAGTTGATTTAAGTTCAACAATTAGAAAAACGTCAATCGTCAGAAAGAGAAGGAAACCAAATTTACGAGTTTTAGGCTCACATTTAGCACACGCAGGCATCTTGATATTGTTAGTAGGGCACGTATTAACCACTACCTTAGTCGATCGTATCGACCCCTCTCATCAGATTACTTTGATTAGAAATGAACAAATCCAGCATGGAGATTTTCTTTATGAAATGACGGATATCACCACATTAGTGAGGGATGAAGATCCTGAGTTTAGCGAGAAATTTTCAGTAGCAGATGGTTTTTTTGGAATTCAGATAAATGTATATGATACTAATAAGGAATTCATCACTTCAGTAGAACCAGGTGTTTTGAGGTTTGATTCTGCGGACGGAGCAATTCGACCGAGATCTGAAGTTGATAGATTAGTAGATTGGAAAGGAGATACAATTCTGATTCTTGATTTATCTCAGATGAATCAGATTATGACTCATGCGATGATGGGCGAATTAGAGGATGTTGATCGTGTTCGTCTAACGGTTTATGATTTGCCAGGTAGCCATTTAGTATGGATTGGTTGGTTTATGATAATGGTTGGATCAATCTTTACTCTGAAACAAATTCGTCGAAATCACTTTGATGAATCTGAGTGATTTATCTGAATGAAGTAAGGGCCACTCTCATAAAGGGGAAGTAGGTCGCGCGTTTGTCCATAAGGAGGTAACGTGTATGAAGAGCGGTTCTATTGTTCACATCGATTATGACTTGTTTAATGCTGATTCAGGAGATCTTATCGAAACGACCAGAGAGGCTGTTGCCCAAGAACACGATAGACATGAAGCAAATCGAAACTATTCTCCATTAATCACTGTAATCGGAGACGGCCGTTTAATCAAAGGCTTTGAATCTCATCTTAATGAGGCTAAAGTCGATACCGATTATGAGTTTGATATACCTCCCGAGGATGCTTACGGCGAACGTGATGCAAGTGCAGTTGAAGTGATGAGCTTACAACAACTTTCTCGCTCGGTTCAAAATCCAGATAATCTGCAAATTGGAGGAATGGTTGAGATTGGAGGTAGAAATGGAATACTCAAGTCATTCCGCTCCGGCCGTGCTAGTATTGATTTCAATCACGCTTTAGCTGGTGTTACTCTTCGCTACAAATACAAGATTATCAGAGAAGTAACTGACCGTTCAGAAAAAGTTACCACGTTGTTGGAAACTAATACTGGCAGAGATGGTTTTGAATGTTCTTTTGATGGTGACGATCTCACTATTACACTTCCGGAGTATGTATCATATGACCAAAATTGGGCTTATACTAAATTTGGCTTAATCAGAACTTTAAGAGATCATGTTGGGGTTCAGACCATTGTATTTAGGGAAGTACATGCCCCAATGGTTGCTGATGAATCTGAAATCGAAGAGGATTTGACTTCCTTATCTGTTGCAGAATTGAAAGAAAGATGTAAAGCGGCGGGACTTCCAGTTGGTGGAAAGAAAGCAGATCTTATCGCTAGACTATCAGAATCACCATCCGATGAAGAAGAGTGATCAAGTAGCGTAATAGTCATCACCCAAGTGGGTGTCCACAGCCTGTGAATCCAACACGTACAGGTCCCGTTTTGAGTGATGAATTTTTCTCATGGTGGGAGAGGCTAGCGATTTTCGGTTTAAGCCTAATAGTATTCATTGTTTCAATTACTGTAATTTCTGAAACTCTAAGCCCTGACAACTTCCTAAATACAATTTTTCAAGAGTATTTTATGGATCCAATCAGGAATGAAAGTATGTCTGATGGTTCTTATAATCAAGTCAATACTTTATCGTACAATGTTACTCTCATTTTAGCTGTTATCTCAATTGCTGCAATTTTGAGGAAGGTTGGAATGCCTGCAACTGAATTTACAATATTTGCCTTACTTCCTTGGGTAATTTGGGCATCATTAGGGGAAGTGGTAGAAGATGCAGCACTTTTTGATACTGCATTAGAATCTTGGTTTGTCTCTCCGGGGATACATTTTCAAGGAGCATTTTGGGTTATTTTCTCTGGTTTCATTGCAACTCTAGCAGCAAAATCAGGCAATTCCAATGATGATAGAATTTGGGTTACTGGATCCTCAATCGCATTAATTTCATTCCAAACAATATTGTTTCTAACCTCTTTACAACAAGGACGTATTGGCACTCCGATGGAAGGCCTGCTAAATTTGTGGCCTGTTGCAATCTTTGGATTATTTGGCATAATTTTTGTTCTATTGTCGCACATATTGATGGAAAAATGGACGTCGATAGAACAAGGAATTTTCCAGGTGGGTATTGGAGGTTGTTTTGTATTATATGGATGTCTTCATTCATATATCCGAATGATGTTAAAATTAGAAGAAGCAGGTCAGATAGTAACCCTCGATCTGATAGATAGTTCATCAGTTTCAAGGGATGGAGTAGTGGATCTATTTCATCCTGAAGCACTATTTTGGGCCCTAGTTGTTCCTGCATTGGTGCTTATTCCTGTGTATTTATTTGTTGGACGTCCTAATTTACAGAAATTGAGAAATTGTGAAATATCTATTCCAGGTCTCCTACCTCCTGGTTTATCGTTATCAGATTACGAGAACGAACAAACACAATTTCACGATAAGATGGAGTCTTTAACATGGAAAGCAATACTTGCATCACCGATTGTGCTTATTGCAATGTATGGACAAGCGGTTGATGGGATTGCTACTGGTATCGGTTTAGTTGAGTATGGATATAGTGAGAAACATGTTTTTTCTAGTGCCGTGATTGAATTTTTTGGAACCGCATATGGTTTCACGGTTTTGAAGTGTTTTATTGGTGTTGTAGTATGGTGGTTTTATGCTCTCCAGAGATGGGAATATAGGTATCGACATCTTAGAATTTTAATGGCATTAGCCTTGATGACCGTGGGTTTAGCACCCGGTCTAAGAGATGTTTGGAGAATGGCCTTAGGAGTCTAATCTCCCGCTTCATTCAAGGACGACCTCGTGCTCGACAGGCCCGAGACTCATGGATGTCCTACCAACTAGGGTCAATCGTTCCGATCCGATTTTTAGTGATCGAGTATTGCACAATAAGGGTTTAATCGAGACCCTGAGGAATGAATTGGAAAAAGTGAAACTGGGTGGAGGTCCAAAATATGTCGAGCGTCATCGTAGTCGCGGTAAGGCATTACCTAGGGAAAGAATCCAATCGATTTGTGACCCTGGAACGCCTTTCTTAGAAATGTCACCTCTGGCTGCCCATGGATTGTATGACGGTAAAGCATCTTCAGCAGGAATCGTTACTGGAATTGGGATTGTACATGGTCGAGAATGTATGTTTGTTGCAAATGATGCAACTGTGAAAGGCGGATCATATTATCCAATGACTGTTAAGAAACACATTCGTGCTCAAGAAATTGC
>CAZRCY010000146.1:0-3442 GCA_964598735.1 uncultured Candidatus Poseidoniales archaeon
GCTGCTGCTGAAAAGGTGAAGCAAGAAGCAGAACTGGATAAAGCAAAACATGCTTTGGAAATGGCGAAGATAGAAGCGGAAAAGGCCAAGATTGCTGGGACTTCTCAAATTCCCTCGACCCCCACTCAATCCTCGATTAATACTGTCACGGAATCTGGTCAGAATTCCGGTTGGAAGGGATTTTGGTGGTTGTCATCTGGTGAGTTAGCAGCAGTCATTATTTCTACGATTGTTGTTTTCTCCGTAGTAGGTCTGTTAGCAATGCAAGCATCTAGCGAAAAAGATTGGCCATTTGTCCAAGGAACAATTGTCGGATCTACTGATACGATCATGATTCCAATAGATGCAACAATTTCAGGTAATGGAGTAGATAACGGGACTGGATGGTTTGAAGATTGGGAAGAAATTGAGACTCGCAATGAAGATTGTTACACAGATGATTATGGTGACGAATATTGTGACGTTTGGTATACTTATCATGACGAGTATACATGCTATGCTGACGTGTATCTTACTTGGGAAGTAAATGGTACAAATTATTCTGGTTGGGCTGAATCTCCCACTTATACCTCTCAAAATTTATGTTTTGAAGAAATTAAAGCACATTATCCAATTAATGGTTCAATTTTGATTGAAGTCGATGGAACCATGCCTTCTGATTTTCAAGTATTTACTATTGAACATGGTTCCACAACAAAATGGATTCAACAACAAACACTGGCAATGGATTCTGTAGGATTTTACGACATCTACACTTGTTATTACTTGCCTTCATTTACCTACGATAACCCAGGACAAGGTGGTTCTGAATATTCCGGTTCATTCACTCGAATGCAAATTGGGATTCCTAGTGAGAGTGTATGTTTGGATTCAGTAAAAGATTCAAATGGTCCCGGTTCTAAAATTACAGTATATGTTAATCCTGATAATCCAACGGATATTCGTTCTACTCAGATAGAGAAGGGTGCAACCGCTGCTCTAATGGTATGCGCTCCTTGTGGATTATTACTTTTGGTAGGGCTATTCGTTTATGCTAGATTCAACAATGTAGAGCCCGGAGCATATGTCACTAGATCTGGAGCAATTCATCACCACCGAGGCTATCATCCAAATAATGATGTGGTAGTAATCAACAATAATTACGGCAGTCGTCATGGGTATACGGATCCAATATACTATCGTCATAGAAATCATCGTTCCCATCGAACTAGATCAAGTTCTACTTCTAGAGTTACTCGTTCATCTTCCAACCGTTCAGGTGGCGGTGGCCGTAGTAGAGGTGGAGGTCGTTCTGGTGGCGGTGGTCGTTCTGGCGGCGGCGGTCGTAGAGGTGGCGGCGGTCGTCGTTGAATACAAACTAATCAGTATCGATTAGTGTATCTATTTTCATACTAGGGACTTTACGAACCGCTATGCAGGAGCGCCTTGATTTCAATTCACGGTCTCCGTTTGAAATATATCATATTCTAACTTCCTTTGATTCTTTAGACTTACATTCTGCTTATGCTGACCTATATTTTCCAGAAGGGCGAGGTCCATTTGGATGTGTAGTAGCAATTCATGGTAGTCGAGGTTGGCAACCTCATCATGAAGATCATATTCGATATTGGCTATCCTCTGGAATTGCAGTATGCAAAGTTCATTCTTTTTCATCAAGATCAGTGGAATCAATTGTTGAAGACCAAATCTCAGTGACTCATGCCATGATGTTGGCAGATGCATTCGCAGTCAAGTCATTACTAGATTTGGATAACCGCATTGATAGGATTGGGATTGCAGGTTGGAGTTTAGGGGGTACTGTTGCAATATATTCGGGGTGGTCTCCTCTCATAGACGTTCTTGGAACTCCATTCGCAGCTCATTTGCCTTTTTATCCCGCTGCTCATTTACGACCCGATGTCAATAAATGGTCAGATGCACCCATGCTAATTCTTCATGGGTCTGAGGATGATTGGACACCAATAAGCCTCGTTGAAGGCCTTCTCCCTGAATTGCCCAATGCGATTTTACATACTTACCCTGGAGGCCATCATGCATTCGATAGTAGACAAGAGAAGACTTGGTTACCGAAGGTAATTAGATTAGGAAAGAGAACTGTTAGAATTGAAGAGAATGGCCATATGTCTGGAATCTGGAGGTTTGGAATCCGTTTTCCATTGAATGAATTAAGTCAACGACTTTTTGTCTTCAGAATTCTTAGGAATCGTGGCGCACATGTCGAGGGCAATTTAGAAGCAAGAGAGGATGCTTTACAGCGCGGGCTCAATTTTCTATTATGTCATCTCAGTTAGATTCGGTTGAAAGATCCATCTGCATTCATTTTCCATTGAGTTGCATCCGGAGAAATATAGATTGTCGAACCATCATACCCTTGATCATAATGACCGCCTCCTGGTAACCCTGTGTAATCTGCAACATAAGCTGGTTGAGATGGTGCAAAATCGGGTGGTGCCTGAACAGGGGCTGCTGTTTGCATTTGAACTCCCAAGTTCATTGGCATAGGGGGGATAGCTCCAATATTGTCATCACTTTTCAGGAGGAAAAATCCTATGGCTCCTAACAGAGCAATGATTACGATTGCTCCTATTCCGACAAACAATCCATAGGCTTCCATTTGAGCATCAAAATCACCCAATGCTAATCTTTGTTCAAGAGTACATCCCATTCTATCTCCTTCTGATTGAACCTCTGTATTTGTTGGAGTATCTGGGCAAACATCAGCATCGTTCATTACGTTGTCATTGTCAAAATCTAGTTGATTATCTGCACACCCTATTAATTCCTGCTCGTCTTCATTAACTTCCAATCCTAAATCAGTTCCTGGACATACATCCAGATAAGCGAGGATAGAGTCAAAATCTTGATCGCTATCTCCTGACCAACATCCTATTGCATCTACTGAACCAAATGAGGTATGATTCATTCGAATTTCTTCGCTGGACGTATTTGGACAAACGTCCTTTCTATCATCTTCTTTGTCAGCTGCATCTCCGATTACTCCATCTTTATCCCAATCATATTCGGCCATGCTGCATCCGAATTCATCAACAATTGCATTTGATGGTGAATCAGGACACTGATCCAAGTAATTCTTTCGATTATCGTTATCACGATCTAATTCACCTAACCAACATCCAGAAACATCGATGTCTGTCCCCCATTGATGGATTAATCCATTTGCTTCTGAAACAAGTGTTTCATACAGTGTTCGATCTGCACTTGATGGACTGTTTAAACAAGCATCAGTGATATCGTAAATCCCATCTTGGTCGTTATCTTGTTGCGTGTTGTAGCCACATCCAACATTATCTACTGCTTCACCAAGAGGAGTTTCAGGACAAACATCGAACTGGTCTTCTACACCATCTGCATCGTCATCTGTGTCTTCTGTGGAATCTTTACATCCGTCCCCATCAGCATCTAAATCGTTTGAAGCAAACCA
>CAZRCY010000147.1:0-3440 GCA_964598735.1 uncultured Candidatus Poseidoniales archaeon
GTTCAACAAATATTGAACCAGCAATTATTGAATCTTCTAACACAATGAGAGCACTTTTTGTTCAAGGAGAATCAGGTATTGCTACTTATTCTCCTGATTCACCTTCTCCTGAAGCTAAAGGTAGAGCATGGACAATCCCCCTTCCAGCAGGAGAAGTAGAATTCGTATTGTATGGTGAAGAATCCTTTGAATCTACCATGAAAATTAATGATGAAGTTTCCTCTTATACCTCTACTACGTTATCTTCTGAAGGACCTGCGGGTAGTTCAGGTAGGATTTCCACTGCTTCATTTTCGTATGATGTTAGTTCAGAACAAGTAGCAATAATCACATCTACTGCTGATGCTAGGCTAATTATTCTTAGAAGTGGAAATACTACTCAGGGAACTTCGGCAATATTAGATTGGACAGGAAGCACCATAGGAACTGAGTTTCTGTTACCTTCTGTATCAGAAGATATCATAATACATAATCCCGGATTAGAAACATCGGCCGTACTTATGAATGGTTTTTACCACAGTGTTGGAGCAAGAGAGAGTTTACGACTTTCGATAGACAGTGTAGGAGGATGGATTTCGTCTAATCAGGAAGTTGAAATCCATCTTGTAAGAGGTGGGAGTGAGGATTCGATTCTGAATGGACTCGATACACTTCACCCAACCTCTACCGGAAGGACTAGTGGGAGTAGTTGGGAAAATATCATCACTGGATCGACTATGAAAACCAGTGTAGTTTTCCAAAGACTAGGAATTGATGCTGAGGTCTCATACGTAGATAACATCGAAAATACAAACTCCATTTCATTAAAATTGAATGAATCTTCTCATTTCAGTGCAATTGAATGGAATTCTAATGATGGTGGGCGATTGGTTATCGATTCAAAACGACAAATAGATCAAGGAGAAACACCTATTCGAACCTTTATTTCATACGGAGATTCAGGAATTACTGAAATTCAAGAAAAAGGAAATGAACGATGTATTGCATTCTCAGATAGGATTACCGGATGGGTTCAAAATAACTTACCTTGGGGGGATGTATCTTTTATGGCAGATGCTGGAATTGAAGATTCATGGAAAAATGGAGAACATCCTGCAGGAATCAGAATAGAATTCCGGGGACCAACCGACAAAGGTACGAACTCAGCGATCGCCTTTGGTTGGTCGATTCCTTTGCCAAGAATGGATTATAGTTTCTCATCCAGTGTTTCCGGCTTAGAACTAGGATGGAGAGGTGGATTTGTAGGTACAAATCATCCAGAATATTCCCCAGAAGCAATTCTCACTCCACCCAGCAGAGAGGGACCTGGACCAAGAGTTGCTGTGACGATACCTGTGGTTTATCCAGACTCAAATGTCATAGTTGGAAATTCCGATCACGATGTAACCATTACATTGGACTCAAGATTCCAATTAGCATCAATTTCAGCACATGAAGTAAGACGTGGATGGGATGGACCTTATGGAGAAGTAGTTGCATCCCAAGACGCCATCGATCTCGATCAATCTGTCGATTGGCTGATTTATCCCGGAAGACTTGACTTATTGAATGATTATGTGGGTTGGGTTCAACCTAACCCTACTTCTACCGAAAGTGTCTATCATGCAGGTGGAGATAATATTTCATTTAACCTTCAAATTGCAATTATCGATTATCAAACTGAGGTGAAATCATGAAACGAAATCAGCGAGATGATGATGCGGCATCAACTGAAATTGGTTATGTATTGACGTTCTTTCTTGGATTAATGTTCCTTACTACATTCTCGATATGGACATTCGACATACAACAGGCTACAGAAGAAAGATGGACCAATGAAGCAATACAAGAAAACTTGCGGGAAATCGCAGAAGCTGTCGAAAGATCCGATGCAGCGATGAGACTTGATGCAAATGCATCATATGCAGAACCTGTTGAACTACGTCTCTCCGCTGATACGGGGTTAGGTTTAATCCTATTATTAGATGATGAAAAATTGACAATGACAGATTTTTCTGAATCTCGAACATACAGTCAAGAAATTTCTGCCGCTTCAAGTGCCACACACTATTCTGAGGTTAACTTAGCAGGAGTAGAGATTCTGTGGGTTTCTCTTCAAAATGGAAGTATATCTATATCAACACAACAACCAGGATTCTAGCCTAATAATGCCCGGTATACAGATGCTTGAACTTCCATCATTCGGTCATTGGCACCAATTTCTCTGAACACAGTTAGAGCACGCTGTAGATGCGACATACGACTTGATTGATTAGGATCTGAACTACCAAGTCGAGCAAGAATTTCGCCCAAGAGCATTCTATAGTCATTTGCTTCTGCCAATGCTAAAGCATCCAAGTAGTATTCCATTGCCTCCTCAGAGCGCCCAGTATCCATCATCACTTCACCCAACAACATCTTAATTTCAACAGATGCACGATGATCTGGTTCTTGTGACATTGCGGTTAATGCCTCACTGTAATGATGAGCGGCAAGTTCTAAATCTCCCGTTTTTGAATATAATCTACCTAATACAGTTCTGGCCCTAGCGTGTAGGTGATGGTCTACATCTAATGTCAAATCATGAGCGATCATAGCATGATTTCTGGCTGAATCAATTTTATTCATATCTAGCAATACAGACGCAAGACGAATTCGAGAGATAATCAATTGATTCTCTTTATCTCCTTGAAGAATCTTCTCAACCTCATCGTAGGCTTCCAAAGCCTTTTTTGGTTTTCTTAACCTACGATGAATACTTCCCACATTAAGATAAGTTCTAGCGGCACTGACTGCATCTCCAGTTTCAATAAATACAGCTAAACTCTGGTCTAATAATTTAAGAGCAGGAACCAAGTTATCTCTGTGAACTTCAATATCTGCAAGAGAAGAAAGTAAACGAGCACCCTGCTCCGCTAATCCATGTTTTTTTGCTAAAGGTAAGGCTTCGTTATGACAAGCCTCAGCATCTAACCACCTATTTTGTAAAATCAACAAATCCCCCTTTATTTCCAAAAATGAAATACGAGAAATCTCGCTCAACTGAGAATAATCAAGAGAATCCAAGACTGTTAGAAGATTGGTATGACCGGCAGAAACAAGATCTTGTCCCACTTCACTCAAAATCTTTGCAAATTCATCTGTATTCCCTGCCTCGGCCAGATGATGAAGAAACTCTAAGTCGTCCATTCTAGATCCACGATGTGATCGATAGTGAGAGGCAGCATTTTCATGAAGTTCTTTTCTCATCAAATCATCCATAGAGGATGTTAGAAATTCACGAATCAAGTCGTGTACATCGAATGACTCTTTGGAAATCTGACGTGCAAGGCCTTTTTCTACCAGCCCATCAACCAAATCGATATCCACATTTGCTTTTGATATCGCTTCCATTGGAACCGCATCCCGAAATACTGCTAATGCCCCAAGAAGTCTTTTCTCTCCACCCGATAAACGACTGA
>CAZRCY010000148.1:0-3425 GCA_964598735.1 uncultured Candidatus Poseidoniales archaeon
TGGAAAACATCATCTTTGCCACAAGCACCTTTCCTCTGAATGTTAGGACCATAATAACCTGCAATGGAAAAACTAATTGGATTTTTAACAAATTCACCTAATTTTTCTAATCCTATTTCTTCAACGATTACATGTAGAAGATGATGGACTTCAGTCTCTCCTGAGAATGATTTACCACATGTTTCCATCAATACATTATTTATTTCCCTCAAAAGATTAGGATTAGAGCGAAGAGTAGAAAGATCTTCGAATAAAATACCCGCGGTAGTTGCACAAGGGGTGACTATTTCCAGTCCAAGTTCTTCAGCCATTGCAAAGGTACGGGCATTGAGAGTTAATTGAAGGCGACTATTAGCCTGACGAATAACACCCCCACCACAACTTGTGGCACCGTCTAGAGGAATTAGATTGATTCCTAATGTTTTGACAGCAGGAAGTACTGTGTCTGCAACTTCTTGTGCACTGCTGTGTGCTACATTCCCAGGGTGGTAGGCATAATTTATTGGCATCAGAAACCACCGTCGACTTCATTGAAAATCGCAACTACTTCATGGTGGTTCAGAACTGGGGAATTGAATTGTTTAGGCATTTTCCCGACACCAGCAGGAGGCGCAACCATTCCAAGAAGTCCATTGAACATCTTACCTCCTGTACGTGTGAAACCGAGTATCATTCTAGCAGAAACTCCAGTAAACAGATTACTAATCAATCCTAATGGTCCTAGCACTTGTCTGTAGATTGTGGTTTCATTCACCTTTCCACTCATCTTCACACTCCAAGTATACCACCAAACATACTTGCCATGACGGCCATCTTGAAAAGCACCTTTTCTCAATACCCTAGTCTTGGCATCTAACATGAAATTAGCGACACTCTGGCCCATATCTCCATGTCTTGAAATTGAACTAAGATCTGTCTCAGCTTTGACACCAACATCAGAAGAAAGTAATTCGAGATTTTCATTTTGAGACGACTTGGATACCCTAGGATCTATTATTCTAGACCAGGATGTAAGAACATTAGATGGGGCTATGTATGCTTCATTATATGGCACGGTATCTGAGTAACAATCAATCAGCACGGGACTAATGATGTCTCTGGCCATGTGTACTTTCTTAGCATCTTCACTACTCATAGTTCCGATAACTGCATCCCTTACTTTGGCACCGTCCCTGGTAGCCCCGATAAACCAAGGCTTCGTGGATGCTCTTCTAACATCAGAGATTGTAAGGTCTGTGACAAGGTCTCGTATGACTTCTCCAACAACAATAGGTTCTAGATTCAAGAAATTAATACCTTCTTTAGAAGATATTACTGATTCTATTTTCGTCAGACCAGGAAGAATTGGACGCCCATTTGCACATATTACAGTTGTTGGATCGTTAAGAGAACCGTCCCTGAATGTTAGCGAACCATCTTCAGTTGATTTAATAGATCGTAAAAC
Source organism: uncultured Candidatus Poseidoniales archaeon (assembly GCA_964598735.1). Classification (GTDB taxonomy): domain Archaea; phylum Thermoplasmatota; class Poseidoniia; order Poseidoniales; family Thalassarchaeaceae; genus MGIIb-N2. The sequence goes on from CAZRCY010000148.1 coordinate 1,445, forward strand.
ATCTAAAACTGAGTTGCTTCCATTAAGAACACATGCCCATTCATCATGTCCTCTCTCGTCTGACTGAGGATCGTATCTAAAAACACGAATCTTAACTTGAATTTCAGGAGATTCAAGAACGGGGACCACAAATCCATCATCTCCATCAACCGAAGATTCTCCACTTCCTTCCATTTCAGCAATAATTGATTCGACTAATTCTGGTTGGAATGTTCCGTTACCATCTACGGCAGCCATATGAGCGAGTACTGATTCTGTCCAAATTGCAGATGGTGCATCATAATCTACATCACAATCTACTCTAGCAACTAAACGAGTTCCACCTAATTCTTCGAATCGATTATCCCATTCCTTACCGGATTCGCAAAATAATTCGTAACTAGTGTCACCAAGAGCGCAAACAGAGAAGTGCATGTTTGCAAGTGAGGGGGCGCCATCTCCGTTTACAGATTTCCAAAGTTCTTCAGCATTATCCGGCTGTTCTCCTTCACCCCAGGTGGAACAAACAACGAGGACTCTTGACATTGATGAAAGAGACGAAGGATCGAAACCATCCATATCATGAACAGAGGAGACAAGCCCGAAAGCTTCTGCTCTCTTGCCAATCTTGGCTGCAAGACCTTCTGCGTTACCACTTTGTGAACCGAACAAAATGTGAAGAGATCTATCGCCATCCATTTGCAAGGAACCAGTTGCTGATGAATCAGAAGACGTCGGTGCTGCAGCGGCTGGGGCCTTATCGGTTGTTGATACAGAACCTCCAGATTTAACAAAAGATGATATGGAGTCAACCATCGCTTCTTGGAATGTCCCTGAACCATCAACTGCTGCCATGTGAGACAATGCTTTCTCTCCCCATTCTGCGGCTGGCTTATCATAGTCAACATCACAATCTACCCTAGCAACTAAACGAGTCCCGCCTAATTGTTCAAATCGATTATCCCATTCTTTACCGGATTCACAAAATAATTCGTAACTGGTATCGCCAAGAGCACAAACGGAAAAATTAGTTTTAGCCAATGAAGGAGCCCCTTCTGCATTCGCAGTGTTCCAAAGTTCTTCCGCATTGTCGGGCTGTTCCCCTTCGCCCCATGTAGAACAAACGACGAGAACTCTGGACATTGATGCGAGAGATGCAAAATCAAAACCATCCATGTCATGAACTGTTGACTCGAGGCCGTATGATTTTGCTTGCTTCCCAAACTTGACTGCTAAATCTTCTGAATTTCCGCTTTGAGAACCGAAGAGAATATGCAGACTACGGTCTCCATCAGAAAGAAAAGAAATCAACTCTTCGGTCACGTTATCACACCCGGGTGGCAACTTGCGTTTTACTCCACTAAAATCGGACTATTGAACATATGGTTAAGCCCTGAGGTTTTGCATCATTTGATACTTAGAATTCCATGCCATCCATCATGCCTTCATCACCCATGCTGACACCTTTAGAAGAAATTACATCATCAATTCGAAGAATCATTGTAGCAGTTTCGGTTGCGCTCTGAATTGCTTGTTCTACTACCCTGACAGGCTCAACAACATTTGCTTTTTGCATATCCATTACGCCGCCTTCAAAGACATTGACTCCATATGTTGAACGGCCTTCAGCATGTGCTTTTCTGACATCAATGATAGTGTTCACTGGATCTAATCCGGCGTTTTCCGCAAGTGTTCGTGGAATTACTTCGAGAGCTCCGGCAAATGCTTCGATTGCCATTTGTTCTCTTCCTCCTATTCCTTCAGCAAATGTTCGAAGGTCTCTACTCAAGGCTGCCAAAACACTTCCACCTCCAGTTAGAATTGCTCCATCTTCATGTGCAACACTAACGACACCAATTGCATCGTCGAAAGCCCTTCTTATCTCGTCAACAACATGATCTGTACCTCCCCGAAGAAGTACACTAACGCTTTTTGCTTCATCGCAACCGGTGAGGAAAACCATATCAGACTCTCCAATTTTTCTCTCTTCTACCTTAGAGCA
>CAZRCY010000149.1:0-3409 GCA_964598735.1 uncultured Candidatus Poseidoniales archaeon
AGAGCTGTAGAAGAGAAATTGTCAAGATGGTAAAAAGAGCAAATGCAGGACATCCTGGGGGGAGTCTCTCAGTTATTGACTTGCTAGTAGGACTCTATGGAAATACACTACGAGTAACAACTGAGAATCCTACTCACTCTGATAGAGATCGTGTTATTCTCTCAAAGGGACATGCATCGCCGGCTATGTATTCTGCACTGCATGCTTTCGGATTTATACAAGATGTTGATTTGCATTCCTATCGAGTATTCAACGGAGTTTGTCAAGGCCATGTTGATTCAAAATGGACACCAGGAGTGGACTTTTCAGGGGGAAGTTTAGGCATGGGTCTTTCTTTTGGACTAGGTATTGCCCTTTCAGGAAAAATGGACGAAAAAAATTATTTCACTTGGGTAATTCTTGGAGATGGAGAATGTCAAGAAGGCGAAATATGGGAAGCAGCAATGGCCACTGTCCACCATAAAATAGAGAATCTAACAGTAATTATTGATGTGAACGGAATTCAAAATGATGATTTTGTCGATCAGCAAATGGTAATGGGAGATTTGGCCACAAAATGGGCTGCATTCGGATGGAAAATTAAGGAAATAGATGGCCATGATATGTCTGAAATTTGTTCAGCAATTAAGTGGAGCAAAGAAGCAGTAGGACCATGTGTGATTCTAGCGAGAACCACCAAAGGCAAGGGTGTATCATTCATGGAGAATAATCCTTCATTCCATGGGAAAGCCCCCGATGATGAAGAATTTGAACAAGCGATGGGGGAATTAGCATGACTTTAGCAGCTAGTCGTGACGGATATGGGGCAGCGCTTCTTGATTTAGGAAATGATGAGAGAATTGTAGTTCTAGAGGCTGATTTAGGTAAATCAACGAAATCGTGTCTATTCCGAGCAGAGTACCCTAATCGGACATTTTCAATGGGTATTGCAGAACAAAATATGATGCTTGTCGCAGCAGGAATGGCATCCACAGGAAAAATCCCGTTTGCATCTACATTTGCAATATTCACAGAAAGGGGATTTGAGCAAGTACGGAATGGGATTGCCAGACCCAATTTAAAGGTACATCTGTGTGGAAGTCACGGGGGAATTCATACTGGAACAGATGGTTCTTCAGCCCAATCAATCGAAGATTTAGCGATTTACAGGACTCTACCTAACATGACCGTAATGCATCCTTGTGACGATCTTTCAACTAGAGCACTAACTAAGGCACTTGTAAATCATGATAGCCCCTCATACACTCGAACCGCTAGGAATAAAACAAAGAGAATCTATTCTGAAGAACAAGCAAATTCATTAGAAATAGGGAAGTTTTCCATAATTAGAGAAGGAGAGCATGTTGCGATTCTCGCTTGCGGGGTTATGGTTAGCGAAGCAATGGATGCCGCAGAAAAATTGGAAGGTGAAGGAGTCAAAGCAACCGTGGTCGACGTCCATACAATCAAGCCATTCGATCATGAAGCTTTGACCTCACTAGCAAAAAAATGTGGAGCAATTGTTTCAGCAGAAGATCATTCTATCATTGGAGGTCTAGGGGGAGCAGTCGCAGAAAGCTTAGCCGCAAATCACCCTACACCGCTAGAACAAGTAGGCGTCAGGGATGTTTTCGGAATGAGTGGACAGCCTCATGAATTGATGGAACACTACGGATTAACCATGGCAAATATCGTAGAAGCGGCCCATAAAGCAATCTCACGACGAACGGCATAATGCTGGTTTTGAATGCAATGCCTTCTTGAACACTAGGGGGGTGAGGGTGCATGGGGAAAGTGTATGCCGGGGGATGACCCACTCAAGTCATTGCTAGATGGGGACATCTCGTCAGAAGAGTTAGAGGCTATTCGATCTAGCCCAGATTTACGTAAACTAGCTATCAGAATGTACGGAGAATCTATTCTAAATTTACTAGGTGAGGAAGATACAGAAGTGGTTGAATCCGTTGGAATATCTCAAGATGATGTATTGGAAATGGTAGATATCATTCCAGAACCAATTCAAGTTGTTCGAAGTACAATTGAAGCTCCGGGTAGAAATAAAGGTCAGGTAGAAAACAAATCCTCCATTAGGCCTATTGTTAGACTTGGATTAGGACTCTCTTTTGTTGGAGTTGGATTGACTAATGTATACTGGGGATTCGGAAATATATTGTCGACTTGTGCTAGTGAGGTACACTCCACTTGTGGGGTATCCTTGAAATTAAATCTATTAGAATTCCACAGACTGCAGGAACATATCGCTTGGGGGCCTACAGGACAATGGGGAATCCCAGACTTAGCGCTTGTGGGAATTGGAGTTGTCAGTTTAATTCTAGGAATTATTCGAAGAGGATAGTTATAGCCATGCATCAATACATTCGTGCTAAATGTTGACGAATAGTAGTCATCTCTCCAGTAACAATGCAAGGACGAGGTTCAGAAAATGGTTCTAATGCTTCACCTAAAAGAGCGAGGTTGGAGTTTTTCTCTAAAACTTCTGCATCTGAGTCGGTACCACAAAATGGAATCTCAAAGATATGACCATCATCAGTTAGTTCGTCTAACGAGGTAGCGCTTTTAATGATTTGATCGCGATGTCGATTAGAGGATTCAACAAGTGATTTTTGGATTTCGTTTAGTTCAGAATGTACAGAATCTACGATTGTCGCTAGAGGGATAGGTTGCTTACCTCCGGTTCTTCTTGCGGCAAATGCATGACCTTTCTCAACATCCCTGGGACCAATGTCCAACCTAAGTGGTACTCCTTTTATTTCCCAATCGTAATATTTCTGCCCAGGTCGAATATCTCTATCATCCACATGAACCTTCAATCCAGCAGACTTCAGTGTGGCTTCGACATCACTAACTGTTTCCATCACTGCCTCTGATTTATGGGCAGCCACTGGTATCAATACTACTTGGAAAGGGGCCATCGATGGAGGCATAATTAGTCCTGCGTCATCACCGTGCATTCCTACAACTGCTCCAAGTAGTCGTTCAGACATCCCATAGGTTGTTTGATGACAATATTTTGTAGTACGATCTTCAGCTTCGTAAGATAAATCAAATGCTTGGGCCCATTGATCACGATAATGGTGACAGGAAGCAACTTGTAATGTTCGACCATTTGGCATTATTACATCTATACCAATAGTATACCATGCACCAGGAAATGTATCCCAAACTGGTCGTTTTGATGCAATGTAAGGTAATCCCAAGTCTCCCATAATGTTGGATACAATTTCTAGATCTTCCTCAATCTGTCGTGTTGCATCGTCTTCGTCTACATGAGCAGTATGTGCTTCAAAGAAATGAATTTCTCGTACTCTGATAAATGACCTGGTTTGTTTTGTCTCATACCTGAATGTGTTTACAATTTGGTATGTTTTTAATGGTAGATCAGCATGACTTCGAACCCATAGTGGGAACA
>CAZRCY010000150.1:0-3345 GCA_964598735.1 uncultured Candidatus Poseidoniales archaeon
GGAAAGGACGATTTAATGCTAATCGAGATTTCGCCTTCTGGAGTAATCCAATGGAAACAGCAGATGGGTAGTTCAGAGTCAGATCACTCGCCAGAGGGCGGACCATTCAGATTAGCAAAGAAAGGAATTGTAGCAACAAATGATGGAGGAGTTATTGTCGCTGGTAGTTCATGCGTTCAAGGAGGAAATTGTAATTTCTACGTTGGCAATGTTACATTGCAAAACGGAAGCGACGGATTTCTTGCTAAATTTGATGGGAATGGGGACGTAGTGTGGGCTCAACAGGTTGGAGGTTCAAACGTTGATTATTTACAGTCCGTAGCAAAAGTAGATGAACATCGAATTATAGTTGGAGGTAACCATTATTCTGGAGACTTTACGGTCCCTGGTCACTCAATTTCCCATTCAGGTTCATCTGACAGTTGGTGGGCAATCTTGAATCATACATCGATGACTTGGGATGGATTGTGGGCATCAACTGATGCTGCTGACTCGTACATACACAGCGTAGACATAGACTCCAGAGGATACGTCATTTTAGGAGGAAGCGCATGTTGGCAAAACACAAATTGTAATTTGCAAATCGGAGGTTTGAATCAGTCTAATCTTACTAGGTCAGGGTTCATCGTAAAATTGGACATGAATGGTAATGCAGACTGGCTCCTACCAATTGTTTCAACAGGGGGTGAATCATCTCCAGTCAACGCCCTAGAAACAAACGAATTCGGAGATATTGTTGCCGCAACAAGGCTATGTGTTACTGGAAATCATAATAATCAATGTCTTGTTGAAATTGGGAATACTGTGCTTGCGCCGAATTATAGGAGCTCTGTAATAATTACAATCACTCAAGATAATGACTTAGATGGTATCTTCAACGAAGATGATGATTGTAAGGATGGAATTCAAGGATGGATATCTAATGTGTCTACTGATTATGATGGGGATGGATGTAGAGATATCGACGAGGATATAGATGACGATAATGATGGAATTTTAGACATTAACGACAACTGTCCGGTCACTTGGGGAAATTCTACTTTGGACGGATTAGGATGCATCGATTCTGACGGAGATGGATATTCAGACACTGGTGACTTCATGCCATATGATCCTCTCCAGTGGGTCGACTCAGATGGAGATGGATACGGAGATAACCATTACTACGATATCGATCCAAATACAGGCTTGTTTGTCAATCAATCTGGAGATGGTTCACCAAATGATTCAGAACAATGGGAAGATATGGATGGCGATTCTTATGGAGATAACAATCCTGAAGGAGAGAGATATGACGATTGTCCTACCATTCCTGGAACATCAAATCAAAACGGAAAATACGGTTGTATTGATACTGATGGAGATGGATGGGCAAATGAAGATGATTTATTTCCATTGAACTCGACACAGTGGGCTGACAGAGATGGAGATGGATTTGGCGATAACCCTGCAGGGAATGAGCCAGATGCATGTCCAGATGATGCTGGTCAATCAACTATGGCCGGTAGCATTGGTTGCCCAGATTTAGACGGAGATAATTGGCCAGACGATATAGATTCATTTCCAAATGATTCTACACAATGGAACGACACAGACACAGATGGGTTTGGAGACAGACCTGAAGGAACGGATGCAGACGATTGTGTCGATACTTTTGGAAATTCAACCCTTGGGGGCATCTTAGGTTGCATAGATTCTGATGGTGACGGATATGCTGATTCTATCGACAAATTACCGGATGAAGATTCACAATGGGCTGACTTTGATAATGATGGGTATGGAGATAACCCCGATGGAGTATCTCCTGATGGATGCCCCACTGTTCCCGGAACATCTTATCTCGACGTCCTAGGATGTTCGGACTTTGACAGCGATGGTTGGTCAGGAGATACAGATGCATTTCCGTTTAATGCATCACAATGGTTTGACCAAGATCAAGATGGATATGGAGACAATATCAATGGTTCAGATCCAAATTTGATTGACAATTGTGTACAAGTAGCTAACCCTCTACAATCCGATTATGACAATGATGGTATTGGAGATATCTGTGATAGTGATTCTGACAATGATGGCGTGAGTGATGAGCTAGATATCTGCCCAACAGGAATACTTGATTGGACCTCATCAATTTCTCAAGATTATGACTCAGATGGTTGTTTAGATAATTCAGAAGAAGATGAAGATGATGATAATGATGGATTAATCGATGATGATGATAAATGCTCTTCACCAACAGGAGAAATCGGATGGAACTCGACGGATAGAGAATTAGATTACGATCAGGATGGTTGCCATGATGAATTAGAGGATGATGATGATGATAACGATAAAGTGGAAGATCAGGACGATGATTGTCCTAAAGGTTCTAAAAATTGGGAATCAAGATCTCAACCGCCTGCAACAGATCACGATTCAGACGGGTGCAGAGACGGTACATCAGAAGACGAAGATGATGATAACGATGGAATGAAGGATGCAATGGATTTATGTCCGATAGGATACACTAACTGGGAATCAGTAACTGCGAATGGACTACCAGGGCCTAACGATCAAAATCAAGACGGGTGTGTAGATGGTGCAGAATCCCCGGGTGATGAAGGTTCAGGAATTGCTGATGAACAATTACTACTCGATTTATTAAATCAAAATAATGAAGAAGAAACATTTGTCGAACAACTAGCCGCAGGCGATTTAGACGCCATAGGACTTGTATTTACAATTCTATTCGCATTTGTGAGTATTACTGGAACAGTATTAATTCGAGCAAGGAAGAGCACTTTCATCAGAGGGCTAGAACGAAATATCATGACTGCTGTTGACTTAGATGATCTCGATCAGGCAAAGAAAAACATTCGACGTGCAATGAAAAGGGAGAAAATTTCTTCTCAAAGATATGAACTCATGATGGATGAATTGAAAGAAAAACAAGCAGAATTAAGTGGCTCATTGAGTTCTGAGAAAACTAAAATTCCTTCTAAAAAACCAAGAGAAAAGGGACCACCACGGAGAACTCCACCAAAGGCTAAATTTGCACCAAAGCCTGAAATTGAAGAGGAAGTAATTTCTGAAGAAGAAATTACTGAAGAAGAGGAATTTGAATCCATCTTGAGTAAAATGACACCCTCGGATTGGGCGCCTCCTACTGACGAAATTACAACCGGAGGAGATGGTTACAGTTACTGGGAAGATCAAAATGGACAATGGTGGGTACAAATGCCTGATGGTGAATGGACAGAATGGAATGATTAACACAGTTCTACAGACCAACTGATTCAGCAGATATTAATGATAAACACCTTTTCTTACCCAAACTGCAATCATCATAGACCATTCTGTAGCCTC
>CAZRCY010000151.1:0-3332 GCA_964598735.1 uncultured Candidatus Poseidoniales archaeon
CGCTTTCTCATAATCACTGCAACTTCAGGAACTAACTACGAATTAGCGGAGATGTTCTCTACATCTGCAGAAAATAAAGGCCATGATGTAGAAATTATTGATTTGTCAAAATTGGACCTACCATTGTTTACAGTTGCACGCTCAAAAGACCCTAAACAAACACCGGATGTATCAGGATTAATTCGTACAATGACTGAATCTGACGCATGGATTGTCCTTGCTCCGGAATATAATGGGTCATATCCACCTACTCTGAATAATGCGATAGCGTGGATGTCTTTAGATTGGCAGAGTTTTCGTACCATGTGTACCGGTAAGCCCGTTGGTCTAGGCACCCATAGTGGAGGAGGTGGAGCTCATGTCATTATGGCAATGCGTCAACAGTTTTCTTTTATCGGTGCAGATGTAATGGGGAGATCATGTGTATCTGGTAAAAACAAGGATGCTAATCCAGAAACAATTGAAGCAATGATTGACGGTCTTAGTAGATAGATGAATTCAATTCTAATTTGATTCCATTTTTTTTACTAATCTTTGAAGATGTTCAATGGCTTTTTGTGCAGAAATTTGAACTCGCTCGTCATCGTCATCAAACATTTTGACAATATAAGGCACTACTCGTCCATCTTCAACAGCCGCAAGCGCTTCAACTCCATGAATCCTGCAAGCAATCGATTTACTTTCCAAGAGCTTAGGTGCATATTGAAGAATCTCATCAGAAGTCAGTCTCCTTAGCTGCCTGCTAGCTTCTATTCTGACCTCATCATCTGTATCATTTAATAAGCGGATAATTGAAGGAGTCGCGATATCTAATGGGGCGTCTTCTAATGATTCTAAAACAGATATTCGTATTTTGGCGGAAGGATCTGACTCTAAATGACGGATTTGGGAATAATGAGGGCCACCAGATGCTAATAGCATCCATTGCAGAGCGGATGCCCGCAGAGTTACATTAGATGAATTCATTAATCGGTTTGATTGTTCTATCTTTCCAATTCTAATCAATGTCGCTAAAGCTTCAGTCCGCACTGAATCATCCAAAAGAAGTTTCCATAAAGAGTCAACCTCGTTAGGTCCTCCTGTAATTGCTAGGGCCCTGATTCTGTTCTTTTTTTCATCTACTATATCAGTGTCAAAAATTGATTTCAGCAAAGCCTTATTCACACGTTTACCGATACGAGCCGCTGTTTCGGGATCTCTACCAGCAGCACTTACTCCTTCTCTTATTGTACCACGTATACCAATTAATCTAATAATTGACTGTATCAATAACAAATCTATGGAAATAAGGAGAAATAGTATCAGATGCTTTCCAGCCATCGAGGATGAGTCTACATCAGAGAATCGGATTTCATAAACTTCAGCCCAATCTAAAAGACTACGAGAAAATAAATCCATTCCAAACATAAACCACACACTGAAATTTTCATTATCTACTGAATAAATATCGAATACATTATCAACTCTTTGAAGTAATAACGGAACGATAATTAGTAGATGAAGACTAGCGACCAATACATCGATTCTATGGTCATTTCCAACATCTGGATTTCCATCCATCACTCTATTAGCAATCTCTCTTCTTCTTTTCTCATCTGCCGACCAGACTCGATGTACAGATAATACCAGAATTGCAGACATGATTACAGATAAGAGCCCAATTATTTTCAATGAGTCAGGTAGAAACATAGCAGGAATAATGAAGACCAGTAAAACTAATTCAATTACAGCGATTCTGTATAATGAATTATTGATTGACATCCCAGATAAATATCCTACTTTATGTAAGAACTGATCGATGGTATTCCACCAAGCCACGATAAGTCCCTGTATCCATAGTTCATGAATGACGCCTATATTCACATCCGATTCCTTCAATTCTTATGACAATCTGAGACTGCCATGCCCCCTCCACTTTGGTGGCTTATCTTGGCGATTTGTAGCATCCTTGGAGTTGTAACTTGGTGGGCAAGAAATTTTACTGAAAGGATAGAATTTACTAGGTTCTCTGCTATACTTGGATCTTCACTTATGGTAGTACTATTAATTTGGACATTATTGTCAGACTGGTGAATAAAATGTTGACTCCTAAAGATTTGTCAGGTTGTTATCCAGTAAGAAATGAAATTGCTTGGGGATATGACACAAGACGCGGTCCTTCCAACGGCGAGGGGCGAATTGCAATTCTATTTACACACAAAAATTTCGGCAGGATTGAAAAAATTATACATAGAATTCTGGGAGGTTCGAAATTTCTCAGAAGACCAATGGATCCTTTAATGACAGTTGTTTGGGAGCTTTGTGATGGGACTAATAGTTTTGAAGAAATATGCAATCGATTGGATCTAACCTTCAAAGAAGAAATTGCTCCAGTAGAAGAGAGAACATGTACTGCATTAGATGGACTGGGTAGAAGTAGTTTAATTGAAATCCATACTGAAAAACCCGTTGTTAAACATAGAATATGTAGCCATAGTCTACCGGGGCTAGATTATGAGTGGTTACACATTGAAGGTGATTAATTGGATTTTCTGATTATTTTCATCATTGCAATAGGTGCATTCATTGCTGCTGCGCTTACAGTTCCTGCTGGATTTGGACTATCTACAATGCTCACCCCGTTGGTACTTTTCATAGTTGGACCACATGAAGCAGTAGCGATCGTTGCAATAATACATGGAGCACACAATGGTTGGAAATTAGTTGTACTGAAGGAACATGTTGATTTTGAAGCATTCAAAAGATATGGTATTTGGTTGGTAGTTGGATCTATCGGAGGGGCATTACTCCAGAGTCAAGTCCCTCAAGATCCTCTATTACTTATCCTTGGAATATTTTTGTTTACATTACCGATTTTAACAATTAGCGAAGGATGGACAGGATATAGAATACCAGAAGCGAATGATAGAATTGGAGGATTTGGTTCAGGTTTTATGGGTGGACTATCTGGCCACCAAGGAGCACTCAGAGCAATGTTTCTCAAGCGTAGATTAAGCGATAAAATGTCATATGCTGCTACAGCAAGTGTTCTAGCATTGTGTGTTGATTTGACGAGAATTCCTGTTTACATGATTTTCAATGGAACTGAAATTATTCCGAATCTAAATCTACTTTTACTCCTAACAATATCTGCATTATTGGGAGTCCAAGTAGGAAAATCATTCCTTGAAAATCTAAAATCCGACACAATCCATCATGCAATTATGATTGGTATTATTGCAAGTGGCATCTACTATATTTTTGAGGCGTTATAATCAAGAATACTTCGTCCAATCTGAGCCATTCCACCACTCTGTTGAACCATCACTCATTGTCCTCCAAGAATATCCATT
>CAZRCY010000152.1:0-3292 GCA_964598735.1 uncultured Candidatus Poseidoniales archaeon
TGGATTGATGAAGCCTAGCGCCGGTTCTGTTTATCTTAATGGACAAAATATGACCAGAATCACAGGGTCAGATTTGGTTCGTCTTAGGCAGGAAACAGTTTCTTTCATCTTCCAAGAAGGAAATCTATTGCCAGATCTAAATGCATTGGATAATATTGCTCAACCATTGAGGCATTCTGGAGTTCGTGGAAAAGAGGCTAGGAAAAGAGCAATGGAAATGTTGGAATCTCTGGGAATTGCAGATAGAGCATACTCATTACCTCCTACTTTGTCCGGAGGAGAAGCTCAGAGAGTGGCGATAGGTAGAGCATTGATCACTAATCCAAAAGTCATTCTTGCTGATGAACCAACAGGGGCTTTAGATCCAATTACGGGGAGGAGAATTATCGAATTATTTCGTGAATTGAATGAAGAATCAGGTGTTGCATTTTTGATTGTAACACATAGTAGAGAGATTTCTTCATTTGCAAATCGAGCATTAGAACTACGTGATGGGCGCTTTGTAGCTCAACACGGAAATGATGTCGATGACTTAGATCTTGCTGCAACCAGAGAGTTATTGATTGATGATACTGGTACCCTCTCTATGCCTCCAGATATGCTTGCAACACTAGGTGGACCTGGACGATTTGAAATCCTAGACATCGAGCGGGACTCAATTAGAATGGAGAGAGTTGATGAAGAAAGATTACAGATAGAGGAAGGAACAGAGATGAAATTAGCCCCTGCTTGTCCGGCATGCGGTTATGGCTATGGTAGCTCATCAGAAGAAGAATGCCCTACATGTGGTGCGACTCGACCAATGGTTTCATCACCTTGATTTCCATTTTTTAGTATAGATTCGCCGCATCATTTACAGCATGACCCCTCAGAAAGGTATCAATGCGTAATCCATTTGACACTCTCACACATTGGAGTATTGATCGGCCAAAGTCTTCTGTAGCCGCATTTTTGACACTCGTTTTATTTCTGTCAATGTTTGTAGCAGGTCCGATTCCCGAGTCATTAGGAGTAGGAATTGAATTTGATAATTCTGAAGATGCATTTTACCCCGATCGTAGAACGAATGAAGATGTAGATCTTCTTTATGAAATTGAGGAAACGTATACGTCTTCAATAGATATTGTTCGCTTATTAGTAGAGTTTGAAAAAGGTGATTTGAACCAAGAATCAACATGGATGATGTTGGCTAATATAGAAGCAGAAATGCACGTACATTCAGAATCTAATGCCCACCGTTTGGATACTGGAGCCGGTTCTGTTCTAGGTCCCGCATCTGCTGCATATAGTTGGTCTATGATGGTGGATCCTAATGATGTAGCATGGCTTGATGCCATTGATGCTGCAATCTTCAATGTGTTCCAATCTACTGGGGATAATATTTCTTCGAATCTTGATTTGGCGCTGAATAGCACTCTTTCTGCACCAATGACAATGCCTTCTGTCAATGCAACCAATTTACGTACTTGGTCTCCTGCTGATGACTGGTTAAATCGTTTAGATTCGGGTGAAAACCGAACTAATAGATTTCAGGCAACGATGGGCAGTATTATTGGAATGAATAGAATTACAATTGGAAGTGGATTTGCTGAAGACGATCCCCAACTAGCGGGGAAAATTGCTGCTGTTCAGGGATCATTTGGAGGTATCATGGGCTTTCATTCTTCTATGCAAGATATCCCATATCGTGATTTAATCATTGCATCTTTGCCATCTAAGGAATTTGAAGGGGAAAATTTTGTTGAGATTCCTGATAATGAAAGATGGAACAGAACAGACTTAGTTTCAATTTCTATGTTTATCGATACTGATTTGAAAACTTGGGGGGAGTCTGTTGGATGGGATATAAATAAGGTGACTGAAGACGAATTAGCAGCAACCAAGGAAATTGATGCTGAAGTAGAAAATTGGACTCTTCAACTTACTTCAGATACACAAAATATTGCAGGAACAAATGCGACAGTTGCTGGCATATCTTTCGCTCATTTCTCCAATGCTCAAACTGCAGATGTAGGGAAAGAGATAGGACAATTGCTGGGAATGTCTGTACTACTTCTGACAATTATTTTGTTTTCACAATTTAGAACAGGGCGTGATACTGCATTGGTTCTTGCATCCACAATTTTGGGCATTTTAGGGACATATGGAATCAGTGGAATTCTCAACTTGACATTCAATGCTGCTATGAATTCGATTCCGATTCTCCTTATTGCGATTGGAGTAGATTATGGAATACATGTCGTTGCTCGTTATCGAGAAATACTCAGAGAGGAAGGAGAAAAGATAGATGACGAATATGAGACACTTCGTGACTTCCCTAGAGAAATTCGTATTCATGCAATACGTAGAGGAGCCATTCTAACTTCTGGGGCGCTGTTAATTGCAATTTTCACAGATATGGTTGGTTTCTTATCCTTCAGATTTTCAAGTCAGAAATTTTTGGTTGATTTTGGAACAGTGATTGCAGTAGGTTTGTTCATGATATATCTCCTTTCAGTCACTCTTCTTCCTGCTATGCTTTCATTAATGCCTCCTGCAAAATTAAGAATAAAGAAAGCTGCAAGGATTGAACCAGGTCCTATTAGCAATCGTTTCGGTAGTTTGACTTCGAATCCGTTACAGGTACTCGTAGTGGCTCTAATTTTATCTGTTCCAGTTGGCTATGGTATTACTTCACTAGAGGTTGGATTTGATACTAGAGATCAATTGGATGATAGTATTCCCGCAGTTGAAAATTTCTTAATTCTGGCTGATCGCTACGAAGCATCACCTGCACCTATCTATGTCCAGTATATTCCAATGTCAGAATTATTTTCTTCTGAAAGCTGGACAATGATTGGAAATATTGAGGAAACAGTTCGATCTACAGAAGGATCTTCTGAAGTTTCATCTTTACGCTCTACATTAGAATCGTCTGCGAACTCAGATTCGGTTCTTGATGACATACTCCAATCGATTACAGATGATCCAACCAACCAAAGTAACTGGGATATATTATCCTCATGGGTTATGAACAATGAAACTGGCAGGGAGATTACTGCTAGATATGTTCCAGATGAAGGTGGTCAAACCGTAATTCAGTTTTCTGCTGCTACGGTTGATTGGAGCGAAACTGTTGATTTCGAAGAACGCTTGACAACTGCTCTTGGTGAATTAGATGGTGAAGGAGAAATGGGAGTTGCAGGAAGACCATTGATTCTCGCTCAGGTGACAGAAGGAGTTGCTTCTGCTGCTGTGTTATCGACTTTAGTTGTTGCATCAGTAATTTTGTTTATGCTAATTGGATTACAAT
>CAZRCY010000153.1:0-3186 GCA_964598735.1 uncultured Candidatus Poseidoniales archaeon
TTACTGATGAATACATCGGCAATCTCTGGATTATTCCACACTTCAGTTCCCCATTTTTTCTTTCCACGTTTTGCGCGAGTGTTTGAATCAACTGTAAACAGGTTGACCGATTGCCTTGCACCTGAACCATCGATACCGAGTTCAATTGCAGATTGTTCAACCCATTCAACGATTTCGAAGTAATCAACCCATTCATCATCCTTCATTTTTGACATCGCGTAATCAATTGCGAGTTCCCGTGTTTTCATCATGATTTTTTCGATTTACTTATTGTATATCAAATTTTAACTGCAAAATCCGCTATTGCTTCAGTTGCTGCAATTGCAGCAAACAGGTATTCAAACGGTCTATCCGAATACCCACTGCTCAGGTGTTGACAAATCAAAGGGCTTGCAGTGGGCCTTGTCAGACGCTACCCCCTGAGTCAAACCACATAAAACAAAGGGTGCAAAATCTATTTCAAATGATTGTCAGAATTTCTAGAAGGCTGAATTCAGCCTTTGATAATTTATACTAGTGTAAAATAGGAGGGGCATGGATGATACAGGAGCTAGATCTTGGGCCGAAATGGCCGCAAGTGATAGGTTCGTGCTCATACTTGGCATGATTAGAGAGAAGTTCCCCTCAATTTCAAATCAATATGAGAGGAATCTGTGCCACATAGGGCAACACCCCCAGTGTCTACGATGGTTGCTGAGAGAGAATATCGAATCAGGCCCTGTTGGATTGAATAATGTTGGCAATTGGGCGTTGACGCTTGAAAAGAATGGCTTGATTAAACGTGATAAAAATGAGGATACTTTGATTTTTGGCAAGAAACAAGTACTCGGTAAAACAAATTCGAAAATATCATATCTTACTGATGAGGGGATCAAGCATTATTCTAAAATTGTTGAACAACAAACCTTGAGTTTGGAACTAATCCCCGATTGGTTCCTCTTTATGTGCCTTGATGAAAATCTTTCATCCCCTGAAGAGAATACAAATCACTACCCACTTCCTGTTTCCATTCATGATTTCCGACCAATAAATAGAGAGACGTTTGAAACCGATGAATGCGATGATATAAAGCCAGTTCGTAACGGATTCATGCTAAATAAAATTTCAAACTTTTCTTACTCAGATCTGTCAAGATTACTTCGTGAGGAACGTGGAATTCATTTGTTAATTGGAGGTGCTGGATCAGGTAAAACACAAATCCTCGAATCCGCATCCAAGGCATGGTATATGCCTCATGTTGCGCATAATAATTCTGCTGTACTCCATGTGAATTTTTCATGCCGCAAATATGCAGAGCACCTTATTGAAAGAGAAACACCTCCAGAAGATGAAGAAGAATTTGAGCAGTGGTGCAAACGAGAAAGCCACCATTATCCTCCAGAACCCGATACAATCGATGACGCAGAATGGGAGAATTATGAACGGGAAAGGTCGCGTATCAATCTTGAACTAACTGTAAAGGGTCTTGAAGACTATATCTTTGAAAATTATGTTCAGCACCTCCCCAATACTACATCCAAACAAATGCCACTTGAAATGATTAGAGAAGCTAATCCAGAACTTGCTATTTTTGCAGATGGTCTTGATGAAATTTCCAATGAATTTAGAAGCCGTATATTGAATCAATTGAATTCGCTAATTGAAAAAAACCCGATGCATCGGGTATTGATTGCAAGTCGTCCAGTACAAACACCCGAACGATTTCAACCTGAACTACAAACGCTAATTCAATTGGCGGAACTTCCAATGAACTGGCCATCAAAGAATTTGAGTCTTCAAATACTGGAGTGGCCGAAGGGACTGGAAAGAACTCCGTTAACATGGATGTTGGTCAATTCTACCAAGGAAAAAACAAGTGAAGGGGCTAGTGAAGCGGAAATACTTGATCAATACCTTGACGATTGCATGGAAAATGCATTGATGAAGAATAAACCCCCTCTCCCCAAGAAAAAAATGTGGAGGATTTTACGTGAAACTGCGCTATTGCACTGTGAAATCGGAATGAATGAATTTTGTGACATCCCAGGCGGATTTGATAATCAGGATGTAGTAGAAGATTGGGAGAAAACCCGTCTCTGGGCTTATCTTAACATGCAGATTATACAGGAAGTTCCCGGGTGGAGAATTTCGGGTTTTCAACATATGATGGTTGCAGAAGAAACTTGCCAATTCGCCCACAGAAGGATACAAGAATACCTAGCCAGCCAGTCTTTTGAGAATCTTGATAGTTTTCTGGAATGGATTGACTATCGGAATATACAGAATCCTGATTGGTGCTGGCCAGTAGTCCGTGACGTAATGCTAAGATACAATGCAAAAGAAAAAATAATTCACTATCTGAATTCGTTGGACGAGGACATCCTTGGGCATCGTCAAGGATTAATCAATTATCTTAATGGAGAAAACGAACAATTGTTGCCACTAGGGATTCCTGAAAATCATACTAAAATACAAATGAAAAATGCATTGAATAGTACCGGTAGTAATAGGCACCATGAATATCCCCAGGATGACTCTAAAGAATCAAAAACAATAGTTGAATCGATAATCGAAACGTTAGAAGTGATTGAAAAACATGGGTCAAGTGATCCTGATTTGGCTGTTGATTGGGAAAACAGTTTCGGGTTTAAACCAACTTTTTTGCGGTTGTTGACACACAGGCTGCTTGAATTAGAAAGTCGTCAATTGATTCAAAAAATTCATAATACCCAACCTATGAGAAGTGCCCGATTTTGGGATTATTACTCTAAACTACTTTGGATTTCTAAAAAACCTGTTGCGAAGGAGTTGGACAAATTCGCAAAGCCCTTCGAAGATAGGTTTTTGAAATTCAATTGGAATCTTGAAGAATGGATTGCACAATGGGAGAAGACTCGTAGTTTCAAGATTCCTGATTTGGACTTAAAAAATCAAGAGATGTTTGAAACGTACAGAATGAATAAAGAAAATCCCGTTCCGTTCGAAGGCCCAGGGCAACAAGTTATGCATTTCTTGAATAAATTAGGCTTGCCGTTCACCGCTCTTGAAGTTAGTTGGATGTTTGGTTTTGAAACTCCTACACATACCTTTAATCGATGGTTGAAGTTGTTTGACATAGATTCTCTTGAAAAAGTGTACTACGACAATGACTTTTCCTTGCAAGGACTTGGATGGGTTGTTAGTCTTTGTCAGCAAATTCGTCAAAGA
>CAZRCY010000154.1:0-3169 GCA_964598735.1 uncultured Candidatus Poseidoniales archaeon
GAATCGAATTTAACCATCTCTCAATAATTTGATCAAAACCTTCTTTTTTACTTGATTTCCAATGAAATAATTTCTTAGGAAACCTTTGACCTATTTCTTCTAGGAATCCTCGTTCTGCCTTGGATATTAACAACGTTGGAACTCCATGAATCACTGCCTCAGAAGCAGTCGTTGTGGAGCCAGTCAATACTCCATCAAACATAGCAATTTGAATGGGTAATTCCCATGCACCATCTGTTGACTCAATTGCAGATTCCTTAGTATGGACAAAGTGAACCTGTAAATTCTTAATCCAAGCGTCATATAGAATTAATTCCTTTTGATCGTGTATCCCCCCTCCAACTATTAAACGATGAAAAATTACGGGAGCTTTAGAATGAGAAGAATCTGAGGAGAATATCTCTTTTCTAATTTGAGAAATTGCTTGGACTCTAGCTGATTTACCTGCTTCAATATCCAAATAAACCTCAGGAAGAATTCCAGAATATCTCTCTACTCTAGAATCCGAAGAAAATCCAGAATAGATTTTGTTATTCCAAGATTTAGGAAGTAATATCCTTGTTGCATAGCGTTTTGCTATCCTATGAGCAATGTTATTTACTTCAGTATCGGTGATGTATACTCTTTCTGGAATTCTTGCTTTTTTTGCAGAAATTAATTCCAAAGATGCTCCTTTCACAATTATCCGTTGGATAGATGGGTGTGAACGAAGAAATTTTGTGACTTTTTTTATCCTATCTCTACTAACTCGAAATCGACTCAATCTACTGATTTCGTGACCCACTGGTCGATCTACCCAAAAATGTGAACGATGAGGAATTCTACCTTCTCTAGTTCTAAACATCGATTGCACTTCAGATCTTGTTGTCAAGATTAGAATATCATCAGGATGACCTCCTCGAATAAAGGGGCTGAATAATTGAAAATGTGCAGGATGATCGATGACCCAACACGTTGGAATAAGACCCCCCATAAATAGGCGAAGAAGGTCTACCGCATGAAGCGAACGCTCTTGAGGTGTCTATTACGTCGAATATACATGAACAAGGAAAGAATCGATATTGGTGGAGAGGTTTTTGGGCCATATAGTCCAGGCGTTAAGGCAAACGGAATTATTTGGTTATCTGGCCAAATTTCTTTAGATTCAGGAGTAACTACCAGAGAGCAAACGCTCGGATGTTTGGCCAAAATTGATCGGCTTCTTGAAGCAGCAGGAGCTTCAAAACATGACATTTGCTTCGCCCAAGTTCTTCTTGATGATATTAATGACTATGCAGACATGAATGAAGTATATGGAAACTGGTTAAAGAACGTCGAAATCGCTCCAGCAAGGGCCGCTTTTGAAGCCGCTAATCTTCCAAAGGGTGCGAAGGTAGAAATCGTAATTCAAGCAATTTCTCTAGAGTGATTTGATGCCGGGTAGCCCTTATATCGAAAATTCAACAAACCTTCTAACTTGGAAGAAAGTTCTACCTTGGATTGTTTTGATTCCGTTTTTGTGTATAGGGACTGGATTTCTATTTTTCAATTCTATAGGTGCAATTTTTGGTGGCACATGCTCGATAATTCTACTCTTGATTCTTTCACGGAAATTTAGCCACAAGTCATAGAAGGAGGTAGTGTAGGCGTAAGTCATGGCTGAGTGGGCATTGCACTGCTTCAAGGCATATGATATCAGAGGAATCGCTTACGAAGAACTTGATCACAAATTCGCTGAAAGACTCGGTAAAGCACTCGGAACCTTCCTAAATGCTTCCAACATTGCCGTAGGGAGAGATATTAGAGAATCTTCTCCTATTCTTCATACTGCATTTGTATCAGGATTAACTCAATCTGGAGTTAATGTTCACGACCTCGGAATCTGTACCACTGGCACACTTTATCATGCAACTTCAGTTTTGGATGTTGATGGAGGGGTGATGATTACTGCAAGTCATAACCCTCCTGAATATAATGGATTCAAAATGTGCAGAGGAACGTCAGCGATGGCTGGACAAGAAATTCAAGATCTCAAGGAAACCTTCGATAGAGGAAATTTTATTCTTCCTGAAAATCATGGAAGTCATATCATTCTAGAAGACTTTGTAAACGGACATCTGGACTCAATAATGACTGCGACTGGAACAATTTCTCGTCCAGTGAATGTAGTCATTGATGCTGCGAATGCTGTTCCCGGACCTTTCTTGGTATCTATGGCTGAAAAATTAGGAACTACTGGAATTGCAATTCACTGTGAATGGGATAATACATTTCCTAACCATCCTCCTGACCCTACCCGAGCAAAAAATATGGTAGATCTTAGTAACGCGGTAAAATCCACCAACGCAGAATTTGGATTAGGAGTTGATGGAGATGGAGATAGGATTGGAGTTGTTGATGAAAAAGGACGATTTATTCATCCCGATCGTTTGTTAGCAGTCTTTGCTGCCGATATCCTAAGCAAAATCCCTAATGATTCTCCAGCTGAAACAAGAACTGTGATTCATGATGTTAAATGTAGTATGGCACTTGAACATACAATCCGTGAAAATGGAGGAATCCCTCATATGATGAGAACAGGACATTCTTTCCTCAAACAAGCACTTAGAGAGATGCCCGGATGTCCATTAGCAGGTGAGATGTCGGGGCATTTTTTCTTCAATGACCGATGGAATGGATTCGATGATGCTCTCTACGGTTTTGCTAGATTAGTAGAATTAGTTGCTAGACGTCTACCTAATGGAGAACCCTTCTCGAGCTTATTTTATGAAATCCCAGATTTTCCTTCTACTGGAGAAGCAAAGGTTCCACTCAAAGGAAAACGTGGAGAAATTATGACTTCAGTAAAAAATGCATTTTCAGACTATGAGACAAATACTGCAGATGGAGTTCGTATTCGATATGATGGACATCTTGGAATTGATGCAGGATGGTTCCTATGTAGACCTTCCAATACTGAGCCAATTTTGGTAATGAGGGCTGAAGCAAATTCACAAAAAGGGCTCGAGTCAATTCAAAATGATGTTGAAAAAAGAATTGGAAATATTATTGATCTTACACTTTTTCATGAAGCCTAGGTAGCGAGAAGGGATGTCCACTGCGAGCTCATTGATTCAGCAATTGTGAGCGCGAGAATACTATGACCACACCCTTTTTCAATCGTGCCTTCCCTACCACAGCCACCATCACA
>CAZRCY010000155.1:0-3168 GCA_964598735.1 uncultured Candidatus Poseidoniales archaeon
TGGTCCAGATCGTCAGCAGGTGAATGGAGTAGAGGTTCAACAATTCATTGATTCAATAATTGATGAGATTCAGAGTAAGTCATAATTGAGTCCAGAATTGGAATTTTTACGCCTCGCGTGCGTGTGCATCGAAAATGATGAAAATGTTGTTATACTAGGTCCAGACCCACGGCGCTTGTTCTAGATATAGAATGCCCTTACTGAGGGCTGCGATCCCATGTGGACGCAAAACAACATGAATTCCGAACCCCTTGGTAGTGGTAACTCCACCCAACAAAAGTCGCTGAGTAATCTACCAGTTCCAACAGCATTGAATTGGCATTGTGAAGCAGTTTGCAATTACGATTGCACCTTTTGTTATGCCCCATTTGAGGATCAGCGTAAGCGCTCTCGACTAACCTCTCAAGAAGGTTGCAAGGTCATTGAAAATCTAGCAATAGCTGGAATTCAAAAGATAAATTTCGTTGGAGGAGAGCCTATGCTCCACCCTCATATCCAAGATTGGATTCGTTATTCAAAGAAGGTTGGGATGACAACGAGCATTGTTTCTAATGGAACTCGAATGGATGGTCAATTCTTGTCAGATATGGTAGGACATTTAGATTGGCTCGGTCTTTCAATCGATGCATCTACTGATGAACTTCATGCACTCATGGGCCGTGGGCTTAAGGGAGAAATCCGTCAAGGCCATTCAGATCATCTTAATCGTACAAAGTCTATTGTTCAAAAGGCTCGTCAATTGGGTTTTGGAATCAAGCTCAACACAGTTGTTACTTCGGTGAATGTTGATGATGATATGTCCGATCTTGTTCGGTGGATCAATCCAAATCGTTGGAAGATTTTCCAGGTTCTTCCAATTAAGGGAGAAAATGATCACATGCCACGTGAATTCTTGATTGATGCTTCTCAATTTAGTCAATATGTTGAACGACATAAGATGACACTATCTGACCTTTCTGAAGTAGAAGTTGTTGGAGAAAACAATGACCAGATGCTTGGAACTTATGCAATGATGGATGCTCAAACATTAGTGTATACAAATATGAATGGACATTATGAATATTCAAATCAATCAGTTCTAGATATCGGTTTTTCAAAGGCTTGGGAACAAGTTAATCATGGTTTTTCAGATTCAGAATTCCTTCAACGTGGAGGTCAATGGAATTGGGATAGGAAGTATTCAATTTCTCTTCCTATGATTCAAGGTGGTGATGAACAATGAGTATGAGGTGCAAAGAATGTGGTGGTACTGAGTTTGATTATGATCACATTAGAGGTGAGTATATTTGTCAAATAGATGGGTTTGTTGTTGATGATAAGATTGATCGAGAAGACATTTCTGGATTCTTCAATTCAGAAGGGCAGTTAGAGAGAAAGATTGTTGGAAACAAGTTAGGTAGTGATCATGAAAAGACGTTCTCTAGTACACGAGATGCATCAGGAAAGGCAGTTGTGTATAATCGAAGAGAACTTGGTAGAATGAAGTATTTCAATCGTAATATCATGATTCAAAGAAACCCTCTTCGAAAACAAGTTGAGAAGTACTTTGAAACAATGTCTGGGAATGGATTAATCAAGTCAATAGCAAAAAAAATCCTTTCACATACTCATTCATTAGAATCACATAATGAGAAAATGAACAATTCAATTCTTTGGTCAGCAATGGTGAAAGCAAACGGTGGGAATCATGTTCCTCTTCCTCTTAATCAAACTCGGCAAGCACAAAAAATACATGAAAAAGACACACGAAATGGAAATTATACTGTTAGGATGGTTGCACTTGCTTCAATGAATATCGCATCGAGAATAGTCAATGTAGAATTAAACACGAAACATATTGCAAAAGAACATGATATACAACATAATCACATGATTAATGAAAGCAAGAATATTGTAAACTATCTTCGGATTGTGTGGGTATCTATTCAATCGATTGATAAGAAACAATTCCCTGAAATTACTAAAATAATTAGATTTGGCCCTGGTCATTTGTTTAATAGATCTTGGAGTTCTAAAGACATCGATTGTGCAATGGATTTAATCAGACCTATTTTCGAAAAAGAAGTAGGCGAGAAGACTACTAGAAATTTGATGAAGGGAATACAACACATGCTAAGTCAAGCTAGTAAACATCGATATCTTTCCGGGGAAAACACAAATTTAGTTGCATCCGCTTTTGCTTTCAGAATATCAAAACAAGTGAATCCTAAGTCCAGACTCAAGTCAAAAATTTGTAATACTCTTGGGATTAAAACAAATCGATTTGATAGACTGGAAGTTCAATATAGCAATGTTTTGGATCAGATATTCAAATCCTGCTGGAGTAAGGGTGGGATTTGAATGTCTAATCGTTTAATTGTAATAGAGGGTTTAGATGGAACTGGAAAAAGCACTCTAATTTCTTCACTTTGTAAGCAATTAGATGCTACCTTAATCTCAACTCCTCCTGAAATGTTTGACTCTAGAATATCCGAAGGAGAATTACGTGAATTTTTTGATGCAACTGAACAATCTAGGAGACGAGAATATTACCGAAGTGCAAATTTTCTGGCATCTGAATTGGCATTAATTGCTTTAGAGAAATCTCACGTAATTATGGATCGTTATTGGCCGAGTACAGCTGCATTTTCTGCAATGGATGAATCGAACCCTGAATGGGAAGAATTGGGTACATTTCCCAAAGGATTTGTTAGACCAGATACAATTATTCTGTTAACTGTGAGTGAAGAAGAACGCGAAAATAGACTCAAAAATAGAGGCGAATTACGTACTGATGAGGAAATTCGACTTTCATCTCAGGAAGAAGGGAGAGCGCGTGTTTTAGAAGGTCTTCGAGCATTTAATCCAATTGAAATTGATACAACAAATCTTAATCAGAAAGAGGTCCTAGATAATGTAATTATCAAATTGTTTGATTTTGATGGGGCGTTTAAATTATGAACTGGATAAACTATCTGCAATTAAGTAGCACAGAGATGATGATATGGATGGAATAATTATCGAAGTTTTTGGTCATTCTCCTAAAGCAGGAACAATCTTCGATTTCCAAAATGGAGATTTAATTTACGTTCACATCAAAGATTTTGATTCTGAATCTAGGCCAAATGAATTGAAGATAGGCATGGAACTTAACTTCGGGAGAAATAAAAAATTTGAATCAGAAGATTA
>CAZRCY010000156.1:0-3093 GCA_964598735.1 uncultured Candidatus Poseidoniales archaeon
GCGGATCATATTATCCAATGACTGTTAAGAAACACATTCGTGCTCAAGAAATTGCTGAAGAGAACAATATTCCCTGTATTTATCTCGTTGATAGCGGAGGTGCATTCTTGTCGATGCAGGACGAAGTTTTTCCTGATAAGGGTCATTTCGGAAGAATTTTTAGAAATCAAGCAATTATGTCGGGTAAACGAATTCCTCAGATTGCTGCAGTCTGTGGGTCCTGCACTGCTGGAGGGGCATACGTACCTGCAATGTCAGATGAATCAATTATCGTCAAAGGGAATGGAACCATTTTTCTTGCCGGTCCTCCTCTAGTCAAAGCAGCTACTGGCGAAGAAGTCAGCGCTGAAGATTTAGGAGGAGCGGATGTTCACACCCGTCAATCAGGAGTAGCAGATCATTTTGCTGAAGACGAGCCTGAAGCATTAAGAATGGTAAGAAATATCGTAGAGAATCTTAATTCGAAAGCCAAAACCCGTCTAGAAGTATCCAATCCTGAACCACCACGTCATGAAGTAGAGGATTTATTAGGGATAATTCCAGAAGATAATCGTACTTCTTTCGATGTACGGGAAGTAATATCTAGAGTAGTTGATGGTTCCAGATTTCATGAGTTTAAACCACGATATGGTACAACAATAGTATGTGGATTTGCTCGTATTCACGGGTATCCAGTTGGAATTGTTGCAAATAATGGAATTTTATTTTCAGAATCATCTTTGAAAGGAGCTCACTTTGTTGAGTTATGTGGACAACGAGGAATCCCATTGGTCTTTCTCCAGAATATTACTGGATTCATGGTCGGTAAAGAATACGAAGCAGGAGGAATAGCAAAAGATGGTGCAAAATTAGTTACTGCTGTTTCCTGTGTTCCTGTTCCTAAATTTACAGTAATTATTGGAGGTTCACATGGTGCAGGAAATTATGGCATGTGTGGAAGAGCATATGATCCTCGCTTTTTGTTCATGTGGCCAAATTCAAGAATCTCAGTAATGGGTGGACCTCAAGCCGCCCAAGTTCTTTCGACAGTTAAACAAGATCAGAGATTAAGAGAAGGTCTTGAACCCATGAATGAGCAAGAAATAAAACAATTTGAAGAACCTACTTTAGAAAAGTATGAGAGAGAAGGAAGTCCTTATTACTCTACAGCAAGGCTATGGGATGATGGAATAATAGATCCACGAGATACTAGAGATATCCTTGGGCTTTGTATTAGTTCAAGCTTAAATGCACCAATGCCTGAATCAAAATATGGAATTTTTAGAATGTGATATAATGAGTATTTCTGCAAGCGATTATCCAGAAACAGAATTATGCCGATTAGAAATCGAAGGACCTGTAGCAAGAATTACGCTTTCTAGACCAGATTTCTTCAATGCTTTGAATATCCAATTGATTTCTGAATTGATTGAAATTTTACGTTGGACATCTAACAGATCGGTATTCTCATTAGGTGATTTGAAAGATTCTGAAGGGAATGAGAATCTTAGAATTCTAGTTCTACAAGGAGAAGGTAGACATTTCTGTGCAGGTGCAGATATCAACATGATGAAAGAAGGAGGAGCGAAAAGTCCTGAAGAGAATCGAATAGATTCAGAAAGATTGGATAGATTATTCAATTCACTTTGGTCACACCCGTGTTTCACCATAGGGGTAGTACAAGGAGTTGCATTAGGTGGTGGAGCAGGATTAATTGCATGTTTAGATCATGTCATCGTCGAGCCCAAAACTAGAATTGCTCTTTCAGAAGGGAAATTGGGGATTTTACCGGCAGTAATTGGTCCCTATGTTTACCGAAGATTAGGCAGTGCTCAATTCCGTCGTTTAGCTATGCTGGCTTCGCGTATTGGTTCAGAAGAGGCATTGAGAATAGGAATGGTAGATCAGTTTGAGGAAAGCCATGAAGCAGCCATGGAAGCTGTTGATGCTGTAATATCTGAGATTTTGACCACTGGACCGGTGGCTGTTGGTGAGGCAAAAAAATTAACTTTAATTTTTGATAGATGGAAAGAATCGGATGAGGAATTACGTCTTTGGACATTGGATAAGACAAGTGAAATGCGTGGTTCTAAAGAAGGCCAAGAAGGCCTTGCATCATTTCTTGAAAAGAGATCTGCAGAATGGAAATTGGATTAAAGGTGATTGAATGGTTAAACCAGAATGGATGAAAGAGGCACCAAAGCCAATTTCATCTGTTTTAATTGCTAACAGAGGTGAAATTGCTTGCCGTATTATTCGTGCATGTCAAGAAATGGATATAGAAGCGATTGCCATATGTTCTTCTTCAGATGAAGGCGCACTACATACTGAAATGGCGGATCAAGTAATTTCTTTATCTGGAGAGACTTTAGCAGATACTTATCTTAATGGCGATGCAATCATTGATGCTGCAAAGTCATCAGGTGCTGATGCTATCCATCCTGGTTATGGTTTTCTTTCAGAGAGAGCAGATTTTGCAAAGTCTGTCATATCATCTGGAATAATTTGGATTGGACCTTCTCCAGAAGCAATTGATTCAATGGGTGACAAAGTTACAGCCAGACGTCGAATGGAAGATGCTTCGGTTCCAGTAATTCCCGGAAGAGAAATTTTGATTGGAACTAATGAAGAGTTAACTATTGACTCTCTAGTCTCTGCTGCTACATCTGTTGGTTATCCTCTTTTGCTAAAAGCAAGCGCCGGGGGAGGAGGAAAAGGAATGCGCATAGTTCGTGAGCCAAAACGTCTTCAACAAGAATATTTAGCAGCACAAAGGGAAGCTGAGAGCGCATTTGGAGATGGAACCGTTTACATTGAACGTTTATTAGAAAATTCAAGGCATATTGAGGTTCAAATCTTATCTGATAATTTTGGAAATACTGTACATCTTTTCGAAAGAGAGTGTAGTATTCAACGTCGCCATCAGAAGGTAGTTGAAGAAGCACCGTCACCAGTTCTCAATGAAGAAACTAGGTCCGCAATGGGTAAAGCGGCTGTTTCAGCCGCTCAAGAGGTCTCTTATTCTGGAGCAGGAACAGTAGAATTTCTTTTATCATCTGATGGTTCCTTTTATTTTCTTGAAATGAATACAAGATTACAAGTCGAACATCCAGT
>CAZRCY010000157.1:0-3076 GCA_964598735.1 uncultured Candidatus Poseidoniales archaeon
AAGTCTTCAACCATTTTGGTATGTACACTAGAGATAAAACTCCACCCCACCATATGGACAGAGCAAATACATATACATTTCTATGAGGTCCTAGTACTATACCAATGATGACAAGAGATAACCACACCCAATCTAATGTCGAGTGAAATTTCCTAAATCCACTGCCAAATCTATCTATTAGTTCTTCTCTACGTTTTGCGAACCATGGCGATACGTGTCTCATGATCACGAATCCCTCATTGAGAACCATGACTACAAATCCTATCCAAAATATCATAATTATCCTGTTTCTTTTAATCTTTGGTTAATAAAATTACTAGATGGTTTATACTGTGAATTTTTCTTAAAATCATTTACAAATTGTCTAAAATATAATGGTTTGAGTAAATATATTCTTCTCTTTTTTTCATTTTGCTCAGTAAAATCTCGTGCGACAGAAACAGGACCGCATATTGCACTACCATTTACTAACTGTATACCTCCAGCACCAAAATTTATCTTGTGCTGTCTGTTAAAGAACGCTTCATCTACACGTAAACCAGCAGGATATTGTCCTATATCTATAGTTCTATAATATTTTATCTCTGTATATGCATCATCATATTCCCTCTCTAGAATTTTACTGATCTCATAGTTACTCATCGGCCAATCGAAATGTGCGTTGACTAAATTATTTGAAAGTAAAATTACCCAATCAAACATTGGATTTCCATATACTTTATCTGCTACCATGTCTGGTCTTTCACCATCTTTTATCATATATTTGTTGAAAAATACAGCAGTTGAAAATACCTCATCATTTAGTTTATATCTACGAAAAAAATTCTTCGCAACAATTCTATCCGATTCAGAGAAAGGATATTTTATTGGTTTTTCATCGTAAACGATGTTTGGTACAAGATTAAAATACATGTCGTTTATTATTTTTCTGGGTTGTCATCTGCACTATTGCTATTGTCATATCTTATTTCTTCTTGCACTTCATATTTTAATAGTATGTCATCTTTGTCCATATCTATATCTTCTGCAAATACAAGTTTTGTTTCCATGAAACTTATTGCTAATTCTACAGCAACTGGAGAACCATCATCATAAACAGCATAGTTTCCATCAGGCGTATAGTTTACAGCAACATCTGTTATAGCACACATTTTATATTTTGGTAAGAAATCATTTTCTCTATCACCTCTCATAAATTGTACTTTACAAACCTTTGGAATTTTTACAAACGCTGCTTCGATTGCTCGGTTTTGACTTTGCTTATCTTTATTTTGATTAAGAACTTCTGTCCCCTCTATACTATAGGTAGGTAACATTGCTCTTTTAAATATTTGACAAATTCTTTTAATATCGTTTGCCTCTACTTGATTATATGGAACCAATTTGAATTTTAAATTAAAAGTTCTCAGTTTCATTTTCTGAAACATGAGTTCGGTGTTGGGGTTTCTTATAACTCCAGCAATACCACCAAAAATATCACCAGTGTTTATTTGGTCACCTGTAATTCCTTTTGCCAAGTTTGTGATTAATGATGCTGCTGCTTCTGCTGGTGCTTTTTGCAATGCATTTGCACCAACTCCACTTGCCCTTTTTATTTTTTCTATATTTCCTTCCGCTGCAGCACTTTGTAGTATCCCTGTTGCAACAGTACCAAAAGATTTACCCTCCCACTCAGCACCAAATGTTGTTGATATATTATCTGGCATGTATAATGCTATTTGAGGGTATGCCATCGTGTCTTTATTATATTTTGATTTATCACTAACACTTTGATTATATTGTTTCAGTGTTTCATTTGTTATGAGTCTAAATGAACCTTTTTTAGTTCTACCATAACCTTTTGGTAGATCATATTTTGTCATCACTTTGTCTACTTTAAAAGGAGGTTGATACTCATAAAAATCAAACAACACATAGTCTGATGCTTCTCCCTCGGCAATATCTCTTGGATATCTTATTGCTTTTTTAGAACCTGATGGTAATCTTTTATTTGAAAATACACTGTACGCCTTTTTATTTTTTTCTACCTGTATAAATTTATCTTTATTATTAAAAAATTCTGTTGCTACTTCTGGACTTACTTTTGCCCAATCACTTCCAGTCCATATTCTAAAATCTCCACTTATAGGACCGCCTAAGAAACCACCAGATGAGGCAGAACTCATATAAAATTTAACTTCACCTCGATAGGTTCCAACATCGGCGATATAGTTTGCAAACAACCAGTTAGTTTGTATATCAAGACGAGGAACTCTAACACCATCTATGGTGCCATTTAAGGTGTTACCTCCTGATGGAGGAGGTAGATCGTCATATTTTACGAAAAGTCCCATTAAATTGCCATCTCCCTAGATTGTTTAGTTCCGTAACCCTTCACTATTCTTTCTCCTCTAATTTTATCATAGAAAGACTCTTTAGTGTCTTGCCAAACATCGTCTTTTGATACGGGGAATGAGGATTTTCCTGCATTCTTTACAAAATCTTCAGTTGGCAGAAGGACTGCGGTATCCCACTCATTAATAGAAAGGTCAATAAACAGACCTTCCACGTGAGACTGAAGGTATTTATGAAGGCAAGCCTTAGGTATGTCAATTCTACCGTCCATTAATTTTTTTGTAGCAAGAATTCTTTTCTTTATTGGCATGTAGTGTAGGTTGAGACCCCAAAATTCACTTCTAGTTGCTTTTAAAACGTAAACTAGCGGAAATCTGTCATAGTATTTTAACCATTTCATCTTTGCTTTGTATTCAAACATGTAAAGATGACCTTGCACTGTGAAACGACGTAGTTCGTTTTCATCTTGATCTGCTACAGCACCTACTCTATCACTTTTCTCATTTAATATATACTTATCAAAATTTTTCTTATAATTACTTGCTTCTGATTTTACTGCAGAACGATACCATGATAATGATTTTTTTTCTCCTCCTGTTTTCTCTGTTATTCTCTCGAACAACGTTTTATATCCAGTCGTGGAGGTAATTGTGTTACGCTGGATCTTTGCAAATCCTGTTGCCATTGTTTCATACTCCTAAATGATCCTCGGTTAGTATTAAGAAGTTCATCTGCCTATCTT
>CAZRCY010000158.1:0-3046 GCA_964598735.1 uncultured Candidatus Poseidoniales archaeon
ATGACTTGCCCATATCGTGACCATCAAAATTTGCGATGGTTCCAGTGAAAATTTCGTCCTCAAAATACTCCTCTTCGGCATGTACTAGAATCGGGAGAAACGATGCCAATAGTAGGACCATTACTAGCGTTGAACTAAGAGTCGCCTTTCGGCGCCTCGTAATCGATGTGCTGCTCTCTGACATTTCCATCATCCTACATCGTTATGATGTCGTATTTAAGTCTCGATGGAGCGTGGTTCGTACATGCGCACACGGGGCACTATACTCGCAGCACTCATCCTCCTGTGTGTATTGTTACTCAGCCAGTCTTTGAACCCCCCGATGATTAGTTCGTTAGAATCCACACAATTTGATTCAAATTCTAAATCCTTTGAAGCCGAGGAAATAAATTGGAATCTTGTCCGAAGTGTCGTCAAAGAAACCGTAGTATTCACCCAAGGTCTCGAAATTTATGATGGTAAAATGTATGAATCTGGAGGACTTTATGGTCATTCATCTATTCGATCTTTTGATGTTGGTTCAGGTAGACCAATCGAGACAGTAAATCTTTCATCCGATTTGTTTGGAGAAGGATTAACGATTTTTGACGAGGAAATTATAGTTTTAACTTGGAAATCTGGTAGAGTGTTACGTTATTCACTAAATTTTGAGAGTAATGATGAATCATTAATTCCAGGCGAAGGATGGGGCATATGTTCGTTGAATGATATGGTTGCTATTTCTGATGGTTCCTCAAAGATAACTTTCAGAGATCCTGTTAACATGACCGAATTATCATTTATCGATGTAGAATTTAATGGGAACTCATTGGATAATATCAACGAATTAGAGTGTTTTGAAAATAAAATATATGCTAATCGATGGTTCGATAACCGTATTTATGAAATAGATGTTCAATCTGGAGTCGTTACTCGTTATATCGATTTATCATTATTAGTCAGTGAACATGGTTCTATTTCAAATGGAGGTGTATTGAATGGAATTGCTTTTGATCCATCTTCTGGAAATTTGTGGATAACAGGGAAGAATTGGTCAGATTTTCATCAAATAACTTTCGTTGCAGAAGATAATGGTTTAACAGATGATTTCCAAGTGAAATATTTGATTGGAATTTTGGTGTCAATAAGTATTGTTTTTCCTCTTTTTGGTTCTTTTATCTTTTCTACCAGGAGACCGAAGGGGATTCAAGCCTCACCATCTCTCGGTAGACTTGGGGGGCCGCCAAATGGATGAAGAAGAAGATATCGTCGAAGTCCGTGTTGTGGACGAGTTTGACGATCTTGAAGCAGAGTTAGATCATAATCCTGATGAAATAAGAATCGATTCCTCAGATATTCGTGAAGAAGCAAGTGAAATTGCAATTAAGGCAATTCATGATGGTCTAGAATTCGGTGGAAGTTTACCTACAGTTAGAAGAGCAGCAATTGTTTTGATAATTGCAGGTAGTTTACTTGGTTTTTGGTTCGGCGTGCTTTCTATTGCTGCCGACCCCTCTGATATCTTGGGGGAAAGTAATCAACTCTTAGATGCAGATCAAACAATTTCTGGATTTATCATAACTGAGATTTTAGATGATGAAAATGGTGGTGATTCACCAGAAGGAGTTGAGATTAGGTTGTTAGATGGCTCTTATGAGCTAATTGATAGACAATTTACCGATCAAGATGGTCGTTTCCAGTTTTCCAATCAACCTACTGAAGTAAGAGTCATAGAGGTACAATCAGAGGGAAATATTACTGAAAGGAGGGTCTTAATTCCAGGTGAGATTTCTCAGCTGACTATTACATTGAGAGCGGGAGATGGAATACATGAAGACGACCTCAGACTAGCCAGTAACTTAGAAGACAACATTAGACTAGGAACTCTTGTAGCATTTTTCACAGTATTCTCTTCAGCATTGGGTTTTGGGGCAGCAATGGAAACTCTTAGAGGAAATTCGTATAGGAGAGCACAATGGCTTTCAGGATTGGCTCTTTTCAGTAGAGGTGGGGTATTTATTGGCCCAGGTTTAATCTTAGGAGGAATGGCCCTAAATCGTCTAGCTAAACAACAGTTCTCGGATCAAATAGAACCTGAGGAGTGAGTCCATGTATCTCATTACTCTGGAAGGTGGGGATGGCTCTGGAAAGGGAACTGCTACTAAGATGGTTTCAGAAATTTTGCTCAAGGAAGCATCTTTTTCATCAGTTGAAATTACTGCTGAACCTCGAAGAAATCATCCTCTTGGTAAGCTGGCTGTTGAATCAGTTCGCACAGGTGATGCAGGTCCGTTACAGGAAGCAGGCTTTTTTGCAGCTGACAGATTAGATCATTCTCATATGTGGATCCGTCCCAAGTTAGCAAAGGGTTCTGTAGTAATATCTGAAAGGAATGTACATTCTTCGCTAGTTTACCAAGGAATAGTAGGAGACTTGGGATTAGATCAAGTTGCTAGACTTAATTCTGGAGCGATGGTCCCTGATCTCACAATTTGGTTAGATTGCGATCCTGAAGTCGCATTAAGGAGAATCAATGTAGGTACACTACGGATGGAGACTATGAATAAAACTGAGTATTTTGAGACAGATGAATTACAGAAAAAAATTCGTTCAGGATTTCATAGCTTATTAGGGGGAGAAATTCCTATGCCGTCACCGTTTGATAAGGGTAGAATTGTTGGTCCAATAATGAATCATGGTACTGAAGCGGAGTTAGAGGAAAAAATACGAAATACGATTCGTCAATTTCTTAATTCTAGATTTCCCCCCATAAATGTGAGTATTCAAGAGGTTGAGTTGAACCTAATCAGAAAATCCATGGATGCAAATGATGGACAACAGACTCTTGACGTTGGTGCCTCTCCTAGTAGAGACCATGAGGATTGGCTTCAGGGAGTTGCTCCCTGGAAAATTATTTCAAATGCTATGAAAATATATTCCGATGCTTGGAATTCTACAAATTCTAAATTAGCATCTACTGTACCCAAAGTCGCCCTTTCTGAAACGGTATTCTCCATTATTGGCACCCTAAGTATGATTTCATCAGCTGATGTTAAACAACTTCGTT
>CAZRCY010000159.1:0-3036 GCA_964598735.1 uncultured Candidatus Poseidoniales archaeon
GGACATAAGTCACTGAGATCATTTATTCCATCTTCATCAGAATCTCGCTTTGATTCATCACATCCTTTGTTGTCCACGACGGTGTTAGTTGGAGTACCTGGACATTCGTCAATTGCATCTACAACTCCGTCATTATCGGAGTCTCTTTGACTTGCCCCACAACCGTTAGAATCTACATTCGATGCTTCATTTGAATTTGTGTAGGGGCATTGATCACTGATATCTAAGACACCATCATTATCGCCATCTCTTTGAGATTCTGAACATCCGTAAATATCGGCAGTTTCTCCGAATGGGGTATCTGGACAATTATCATACTCGTCTGCTACAAGGTCATGATCTTGTTCAGTAGGTTCTCTTGTGAGGTGGACTACAGTTCCATTCGCTTCTCTATCAAACGAAAATACCGTTTCCCAACCAGTATTATCTGTAACAATTTCAACATAATATCCAGCATTTCTCTCATGACTGATTGATGTTTGTTGCCATCCAGTGGGTGTTTGAGCAGCAACAATAACACCTGCATCGTCCGGATTGTACCAAGCGATGTGAGGTCGATTTGCATCATCAACAGTTACAGAAGGATATACTCCAGTTGTGATATCCGAGAGGCCTAGATCGGTGATTGATCCCAGTCCGTTTTGGTCGTAATTAATTAGCAAAACAGTACATTCGTGAATTGAATTACAGTCAGAGTCTCCACTGCCATCTGTACCTCTTTGAACAACATACCACAATGTTCCATCAGAACCCGTTGCAATATCTGGTCGATAGAATCCAGTATATTGACTGATAATTGTAGTTGAATCCCAACTACTTCCATTCATTGTTGCGACATTAACAGAACGAGAATCTACATCTCGATAGAAGATAATTGGATTATCTCCGACAAATCCAATTCGTGGAAATGTAGAATTTACAGCAACTGTTTCTGGATTACTCCATTGAGAACCATCATGCATAGCAAAGCGAACGCTTGAAGTCTCTTGATCAACCCAGACCATTCCAATTGTTCCATTTTCGGAAGCTGAAATATCTGTGTACCATCCGGTATTATTTCCAGTTTCTAACGTGGTTGTTGTCCACGTTGAGCTTCCACTAGATTTGATTGCTACTTTAGCGGCAGAAGAGGTAACTGTGTTGAAGTTACCTCGTTCAAGAATTTGCATATATGAGACAGCCAATGAATCATCCTCAAGAGTCACAATATCTGCATATCTACCACTTTCTGCTTGGTCATCAATAGTTGTTCTTTGACTTGAAGTACCATCAAAAGAAAAGTGAATGAGGTTACAATCATTAGAATCATTGTTATTAGTTCCAGGTTCTAAATCACACCTAGTAGTACCTTTTTCATACCCTTCAAACATCACCATTTGATGAATACCATCTGAAGTAGTAGCCGATTCTAGATAAGCGAAATCATCAGTTTGAGTAGTTAATTCACCTTGAGTCCATTCACATCCATGGTCATCAATACGTTTGGTAGGGGATGAACCTAGACATTTGTCTACACTATCTACAACACCATCTGAATCTTCATCTTGTCCGGGAACAGCAACAATCAGATCTTGTTCTGTGCTATCATAGAATGCAAATATTTCTTCATCATTAGAATCTAATACCATGTCAATATAACTGCCTACACTTCCAGATTCAGCGATAGTAATCATTTCGTATCCATTTCCATTTTCACGCATGAGGATAGCATCATTATCCCCATTATTGTACCATGCAATTTTCTTGTTATCATTTGAGTCAAATAATAGACGAATATAGTCGCCATCAGAATTCCCATCATGAATTCTTTCAGTGTTCCAAAATCCGCTACCTTGAGTTGCCATCCAAACACTTTGAGTAGTGGGGGAGAACCATCCACTGCCTGCTGAATTATTTTGGTAAGCAATGTGTAAGGTTCCCAATGAGTCATATGCACCATCTAACCAATAATATTCAGAATTATCGCCTGTGGCATTAGATACTACAGTCGAAATTGTCCATCCCCCCGGTGCAAGAGTACCATGACGAATAAATTCAGTATACCATGCACTCTCAATGCTTCCATCAATTGGACTGTATGAGGCTTGAATTTGGTATCCACTGTATACTACGTTCAATGTGCCTGAATTATCGATTAGTAGATCACTCCAACGACCAATTTTTGAATTTCCTGAATATTCTTCTGCTTCTCCATCACCGTCATCTATTATTTCCGTAGTCCATTGATTATTGACAAATGAAGAATATGCTAAATCGTCTCCTCCAGTCAAATAAGTGAAGTGTTCACCTCCATTAGAATCGATCTTGAATCCAATACGGCCTTCATTGTTATCATATGGTCCTTCATTTCCAGTATCTTCGCCAGGAGCAACAGTCGAAGTTGACCATGATGATCCATCATACCTTGAAATCCGAATAATATGTTCTGATGCATCAAAATGGGCGATTCTAGGGTTTCCTGAGGAATCAATTTGTAGATTTGCTAATCTACCAGTTGAGCCGAAAGAATAGATTTGTTCACTGTTCCAATACCCTGCAGCATCGTTGGTAACCCATAGATCTCCGTCTTTGGAATGAGCAACCCACAAAGTCCCATCTGGTGCTTGTTCAATACTGGAATGAGAACCAGCATTGCCTAAGGTATCTGCTCTATCCTGAAGCCATGCAGTCGCGCCATTTCTAGCAGATGTTTCAGAATTTTCATCAACTAATGGTGAAAAATGAGTAGTTTCCACCATCGATAATGTGGTTGAAAAGACCATTAGCAGCACAAGGGTGAGTGACGTTCGGCGCATGTCCATGGACTCCACAGAGAGTATGACATGTTGAACATTGTCGCGGGAATCACTCTGCTGAAATTCGAATTAATCTGGTAGTTCTGTATCCTTGTAACGCTTTCATGTATTTTTTTTCTTGAAATTGTTGATCCAGATTAATGTCTCCCGTATCTATTCTAAGTGTATTCAGTGTTGCCAATTTGGCAGGAGTTACTATTGCTAGAATATTGTCAATTCCAATTGAACGGATTACTGTGGG
>CAZRCY010000160.1:0-3031 GCA_964598735.1 uncultured Candidatus Poseidoniales archaeon
TCTAGGTTTATCCGTTGTTGAAAAAGCAGCATCAGCCCTAGATTCTGCTGAGATTTTACACATGACAGTTCAATCCGCAGTTCAGAAAAATCAAGAATCTCAACAGGAAATTAGAACTCGTATCAATTCCTTAACTCAAGAAGATGGTTCGATGCGAGCCAGAGAGATTAAAGGTGATTTAGAAAGAGCTCGTTCCAGACTATCCGAAATAAAGAAGAGACTAAATGATGCACAAACAGAGCTGAAAAAGCAGGCAAAAGAAGTCGAAAATTCTGAAATTGCTTCTGCAGGAGCAGCAGCAGATCACCTTGCTGCTATCTCTAATCGAGATGAATTAATGGAACGATTACGCTCCCAGACTCCTGAACATTTGTCTAGACGATTGAGAGATGCTCAGGAGGCGTTTACAGAAGCATCAAGAGCTTCAATTCAGGCTGAGTCTTCCTTGTCAACAAGTAAAGAGAGACTCGATATAATACAAGGAGAAGTAAAAAAATTAGAGCGCAGAGAAGAAGAATCCCGTTCTCTTGCTCAGGAAAATGAAAATCAAATTAAAGAAATAGAGTCCAAGAGAAAAGAATGGGGAGAAGAACTTGAAGGACTTCGAGAGATACATTCACAGGTAAGTGAAGAACAGAAAGAGTTAGACGAACAGAGAATGGAATTTGTTGAAGAGCGTGCAACATTGCGTGCTAATCTTGAGGCAATGAATTCGAAACGAATAACAATGATGGCAAGAATCACTGAGCTGAATTCAGAGATTGATAGAAAACACTCAGTTCTCAAAGAATTATCCGTAGAAATGTCTCAAATGAATATCTCAATACCTCAAGAAGGAGATAGTATCCCGGCATTTACGCAAATCGAATCGAAGGTTCGAGGATTAGAGAGAAGGATTAGCCAAATTGGAAATGTAAACCAACTTGCAATAGAACAATATGACGAGGCAGCAGCTAGAGTCGAACAACTTCGTCAAGATGCAACGTCATTAAGAGATAGACGAACACGCTTGATTGAAATTGCTGAACAACTCGAATCCGAGCGTCGGTTAAGACTCACAGAAGTATTGAATCAAGTTGCAACTAATTTCTCAAGAGTGTATCAAATTCTTCAACCCGGAGGAAAGGGAGATCTGAAGCTTGAGAATCCAGATAATCCTTTCACAGGAGGTTTAGAAATGTGGGCACAACCACCTGGTAAGAGTAACAAAACTCGCTTGAATCTTCTTTCTGGTGGCGAAAAATCAATGGCAGCATTGGCACTCATCTTTGCAATTCAAGATTTTGAACCATCACCGTTCTATTATTTCGATGAAGTCGATCAAAATCTAGATTCATTCAATGCTGAAAGTATTGCTAAATTATGCCGCCTTAGAAGTGGTCGTGCTCAATTTATCATGGTTACATTGAGAAAGGTAAGTCTCCAAATGGCAGATCATCATATTGGTGTCACGCACGGTGGAGATGGATGTAGTCGATTAATCATGAATTTCGATAGAGATGCTGCTGTTGAGATGGGTGAAGCGGCAGAAGCTGAATTGGAGGCCCAAAAGAAGATTGCCGAAGAAAAAGAAAACATGGTCGAGTTACCTAATCCTCAGAATCGCCCCATGGTGCCAGAACCTTTGCCCAATCCAGAAAGTCTTGGAGGAATTAGGGAAGAAGAATCCTCGGATGAAGAATCCTCAACGTTGGAATTATTAGGAGATAGAGCGGCCGATACAAAGGAGGATTTGGATGAAAAATTGGATTGGGAAAATCGGCTCGAAGAGGCAGAAGCTGTTGAAAAATCAGTAGATATCTCTGACCAAATTCCTGATGATGAGAATTTAATAAAGGAGTGAGGTGACTGCATGGATATCCTAGATTCTCACCATCTTCGCTCAGACATTGTAAATCGATTATTGGGTGGAGAAGAAGATGAAGCGACTTCTCCATTCATCGATAGATTGGTAGAAATCGCCGAAATGGAAAATGGAGAACATCAGATGTTGATAGATCCCATAGATAGGTCAATAGCACTCGTATTCCAGTTATTTCAGACTGAATCTTTAGATCCATGGGATGTCAATCTTTCTACATTTATTGATTTATTCAGTGAGAGAATTAAGACTGCTGAAAATATCGATTTGCCTAGTTGTGGGCGATTGATAAGAATGGCATGGTCGATTCTACATGCTCAAACATTTACTCTTATCGAACGCCATGAGCGCTGGGAAGAAGAATTATTGGAAGATGATTGGACCATGGATATTGGTTGGGAGAGTGAATTAAATGATGAGGAGTATTCATTTTCTGTCAATGTTTTGACAGGACAGGCAAAGGAGGCTTTACCTAATTTGTTTGAAGGAAGGATTCGTAGAACCACTGAATCAAGACCTATTACTCTCTCTGAAATGCTCTTCTCATTGAAAGGTGCTCATGAAGATGCCAAAGAAAGGCAACTTCGTGAACAAGCTAGAGTTCGTCATCAAGCCGAAGTTGCTGAGGCAATGGCTAATGTCTCGTCTAGAATGCACAGGGAGAATCTTGAAGATGATATACGACGTTGTTGGTCCGCAATGAGGGATATTGGAAGGAATGGTGCGCCAGTCGAATTAGAATCAATTCGTGACCATTTGAAAGCTTTAGCCATTGAAGAAGGGGCAAATCAGGATGAGGCAAGTATTGAAGGAGAAATTTCAGGATTTGTTGCCTCACTCTTTCTCACGCATCGAGGTTTTGCGGAAGTATGGCAGATGGGAGAAGCTTCGAAGGGCCGTATTTTCATCAAAGATAGATGGCCTTCTTCATCATCGTATGACGAAGCAAGAATCCAGATTGCCAAAGAACGAGGTATTTCTTCAGTGGAGGTAGAGGTATGAGTGAGCCTAGGGCTGATGCAATTATTGAAGCCTTACTTTTTTGTTCTGGTAGGTCTCTTAGTTGCTCCGAATTAGCAACACAGTCATCCATGGATGAAGAACAGATAGCTCACTGTCTTGAAAATCTCAGAGGACAATATAAGCGTAGAAGAGGAAATGCTCTTCAGA
>CAZRCY010000161.1:0-3027 GCA_964598735.1 uncultured Candidatus Poseidoniales archaeon
ATTTTGTGTGGGATAATGATTGAAGATCTTCGCTTGGAGGTCCGTTGAATGCTTCAGGAGCTGCGGAGACATGGTCTTCCGAGCCTTCGCCTGCACCTAAAATTCCAGAAGACACCCTCATTGAGAATCCTGCACTATATTCTGTACCTCCGGAGTGGTATTCTGGCCCTCCAATAACTTGAATCATCATTTCATATGTTTCTCCAGAGGTATACAAAGTGGGGACATTATCGAGAATAATTGTAACGCTTTCACTTGAATCTACATTGTGACAAGTACATCCTGAAATAGCGACATCACCTTTGTTATCTTGATCGCCACCAATACCTCCTGGCCATGCATAAACTGAGGATGGACTGTTAGCTAAAATGATGACAAGAAGACAAACGGCAAAGCCCCTCCTTATAGGTGCAGTCCACGGACTGTCCATGCTCATGTTACATGCGACTGGAAAAGAGGATATTAACATTGGCTAAACAAGTGTAAATTTCGATGGACCGCGGGGCATATATATGCTTGTAAATTACCAAGAATTTCCACCCTTTTTTCCTTATATATTGTGTCGATTTATCCGGATGGTTCAAGCCCCTTCACTATTCTCCTCAAATCATGGCGGGGCGAGCATGGAAGAACACTTACCGGCTTTCAGAAGTTCAGTTAGAACAATTGGATAATGCTGAATCGTTTATGGAATCTATGGATTTAGGGCAAGCAGAGGATTTACTTCTTCAGATGCTCAATGACGATCCTGATTGCATCCCCGTCCTTTCTAATCTTGGCCATCTCTATGGGCGATACTTATCTGAATTTGAAAAGGCAGTTGAGTTCTATAACAAAGTCCTAGAAATTGAGTCAGACAATGCGTGGGCTAGGGATGAAAGACGACGTTATCAACGATACTTGACATATGAGGATTAGTGGGAAAATGCATGATGGCGCTTTACTCATTGTAGGGGTAGGAGGCATTGGATGCCGTTGGGCAAAAGTCGCTCATTCCGAGATGGTAGATTCTGCAGATTGTTTGTTGGTTGATTCTGACCCTTCTTCGTTTGAAGAATACTCTAACGCCTCTACTGTTCATATCGGTCCAGAAGGAGTTAATCAAGGGATAATGCCAGAGTTGTCTAGTTCATGGACAAGTGAATATGCTCATGTTTTTAGTAAGATGTTAGATAGGGCAGAATTGGTTCTCATTTCTACTGTCTTGGGCGGAGGAGTTGGAAGTGGAGCGAGTGTTTGGATTGCTGAACAAGCCCGATCAGCAGGAGCATTAGTCGTTACAATTGCTGGTTTGCCGTTTGAAGACCAGGTATCTAGAATGAGATGGGCGCGCCTTTCTAGACCACGTTTAGAATCGGCTTCTCATGCCACAATTGGTATTTCCCTTTCATCTCTGGCTGAACGTAGTCTCAAAAGAGGGATTCCTTGGCAAGATGGAGGTGGATGGATTTCAAGTCTAGTAACTGGTCTCGTACGTACCCAAGCCAAAATGGGTGTGATTAATTTAGATTTGATGGATTTGCGTACTATACTCGCTCAAGCAGGGCGCTCAACAGTATTGGTTGGAGAAGGTTTGGCTGTAGATGCAAATCGGATTTTCCATTCTGCGTTCGACGCCCCCCTGGAAAGGATAGACGTAGCAAATGCTGCGGCTTGTTTACTCCACATAGAAGGTGGAAATGCAGTTTCATTAGGAGATTTTGATCAGATTGCTGAAGCCTTTACTAAGGGTCTACATGATAACTGCAATGTTATTTATGGGGCCTCGATTGATAAAGAGATGTCTGGAGAAGTTAGAGTAATTGCGGTTCTTTCTGGATTGTGATTAATTTATTCTCCTTCAAAATTTAATTCTACGGGTCGAGAGATAGAACTCTTGATTCCGAGAAGTAAAGTAATTGCAGTCAAAACATGACCTACTCCCAATGTCCGGGAGACGTCTCCTAAAATAGGAAGAGATTCTGTTAGTCCAGACATAACTGTTATTGATCCTGCATACCCAAAACCAAACGCAATTGCCCAAAGAATAGCAGTATCCTTTGAAATAAAACTGATGTTATTTCGATTCCTATTGCTCATAACCCAAACAGCACTTACAACCGTGATAATTACTAAGATAACTTCCTCCAAGAGAATAATTCTACTTCCGCCTCCAAATAGTCTTGACCATGCACTCGAGAGGTGCCAAGCAATGAGTAGAATCATTAGTTGTCCCGTTCGGTGAACTCTAATTCTATCTCCATTAGTCCATGAGGTATCTAAAGGGACGAATCCGTCTTTTGCAATTTGTAAAAAAATTGCAATCAGAAAAAAGCTAACCATGTAGTAAAGTATCCAAGATAATACATCTGGATCTGTTTCAGTGATATTTGCTACTATCAACCCTCTCGATACTCCAATGATTGCTGTAATCACCAACGCGCCGATAATTAGTCGGCGAAAATCCCAGGTTGTTGGTGTTTTAATTTCAGATTTTTTACTTGATTTAGATCTAAGAACTAAATCTCGAACACTGGTTTTCAGCGCTAATCCTTGTCCAATTGACCAGAAAATGAAAAGAGAAGCTAAAGAAACAGACCAAAAATCTAGAATATTTTTGTCTCCTGCAATAGTAAGCAAAATAATTGTAGAAATTGTAGACATCAATATCAGAGGTAAAATCAATGGTCCCAAGAAACTAGAAATAAGGGAAGAGTATTTGTCAGTGAGTAACCAAATGTGGATACTTGGTTTGTTCCCAATTATTCCCAGTATTACGTATGAAATCATTGCTGCAGTAAATATAATCGCAGCATATCCGGGGTCATTATTGAATGTTGAAATTAAGGCAAAAAGACCTCCTGTCCCACAAATTAATAGTAACACATGAGGTAAGGTTTTTGGCGAGAGTAGTATTTTTATTAAGTCCCAGGGAGTTTCTATCGAAGAGCTCTCATACCCGTTCTCCATGTTATTCCGATAGTGGGGACTGAAATAAACGGACAACCCTCACAAGGTCATGGGGGGGCCTTCCAAGGCAAAACGTCC
>CAZRCY010000162.1:0-3011 GCA_964598735.1 uncultured Candidatus Poseidoniales archaeon
GACGTAATTGATGAATTGGAATTTGAATTTACAAGAATGGATGCGAACAGAGTGGCATTACCTCGAACAACTTCTGGAATCATAATAGTAGATGCAGCGGGACCGGAACAAATTGGAATTAAGTTGCCTCAAAATATACCCATTTGTGTAATCGATCACCATGCCCATACATCCGATCAGTGGAATATTTCTAACGATGATATTCACGTTAACAAACCAGTATGTTCAACCACACAAATTGTTTTTGATTATATAATTCAGTATCGTTTGGAAACTTTAGATGATAGAATGAGGAAAATTTTGCTTACAGGGTTGATTACTGATACTGGACATTACAGACACGCTGATGCTAATGCCTTACAAACTGCGTCGGAAATGTTAGGTGACGACATTAAACATGGAGATGTATTGGATTTATTGCGTACAACTGGGTTAGGAAGGTCCATTAGGATTGCAACATTACGATCTTTGACGAATGTCAGTGTAGAATCTGCAGGCGATTTCGTCGTGGCTGTTACATCCTGTAGTACGCATGAGGGAACTGTTGCAGGATCATTAATTCACGCTGGAGCAGATGCCGCAATTGTAACTAATTCCAAAGTACCAGGGTTACGGTTAACTACTAGAGCAAGCCATAGATCCGTCGATAATGGACTAGATATGGGTTCTATTTTATCTTCATTGGCTCAGAGTTTAGGTGGAGAGGGAGGAGGGCATGCTGGAGCAGCTGGTTGGACCACAAATATAGACAAGGTTGAAGCGGTATCAACAATACTATCCCGAATTTCTGCAGTGAGGTGAATTAATGACCAATGATATTGTTGAACAAGCAGAATTCGCCATAAATTCTGGAAATTTAGAAACGGCCCGATCATTGTTGCCAAAGATGGTAGATGGTGAGAAATTCTTTGTAGAATCTTTAATTTCAATATCTGAATCTCAAATAGAAACTGCCTTAAATTCCATTGAAAAATGTATTAATGCAGTTAGAAGCCCTAAATCAAGGGATGCAATATTGGAGGCCAGAGCAAAAATGATTAGAGGACTAGCTAGGTCTTCGATAGGGGAAATAACAGAAGGCGGAGCTGACCTCAGGTGGTCCATGGATCGATTGGGTGCAATATCAGCAGGTTCCGATGAACATGGTATTGCAATTTTGAATGTAGCAGCGTGGCATAGACAGCAATCAGAAATTGTAATGTCTCTTGCAACACATTCAGAAATTGCACGTGAATCAACTCATTCTCCTGAAATCGTTGCTATTTCCAGACAAAGAGTAGCATCAATACATGCTGAACTGGAGGATTATGTAGGAGCTTTACGTCACTACTGGACTGCTTGGAAATTATCGGTTTCTAGTGGTATTGATGCTATCGCCGAAATTTCGTGTCTTCATATACTGGATATAGGGTTGACAGATGTAAATGATTCTTCATTACGTCTAGATGAACAAGTACACAATGCGTCACCACGGTCTAAATCTGAAAAATCCTCAGCCTCTATTCATCCAGAAGATCTATTAGAGGCCCTTGATTGGATTACACCACGATCTTTGCAAGATATTTCTCAAAATCATAGACCCGATTTATCACTCATAATAGAATCACATAAAATTTTGAATATGGAATTACCCGAAATATTAGTTTTAAATAAAAATTTAATTCAAGACTTAGAGGTAGCGAAATTACTCCAGTAATTTGCGATAGAATGTAGTTCCTCGACACCCCAATGTAGTTCATCTGGGGGTGATAAAAACCAACTTACTTCAAGTATATTCTT
Source organism: uncultured Candidatus Poseidoniales archaeon (assembly GCA_964598735.1). Taxonomy (GTDB): domain Archaea; phylum Thermoplasmatota; class Poseidoniia; order Poseidoniales; family Thalassarchaeaceae; genus MGIIb-N2. The sequence goes on from CAZRCY010000162.1 coordinate 1,780, forward strand.
ATCGGGAGATTGCCACGAAAAAGCGTTCACAGTGTTAGGTACAGTTATCCAAACTACATGACCACCTGCTAATAAATTAGAATTAAAACCCCTCAATTGTCCTTGCAATCCTGTTTCTTCCATTAATTCACGACTTGCTGCATCTTGGATACTCTCTTTATCATGAATTTGACCTCCGGGCAATTCCCATCCCCGAATTTTGTGTTTCACCATTACCCATGATGAACCCGATTTTAATGTGCCCAGCTCTTGATTGCACGGCGTTGCCCATATAACTACCCAACTCATATGGTCAACTCAGAGTACTCATTGCAATATCGTAGTATTTTTGTGCCCATTCTTCTCCATTAGCAATCAATCTCCTAGAGAGGAATAAGGCTGATTGAACTTCACCATCATCTAATAATTGAATTAAGATATCTTCGTCATTATCCTGTGGTATTTGTACTGGGATGACGTCTTCATTATCATCAATTTCTTCAGGTTTGGATAGTTTAAACATGCGATCGAGAAAAATGGTTCTACTAGAAACATCAGGTGGCGTCCATGGAATTTTTAAACCATCTAATCTAGCGTCCATTCTTTGTCGATATTCTTCTCTAACAGGGTTGCTTGGGAAGTGTGTCTGTGCTTGGTCATAACAAAACCATGCTTCATCATACTCATTCCTTCTTTCATGTAGCCTGCCTAGCCCTGTCCATGCCTCATGATTTTGAGGCCTCTGAGCAACGATTCTTCTCGCTAAAGGAATAAATTCATCATGTCTACCCTTATCGTAGAGCGTTTCGATTCTTCTTCCAAATACTATGTTTGCTCTAGGATCACGTAAATCAAGCGTGCTCATTCGATGTTTAAATTCTTTAAATTTTAGCTCATCACAAGCAATATGAGTATACCATTTGTCAGGATCTAGAGGGTCTACAGCAAATGCTGCTTCGAGTAAATCGTTACCATGTTTAATTAGATTGACATCAATTAATATGTTAGTTCGTTCTGGATTCCTGCCAAGAATTACGAATAGGTCTTCCAATACCGCTCTTATACCATTATCATCAGATAATAATATTTTAATTTCTATTAATTGCCTCCAGTTATTCTCATTGGTAAAGTCATGTAAGACAGATTGTCTTGACGACTGTTCAGCCCAATTCAAGTTGTTAATGCGATTCTCAGGGTCTTTTTTAGCGATGTTCAAGAATTTACTTGCCTGTGCTCTATGACGATTACCCAGG
>CAZRCY010000163.1:0-3007 GCA_964598735.1 uncultured Candidatus Poseidoniales archaeon
CTGTTTGATAGAAAAAGGTAGCGAGGTGGGCGCGCATATTTTGTCGGGCGCCGTTCTGGAACCACGAAGCCTGAATGAACTGATTCCCGATTGGCAAGACCGCAATGCGCCGCTGGATACGCCGGTAACCGCTGATAAATTTATGTTCCTGACTGAAACATCAGCCATCCGTATGCCAACACCGCCAAGCATGAATAATCACGGCAATTACATCATATCGCTTGGTAATTTTTGTCGTTGGCTTGGTGAACAGGCTGAAGCGCTTGGCGTTGAAATATACCCGGGCTTTCCGGCAGCCGAAGTACTCTATAGTGAGAATGGTTCGGTCAAAGGGATCGCCACCGGCGATATGGGCATTGGCAAGAATGGCCAGCCCACCGACAATTACATGCGCGGCATGGAACTTCATGCCAAACAAACCATCTTTGCTGAAGGCTGTCGCGGCCATCTGACCAAAACATTATTTGAAAAATTTGATCTTCGCGAGGGTAAAGACCCACAAACATTCGCGATTGGCATCAAGGAACTATGGGATATTGAACCAGAAAAATCAAAACCGGGCCTTGCGTGGCATTCAGTTGGTTGGCCGTTGGCTAGTGACACCTATGGTGGGTCGTTTTTATACCATCTCAATGGCAATCAAGTAGCAGTTGGTTATGTGGTGGGCTTGGATTATAGCAACCCTTATCTTTCTCCTTTTGAAGAATTTCAGCGGTTTAAAAACCACCCTGCTGTACGTGATGTGTTTGAAGGTGGGCGGCGCGTATCGTATGGAGCGCGGGCGCTGAATGAAGGGGGGTTTCAATCAGTGCCAAAATTGACCTTTCCGGGTGGCTGTTTGGTTGGGTGCACCGCCGGGTTTTTAAATGTGCCAAAGATAAAAGGCACACATACTGCGATGAAATCCGGCATGACTGCCGCAGAAGCAATTTTTGAGTCGATCGATTCAATGAAAACTGGACATGAACCGGCAAACTATGCTGATAAATTACAAAAAAGCTGGCTATGGACAGAATTATATAAAGTGCGCAATATTCGGCCTGGATTTGCCAAAGGGTTATGGCTGGGACTTGCCCATGCGGCGCTTGATACCTATTTATTTTTCGGGCGTGCCCCATGGACATTGCATCATCACGCCGACCATCTGGCGCTTAAAAAGACGAGTGACGCGCCAAAAATTGAATATCCAAAGCCAGATGGTGTAGTTAGCTTTGATAGAAATTCATCGGTATTTTTGTCGGGCACCAACCATGAAGAAAACCAACCAGCACATCTCAAATTAAAAGATTCATCGGTACCAATCACCCATAATTTAGCGCTATATGACGCGCCGGAACAGCGCTATTGCCCGGCTGGAGTTTATGAAATTGTGCGCAATGACGATGGCAGTGATCCTAAGTTGCAAATCAACGCGCAAAACTGTGTTCATTGCAAAACTTGTGATATCAAAGATCCAACGCAAAATATTGTGTGGGTCAGCCCAGAGGGCGGCGGCGGGCCAAGTTATCCTAATATGTGAGGCCGCTTTGCAACGAAATAAAACAAACCGCATTAGCCCGATTGGGCGTAGATTGCCGTGGTCTGTTTTTTCGTTAGTGGCAATGTTTTTGGTTACCAATGCCTGCCAAACACAACAAGTCACATCAAACCATGTTATCACATCCAACAAAACCGTCTCGATTAGCGTGCAGGCCGGCCATTTTCTGGCAGCGCGACAGGCAACTTATTTTAATGATGTAGCAGCCTCTGCCAATTTTTATTTGGCAGCACTGCAACCGGATGAACGCAATCCAGAATTATTGCAAAAAGTATTTGTGACGCAATATCGCGATGGCAATATTAATAAGGCAGCAGCATTAGCCCGACAACTTGAAACGATAAATGTCAAAGTGCCGTTCAATGTTGAACCAGCGATTGCACAGGCCGTCATCGCGACTGACTGGGACGCAGTAATTGTGTTATCAGACCAACTTGCCGAGGACATCACCACATTACCACTGGCTTGTGTGATTAAGTCATGGGCGCTTGTTGCTAAAGGTCAGGGCGATGCTGGTCTTGCAAATCTTGCCGAGTCTGGCAAAATTCTAGCGCAAGAAGGAAACGATTTGCCAAAATTCGTGCAGGTGCAATTGGCGTTGATGGCTGAATTTCTTGGCTACCAGGATGAAGCCGGTGATATTGCTGCGCGCCTTGCTCGGTCATCGACTTTGCCAGCAAAGGCGGCCTTGCAAACCGTTGGAATATTGGCTCGCACAAAGCAGAGTCAAACAGCAAATGCGCTGTTTAAAAAACTGCCTGATAGTTTTTATTACAACAAGATTGACGCAACTCAACTTGGTCCGCCCAGTGCTATAGTTGATTTTATTACCAACGCGATTATCGATGCGGCAATGGCCTACCACGATTCGACATATGTCAGCATAGCGCCAGCGCGTTTGCAGCTGGCACTCTATCTTGACCCAAAACATTATGGTGCTTGGTTTTTTCTGGCGCAATCATGGTTTGAACTAGGTCAATTTAATCGGGCTAGATCGGCACTCATGAGGATTGACAGCACCAGCATATGGGCGCTACCTAAGCTGTTTCTTTTAAATGATATTGATATCCGCGCAAATAATACAAATAAAGCCATAGATCGGTTGCAAGCCTATGTCATAGGACAGCCAGAAAATGGATATCTTCTCAAAGAGCTTGGCGATTTATATCGGCGCGACAAACAATATGCAAAAGCACGTGATAATTACTTACGGGCCATTGAAGCAGGTTTCGATTCTGCATATTTGTACCGTAATCTGGCGATATCCTATGAAAGGTTGGATGAAGAAGAACAGGCAGAACTGCATTTCAAAGGCGCATTAGCACGTGACCCTGATGATCCCTTTACTTTAAATTATCTCGGCTATTGGTGGGCGGAGTCCGGACGTCATCTCACGCAAGCTATGGAATTGATTGAACAGGCGGTGAGGTTGCGGCCAGATAGCGGATTTTTTGTCGACTCACTCGGCTG
>CAZRCY010000164.1:0-2992 GCA_964598735.1 uncultured Candidatus Poseidoniales archaeon
CAGGAATCCAGGTATTTCCACTAGAATAAATCATGTTGAGTCTTGGTGAAAATGAATTTGTTCCTGGATATTCTGAAGTGTAAAAATAGAGGTTCTGAGAAGTAGAAGAAGAAGTATCACGGAACAGTAAACTAACTATATCATCGCCTCGAACTCTAGCCTGCTGAACTGCTTCTGTAATATTCCATGAATACCACCCATATGTTGCGTTAACAGTGGTAGTGCTTATTGGAGACATAGTACTTTGTAGATAACCAGACTGCGTAGACCATTGCGTATTCGAACTTGCATTGTTCCAAGTTGCTGATTCGTTCCATTCATCAAACACGTTGTAAACCGCTATCTGATGATTACCTGTGGTCGAACCTCCCTTGTATAACTCAATACTTGCTTCAGATGACATCCAAGGCTCAGGAAGAGGGATCTGACTCAAATCAACATTTACAAGTCCAAATCCATTGAAGCGCCCTACATACATTAACGCCGATTGTCCGAAATTAGTATTAGGGGCGCTTGAATGGATATAAGTTTCATCTGTCAATTCATACATATCGAAATCGGAATGTGCCATCCCTGTCTGGGCTGTTAGTGATTCATGTGTTGAATCAATAGAATTTGTCAAATCGTTGGGTACCCCAAAGATAGAATCACTAGAAATTGGCCCCAACATATCATCAACAACGGATTGCAAACTCCATGAACACGTTGAATCCTGAGCCAAACTAACTGTTGAAGGGAAAGTGAAACTCGGTCCTGTGAGATCAAAACCACTATCTGAGCGAGAATCATATTCAGCTGATAGAGACCATGAAGATTGGCCTCTGCAATCTACTCTCAACATCCAATCCCATGAAGAATTCCAGCCACCGGGGGTCAACCACTCAAGAGTTGGAGAAGTATCTGGATCTAGGATAATGCCATTTGTATTCCAAACCAATTCACCATTATTTGGAATATCTGGAGTTCCAGTTATATTTGGAACAGAGGCCGAACCATTTCTATATTGAATCTTAAGATATGGACGCTCTGTTGCAATACTTGCATCAACACTGCTGATACTAATTCCATTCCAAGTACTCGTGTAACTATCTTGTGCGGCAGTTAGTGCAAGATACAAATAATCCTCTCCGCTATCTGCTGCAAGTTGCATTAATCTGGTGATATTGATGCTATTTGATCCAGAATTTGTCACTTCCTTAGCGACTCCGTCATCAATCGAAACGTTTCCATTACCGAATGTATGTGTAGACGACCAGTTGGTACTTCCATCCATGGTTCTACCTGTTGCTGATTCATTGAAAGGATCGATAGGAGCTGCGTAAATTCGAACACCAGAGCCATGGCCGCTAATTACATTAAAGTGCAGTTCTGTTCCTACTATCCTGATATCATTTGGCTGTGGGAGTGTTAAATTCTCGCTAATTGGTATCTTGAACAAAGCAGCACGGTCGTTACTGAAATTTCCGTCAATGTCGAAATTTCCACTTCCAATATCCGGTGGAGAAAACAAAGTTAGACTCGTCGCGGAGGAATAAGAGACATTCTCGTATGTTGGCCTCTCATCGATATACGTATCAAAGAATTCTGGCCAATCAGAGTCTGGTAAGAAACCATGGTGGTGCATTTCAACCTCTGAAGTACCAGAATCGAGCATTGAACTAACCACGTCAGGAATCACGTAGGATGAGGTAGCACTCCAATTCCCAACTTGTCCTGAGGAACTAATTCCTCGTATTCTCCAGTAAAAACGTTCGCCCTCAGCCATATCTATCGAAGGAGTATACGTGCCGTTTGTCAAATCAAATGCAGAGGTATCAATCCATGATTGGAAGGTCTCAGGAGCAATGTTGAATGATGGCCCATGATCAATTTGGATTTCAACTGCATTTGTATTCAGCAATGGGGTCGCCCATGAATGCTCGGGACGAACGATTCCTTGCATCAGTAAATCGTCGGAAACCATCCACTCATCTGCTGTGGGAGCCATTCCAACTGGAACATCTGGAGAAGTATCATCTCCGATTCCGTATGTTATCACAATCTCTGGTCCTGTTGAACCTGTTTCAGAATCCTGGAAAGAAGCTGAAGTTCCACTACTTGAAGTCATAATCACACTGAGAGGAGTTCCCCATCTATTAGCAGTCTGAGCCGCTGAAGTAATATTCCATTCAAACCAATCGTCTCCAGTTGTGCTAATTGTCTGGCTATCTAGTAATGAGATTCTGTCGGTCCCATCAGCACCTGAACTAGCCCATGAACGGGTTCCATCACGTGTATCCCATGTTGCACCCGTTTCATTCCAATCAGAAGTTCCAGAATAAACACTTATTGGTACATTAGAAAAGGTAGTAAATTGCCATGCATATGTTCTTAGGACAGCACTTTTAATTGCCATTCCTTCGGGTAGTATTAATCCAGCCATGTCACATTTGAACAATGCAACTTCAGTACTAGATATTACCAGATATGAATCATCATTATTCGTGGAAGTACTGGATGAATCGAGATAAGTATCTTCACACTCAGGAACTGCATTCGCTTGATTGGTTGAAGCTGAAGCATTACCGTCAGATAATCTCATTTGATGCTCATTTCCAGTGAGATATGTTGAATTCAAGTTAGGAACATACATCATTGAATCACTCCAATAACTTCTATCTCCATCTTCAATGAAAGATATTCTCCACCAGACATGATCTCCTATTCCCAATCCCCAACTAGTTGGGAAAGTAAAGGTTCCAGCGGCTAGGTCAAATCCTGAATCAGTACGACTATCAGCAGAACGAGTGACCGTGGATTTGAAATCTTCATCTTGGGAAGTACTGATTACAACATCATGTCCGGAATGACCAGTTGTATTCCAACTCACAACAATTGTATCACTACTGGTTAGATTAGCACCACTAACAGCCCATGAACCAGAGCGATCTCTAGGAGTGAGGTCTACTGGGGATGATGGTAGAGTATTATCTCCCCAATCATAACGAATCTC
>CAZRCY010000165.1:0-2957 GCA_964598735.1 uncultured Candidatus Poseidoniales archaeon
AGGAAACTTCGTTGAGTTGCCAAGCTCCGAAAAGAAGCATCCCTAGGAATATTACTGACAGTGTCCAAGCCGTACTCATGGACATCGTTCCAGAAACTAAATGACGATTTTTTGTTCGAGGATTTGCCGCATCGATATCTTTGTCTATTATCCGGTTTAATGTCATGGCCAAACCTCTTGCTCCAACTGCTGCGATTAGAATCCATAGGATATCAATGCCATATTTTGACGATGAAATATCTTGAATGAACTGATTGTGGGCTATGATGTATCCAATTAACACAAAGGGAAGAGAGAATAGTGTATGTTCAATTTTCACGAATTCAAGAATTTCTTTCATTCCCATAATATCACTCTAAATTAGAAGATGTGGGGGCCAATTTCTACTTCCAAGACCATCGTCTTCGGCATGTTTTCTTACTCTTTCAATTATTTCCGGGTCATGTAAGGTCACTGCTGGCCATCGTCTAATTGGATGAGTACCATTCATTGAGGGTATTGGCACAGTAGCGTCCCAAGAAACTCTACTTTTTCCAATATCAAATCTTAACCCTCTGTCAACATCAAATCTGGCAAATAATTGCCATAGTAACCTTCTCCTTGCTTTTGGTCCATGCAAATCTAGATCGTCATCCGTGATGAAAAGCCATCTCAATGTCTTTGAATTTTGCAATTGCCAAATTGAATTTATCAATTGAGAAATTGTTTCATCTTTTTTCTTTGCCAACTCTTCATTTAATCCAAACATTCCTTTTCTAGGATCTGGCCTTCCCTCTACTCTAGTGGTAACAACAAGAATACTGGGACGAAGTAATCTTGCATCAGACACATTTTCTAAGTCGAGAACGGATTCCAGAAAACCATCAGGAACACCCGGCGGTTTCCCCTTTCCCTTTCTCCATCCCGGTGAGGTTCGTTTAGGAGATCCTTCTGGTCCCTCTGAATCACTACGAGGGTCGGCATCAGGAATTGTTGTGGCATCTATCAAAATTTTAGATTGAACATTTTCATACGGTGTTGCTGGATCTAACGAATCCCCTACCATTCCTTCGATAACAATGATATCTTCGCGGGGATCTACCTTGTCATTTAGGGAATCCAATAACAATTCCAAATCATCTGGATTTTGGTCAGAATCGACTGCAACAATGGTTTTTAGAAACATCATCTGTCCTGCTCCAAACAATCCTAATGCAGTCTTTCTTGCTTGTCTTGGATATCTTTGTTTAGATGAAACTATGGCTAGATTGTGAAAACCAGTTTCCATAGGCAAATGTACTCCAACAACATCTCTATGTTGGAACCTTAGTACTGGGCTGAATTGTTTTCCGATTGCTTCGCCTAGGAAGCCATCTTCCATTGGTGGAAGGCCGACTATGGTGGCAGGTAACATTGCGTCTTTTCTATGTGTAATTGCTGTGACCTTTAGTACAGGATACTGGCCGGTTAATGAATAAAAACCAAAATGATCTCCAAATGGGCCTTCTGTTTTTGTTTCCCCAGGTATTACATACCCTTCTATGATGATGTCAGCGTCAGCCGGAACCCAAATATCTTGGGTTAACGCCTTTGTAATTTTGAGTCGCTTCCTTCCTAAGAACCCGGCAAACATATACTCTTCAAGATTGTCGGGAAGAGGTGAAATTGCAGAAAAAATTAGTTCTGGTGGTCCACCTATGCATACTGCAACAGGCATTTTTCCGTCTTCATACGATGAAGCATGATCTGCTCCATGTTTGTGAATTTGCCAATGCAGACCTAGCTCTTTTTTACCATGTACCTGCCCTCTATACATTCCTAGATTGTGTTCCTCAGTCTCTGGATTTTTTGTGACAACTAATGGTAAAGTAACATAATTCCCTCCATCCATGGGCCATGTTTTGGGAATCGGTAATCGCGTTAGATCTACTCCTTCCATGACAATTTCTTGGCATTTACCCCTACGGACTTTTCTTGGAGGTAATGCTAATGCATCTCTTGCCAATGGAATTCCTTTCCAAGGTTTTGAGACAAATGTTCCAATGTCTGGTTTCATTAATGAAACTAAACGGTCACCAATTTCAGTGTCGTTATTTGCTTGTAAAGCTTTTAACGTTCTTTTTTTGGTGCCGAAGAGATTCATCACCAGCGGGATTTCTGAAACTGAACCATCATTTAAAATTGGTTTTTCAAAAACAACCGCAGGGCCTTCAGTTTTTACCAAAAGATCTGCGATACATCCAGCCTCTAACTCTATTTTTACTGGGCGTTTTATCCATATTACGTCACCATCTTTGTCCAAGGAACGCAGATAGCGTCTCAGAGTCCTCCACGCCATGATGGTCCGTTTATGTCTCCACATGAATACATTTGGTTTACTTCAATCGACTAATTCATGCACTGGTTTTGTTTGGGTAGGGTATGGTTACAACATGCGATGTACTTGTTGTAGGGGCTGGACCTGGTGGAGGATCTGCCGCTTTACATGCTTCGAGATTGGGTCTGAACGTTGTAGTGATAGAAGATCATAATAAAATTGGGACTCCAGTTCACTGTGGTGAATGTATTTCAGATATTGCACTTTCAAATCTTGATCTGACATTACCAGATGAAGTGATTAGTAAGCGAGTACAGGGAATTAGAGTTATTTTTCCTGATGGGACGCAAAAACGACTTACTGAACATGGATATGTTTTAGAAAAGCACCTTTTTGAACAATGGTTAGTTGAACAATCAGTCGAATTAGGTGCTAGTTTGTTTCTTGGTCATAAATTACAGAGAATGGAGCGTATAGAAGAAGATGGAAAATTTATGGGACACCTATGTGATGGTAAAGGAGATCAATTTCCGATAAATGCGAAAATTGTAATTGATGCATCCGGAGTTGCAGGGATTTGTTCTAAAATCTTAGAACTTAATGAACGACCAAAAGTGATTGCTGGAATGCAATATGAAATGTTAGATGTCCCAACTGATGA
>CAZRCY010000166.1:0-2922 GCA_964598735.1 uncultured Candidatus Poseidoniales archaeon
CTTGCTGCATTTATTGTAATTCCTCTAGCAGCTTCTTGCTCATCAAAATCTAACACACGACTCTTTCCAGCAAGATCTTCAGACATCATACCAGCCCCGGCAATTAGATTGTCACTAAGTGTAGTTTTTCCATGGTCAATGTGCGCTGCTATAGCAAGATTGCGTATACGATCTCTCTTGTGCATTACTTGCGTTGCAATCTTGATGTTATCTTCCTTACGGCCCATGGTATCACCTGACGTTCTTTCGACCCGAACATGGTAGATAAACACGATGTTGGTGTCTATTTAGGGAAACTAATTTTTAGACATCATCTTGCGGAGGCAGCAATTCTTTCTGTTTCTTCTCGCTTGGCAACTGCATACGATGAAACATCACCTTCCGCGGCTTTCATTACTTCGTTAACGATACACTGTGTCAGTGTACGTTTACTTTTCACTGTAGCACTTGTAGCCCCAGTTGTTAGGTTACGAACAGCGACATCGACCCTGCGTGATGGAGAAACTTCTGCAGCTTTAGGTTGTGAATTAGCCCCAAACCGAATTCTGGTGATACCTTCACATGGTGCGGAATTAATTACAGCATCAACGAGTGTCTGAAGCGGATTGTTCCCCGTCCTCTCATGTATAATGTTCAATGCATCCCTGAGCGCAGATACTGTAGTGGATTTCTTTCCAGAATTAGGTCCACGACGCATTAGACCATTTGTGAAGCGTTCGATAAGAGACAAACGCTGCTTACCAAACCATTGATTTGCATGGGTTCCACCGCTTAGGGGCATTCCAATGGTTGTCAAATTGATGTAGGGGGCAATGCCTGGATCTTGGCAAACAACTTCGGTGGCATCCCACTTGGAGAATACTAGTGTACCAATACCGGCAATGGGTACAGATTCATCTGAAACATCTGGTTCTGAGGATGGTTCTTCTTCGGACATAATACCACCTAACGTACCGGTTTCTCTTTGCGTCCACGAACCATTTCATCTAAGGAAACACCGTTTACTTTGATTACCTTGAATCTGACACCTGGCAAATCTCCGTATGAACGACCCATACGGCCGCCAATTCCTTCCACAAGAACCTCATCATGTTCGTCAATAAATGAAATAGCGCCGTCCCCAGGTGCGAATGCCGTTAATTTGTTCCCGGAACCTTTTAAGTTGATTTTAACTGCTTTACGGAGTCCGGAATTAGGTTGCTTTGCTTCAATGTTGACTTTTTCAGTTACAATGCCTTTGGCTTGGTGACTTCCGCGCAAAGGATCGTGTTTCAAAACACCCCCCACTCGAGATTTTTTCTTCATGCGCCTGCGGATGAGTCTGTCTTTTTGTCTAAACCTTTGACGGTCCGCTTTGATTTTAGATCCAGCGAACAGTCCACGTCCCAAGAGTCTCTCACCACACTATTGCAACTCGGCGACCAGCCCTCTGTATATGAGCGTGACGGGAAAGTTGGTATATTTTTCATTGCAATTTCATGCAAACTTAAGGACAATGTGCTACCTGAGTTATTCATGTCATTCAGAGATCATGCCACAATGGGTTCGAATATTTCCGAACCTACATCCGTAAACCATGGACTTATGCAATCGTCAACAAATAATCAGCATGTTGCATTATTATTTCAAAAAATTACTGAATGTCCGGGTCATCGTGCTAGTATGAACATACTCACTCGAGAACATTTGTGTAAAGTATGGAATCTAACACCCGGTGAGTTGATTGATACAATGGGATGGGCAATGGAAAACCCACGTGAACCTGTAATTGTTGAATCCTCAGAAGCGGAATGTATGGAAAATACCATGGATAGTGTTGACGTAACATCAATACCTGTTCCCTGGCATTATCAACAAGATAGAGGCAGATATATGTCTGCGTCTATCATTATTGCAGAAAGAAATGGTGAACGGAATATGAGTTTTCATCGCCAGTTTGTAGCAGGGAAGAATAGACTAGTTGCTAGATTAGTTCCTCGCCACTTGAGACAATTTACAGACGAAGCACGGGCCGATAACGAACCTCTTAATGTTGCAATTATCAATGGAGCAGATCCTTGTGTTTTGCTCGCTGCAGCAATGTCCTTTAATGAACGAATCGATGAATTGAAAGTTGCAGCATCTTTGCATTTGAAAGTGTATGGAAGGCCCTTACGAATAACACGATTGTCTAATGGAGTTCATGTACCCGCAGATGCTGAATATGCAATGGAGGCGTTGATTACTGGCGAAGATGATGAGGAAGGACCATATGTCGATATTACTGGAACAGTAGATGATATTAGGCAACAACCAGTAATTCAGATTAATCAGATACATCATCGAAATTCACCTATATTTCATGCAATTTTACCTGCCGGTAAAGAGCATAAAACCTTGATGGGTTTACCTCGAGCTCCTACAATAAAATCTGCGGTTTCTCAGGTTACAGAATGCACTGATGTTCACCTAAGTGAAGGAGGTTGTGGCTGGTTATCTTCTGTGGTATCTATTAATCCGAAATCGATTAATGATTCCATGAACGCCATTAAAGCAGCCCTAGATGGACACAAATCAATGAAAGCCGTTACGGTTGTTAATGACGATATCCAGATTGACGACCCAATTAGAGTAGAGTGGGCAATGATGACCAGATGGCAACCTGATACTGATACACTGATTCTAAGCAATCAGAAGGGATCAAGTCTGGACCCATCAAGAAATTCTAATGGATTAACATCTAAGGTAGGATTTGATGCTACAATTCCATTTGGTGAGGACCCTGCTCCATTCACGTCAATATAGCGAGGAATACAATGACTAAAAGGACAAATGCACGGCTCCAGCATCCTCGGAGGAGCCTGGGTAATCGTCATAGAGCACAGGCAAGTAAATTCTTGAACATCGCTAAAAAGGACCCTGAGAATCGCATTAACAACTTGA
>CAZRCY010000167.1:0-2884 GCA_964598735.1 uncultured Candidatus Poseidoniales archaeon
ATCGTGGTCGTTTGGCTATGGAAGCTTTTTCTCGAGCATTGGAAGTAATCCCATCCACTCTTATCGAAAATGCTGGAGTAGATGTTTTAGATACACTGTTATCTCTCCGTGCAGCAACAAATGGGACAGGTAATTGGGGAATAAATGAAAATGGAAAGGTCGAAATTATGGATTCTTCAGTAATTCATCCGACTGAAACTATTCTCAATGGAATAATTGGAGCAACTGAGGCTGCGTGTGGCCTTCTACGTATAGATCAAGTTATCTCTGCACGGGGTGATTGACTTACGAATCTTCATGGTCCTGAGTCTCAGCCCATGGATGGGGATACATCGTGAAGGACGAATCTCCTCGGGCATTGATTAGCGTATTTAACAAGGACGGAATATCTGATTTTGCTCAAAAATTAACAGATTTAGGTTGGCAAATACTCTCTACGGGAGGGACTGCTAGACTATTGAGGGAAAAAGGAATAGATGTTACCGATGTTACAGACGTTACTGGGCATCCGGAGGTATTCAATGGGAGAGTCAAAACGCTTCATCCAGCAATACATGCAGCGATTCTCGCTCGAGGAAACAATCCAGAAGATATGACCACACTTGATGAGTTAGGATATCCAAGGATAGACTTAGTTGCTGTTAATCTGTATCCTTTTGAGGAAGTTGCAGCAAGAGATCCACCGGTTAATGAAGAAGAATTGATTGAAATGATCGATATAGGGGGCCCGACTCTTGTTAGAGCTTCAGCAAAGTCACATCAAGATGTAATTATTATTACAAATCCAGATGATTATGACAATATTTTGGAATTATTAGAAGAAGCAGATGGCAGCCCAAGTGGAATCAATTTGTCAACTAGGCAAAGATTAGCATTAACCGCATATCAACGAACAGCCGCATATGATGTAGCGCTCGCTAATACATTGGCAACCCGATTAGAATCCCTTGAACGAACTACCACTGAAGTTTTACCTGAAAAAATCCTTATCTCAGGCGGAACGAGAAAAAATCTAAGATACGGTGAAAATCCACATCAACCTGCAGCCTTCTATCCAGCAAATTCTGTTGGGGGATCCTCACATGGATTAGCATCTGCTAAACAACATGGTGGAAAAGATCTTTCCTTCAACAATTATTTAGATTTAGATGCAGCACTACGTTTTTGCCGTTCTCATATAGGGACAGAGTGGTCTGAATGGCCTCATTGTTGTGTTATCATAAAACATACTAATGCGTGTGGTGTTGCAATTTCGAAGAATCAGGTTTCTGCCTGGGATGATGCATTAGCAAGTGATCCTGAATCTGCTTTTGGTTGTGTTATTGCTTTCAATACACCAGTAACTAAAGAGACAGCAGAAAGGATAGGTGATCATTTTGTTGAGTGTATTATTGCTCCTCAGTATGAAGATGGAGCTCTAGAGGTGTTGTCTCAGAAAAAAAATAGAAGGATGCTAACTCTAGAAAATATGACCTCATTGAAAATGCAAACACATTTTCGAGAAATTGACGGTGGATGGTTGGCACAAACAGAAGGCGCTCCTGTAATCAATTGGTCTCAAATTAAATGTGTAACTAAGGAACGAGCAGATCCCAATCAAATTGATTTAGCAAGATTTGGTGTAGCTGTTTGTGCTCAGGTCAAGAGTAATTGCGTGATTTTTATTCAACCAACTGAAACAGGTTTTGCGACAGTAGGAATAGGACCAGGTCAAACTAGTCGAGTAGAAGCAGTCAGAATAGCGGCTCGACGTGCAGGTGAACGTGCAAAGGGAGCGATGATGGTATCTGATGCATTCTTCCCTTTCAGAGATGGAATTGATACAAGTTTTGAAATTGGCATCACAGCAGTAGTACAACCAGGTGGAAGTATTCGTGATCAAGAAGTGATAGATGCTGCTGATGAACACAAAATGACCATGTTGTTCACAGGGACACGACTATTCAGACATTAGGTAAGAAGAATGAGTTCAAGACACATTATTTTGTCTGGTGCAGTTAATGGATCGCTATTGGCAATATTTATTCTTACAATATTTGTAATCATCCAAATTGATCCAGGTTCTTTCGTAGGACTTTGTGGAGGTTTTTTTGGATTAGCAATTCTTTCGTCTCTAATCGTCAATGAAATTTGGAAACGTGCTCAATGGGCAGAATTGAGTCTTTCAATTCTCATTCCAGTAGGCTGTATTACTTCCATAATTCCTTTATTCGGCCCTATATTTGGATTGCCTAACAATTCTCCAATCACATTAGCCACAGTAGTTGTTTTCGGCGCATTTGGAGGTATATTCTGGAGTTCACCATTCGCTTTGTGGGATTATTTCAGAGGGCGAAAATTCTCAGAAGAAAGTGAATAATTTTAATTGAATCTGGTTTTTACCTACCTGAGAATGTAATTTAATCCCTTTAAGAATATAACATAGATGGTGATATAAATTGGTCCATATTCATCCGCAATTGTCTAAACACAAGGAATAAAGCAAGATATGAAATATTACCAGAGTGATTTATTTTTATGACAATTCACGGTGATGTTTTTGCTAGGATTCAGTCTCTGATAGAAGATGAAGAAGACTGGGTTTCTGCCATGTCGACCGTAGTGTGTGAATTGCATAACTCTTTCGAACATTTTCATTGGACTGGATTTTACCGAACTGTTGAGCCGGGATTATTGAAAATCGGACCTTATCAAGGTGGACACGGATGTTTAGTTATCCCATTTGACAAAGGAATATGTGGGGCTGCCGCTAGAACTGGTAAAACCCAAGACGTACCAGATGTTCATGCAAGACCCGAACATATTGCTTGCAGTTCGTCCACACTAAGTGAGGTTGTTGTACCAATAAAAAATTCTAACGGCCAAGTAGTTGCTGTTCTTGACT
>CAZRCY010000168.1:0-2788 GCA_964598735.1 uncultured Candidatus Poseidoniales archaeon
GAATGTATTGATGGAGGTAATGGATATCTTGTTTGTGATACTGAAAATATGGTTTTCTTAGCAGGAGGCCCGGATGCTGAGGGATCTCTAACTTGGTCACTAGACGGAGGGGACTTGCGTGCAGTCGTTGGAAACTCGCTGGGTGGTGAACAAGAAAGCGTAAATGTTGAAATTTCATACAAAGTAAAATTAACACCACTACTCGCATATGGCATAGGAATCTTTGGAATTGGACTAATTCTTCTAGGAATTAGAGCTGATTAGCCCAACTCAAACGGTTGATTGTACTCTTCTAATCCTGTGTCTTTATTCTCCTCTTGCTTATGTCTTTGCCTCGAAAACAACGAGAAGAACATGACTGCTAGAATGATTGCTAATGGAAGAATACACCAATAGTAGAGATTTGCTGTGGACTCAGGAATTGGGGGTTCTTCAGTATCGCTTACTTGCTCCTGAACGCATTTTCCTTCAGAATCCAAGTCTGGGGTAGATGCTGCGTTTTCAGGGTCTGAACCGCATTCTTCCTCTATTGAATCTACATAACCATCATCATCATCATCCAAATCTTCGATCCAATTACCGGACCCTACATTTGGCTTTCCATCACCATCTGTATCTTCTAAAATCTGTAAATAAATACGAATTGAAAGTGATTGATTGGTGTCTTCATCGATTGCTACAATTGTATAATTACTCAAATTTAGAGGCTGAAGTGGAATACCTGAAATTGATCCTTTGCCAACTGTCAATACTCCATTTTCAACAAGATAATTGAATTCTAGAGGTTCGGGTAAAGAAGGTTCTATTGACCATATTTCCACGGTTTGACCCAATACTTCTGGTATTATTGAGACATTATTTTGACCAACGATAAGTATGATCGAATATTCTGGATAAATCACTGATAATCGAGGGATACATGAACCGTCGTCATCGGTTGCAGTTGGCATATAATTTACAGCATCTAAGTCTGTGCAACCTTCAATCTCATTGATATCAGCTACACCGTCCCCATCTGAATCAGTGTAAATACACAATCCACTATCTTGTATTGCAAGCGGGTCATAATTTTCAGCCAGAATATCCATGCATCCTAAGCTTGGTAATACCGTTATGTTAAGAGTTGCAACGACACTTCCTCCAGAATTACTAACAGTAATGGTAAATTGTGTTCTTGGGAAAATCTCACTTGGGATTCCAACAATTGAACCGTTAGAATAATCAAAAGATAACCCATTAACTAAGTCAGAATCAATAGAGTAATTCAAAATCGCTCCGCCACTTACAATTGGCTCAATCAAAACTTCGGAGACATTAGAATAGAATACATGTTCATCGACATAGTCTATTGTAGGCAAGATATCAATTACTGTAATTGAAATTGATGTGGTTTTTGATCCACCTGAGTTATTTGCCCAAATCGTATAGAGGGTCTCAGGAATTAGCTCAGAAGGCATGCCTGTAATCGATAGATTCGTTGTATCGAAGAGAAGGCCATTTGGCAATTCTGGATGAATGCCCCATTCAATTACTTGACCACCAGATACACTAATTTGAGCAGAGTTCATCGATTCTCCAATCGTTAGAACAATTGAATTTGGAGATATGTCAATCGATGCTGGAATGTCAATAACACTGATGGAAAGTTCAAACGTTGTTGTTCCACCTGAATTGTTTGCCCAAATAGTGTAGGATTGTGGTGATTGTAATGTTGTAGGAGTTCCTGAAATATGGCCTGTAACTGAATCAATGGAAATTCCATCTGGTAATTCAGGATACGCTTCCCAAGAGGCGATAACTCCTCCAGTGCTCAATGATTCCAAAGGAGTCATTGAAACACCAACCGTTAATGTCAACACACTTGAATTGTAAGATATTGAAGGTTCTATTGCTATCACTGAGAGATTGAATTCAAAGAACACGGAGCCTCCTGAATTGTTTGCCCATACTACGTAGGGAGTTATTGGCCATAATTCGGTTGGTGTCCCAGATATCTCTCCCGTTGATTGGCTAAAGGAAATTCCATCTGGTAATTCACCGATTATCACCCATGAAGTAATTGTTCCAGGTCCTATAATCAATGGTTGTTCAGGAGACATAGCAGTATTGTTTGTCAAAGTTAGATTCACATCTGAGTACCCAATTTCATTAGGAACTTGATCGACAACAGTAAGACTGAACGAGAAATCAACAGATCCGCCAGTATTGTTAGCCCAAATTGTGTAGTTTGCTGTGGACCAAAGTTCGGTAGGAATTCCAGAAAGGATACCTGTTGAAGTATTGAATTGCATTCCAGAGGGTAATTGTCCAACCATTTCCCACGAAACAATCTCACCCGGACCTGAGAGTGCCGGTTCAAATGGAATATCTGAATTGATTGTATTTACTACCAATTCGAGAGAAATCAATGGATAGGTTAAGCTGGGTAATTGATCGACCACTGTGATGTTAATCACTGTAGAAATTGAACCACCTGTGTTGTTGGCCCAAATGGTGTATTGTGTCGTAGTCATCAATTCAGTTGGTGTTCCAGAAAGAATTCCAGTGGTTGAATTGAACGTGATTCCTTCAGGAAGTTCTCCAACAATATCCCATGTGACTACTGCACCTGGACCTGTAGTGATTGGATCGTGTGGGGTCATTGCAGTGTTATTTGTGAGAAGGAGGTCTGGGTTGGAATATGATAAGGTCGTTGGAACTTCATCATTCACTGTGATGTTCAATGTTGCAGATACTGATCCACCGGTATTGTTCGCCCAAACCGTGTATTGGGTTGTGGTCATCAATT
>CAZRCY010000169.1:0-2783 GCA_964598735.1 uncultured Candidatus Poseidoniales archaeon
AAACAATTTTCGAGTGGTAGTAGCCGAAGATGTGGGAACAATTCCTCCGTGGGAAGCCAACCTCACGGGGGACGTATTGATTGTCATAGGGGCTGAAAGAGAGGGGGTATCTCAAGAATCTCTGGATGCTGCAGACCAAATCATCCGACTCCCTATGGAGGGATTCATACCCAGCTATAACCTACAAGTTGCAATTTCAACGCTGGCCATTGAAGCGATTAGACAAAGGCGATGATCAATCATTTTTCCTAAAATTTAACAAACGTGAAAATGAACTGCCAAGCCCTCTCAACAATCCAGACAAAAGAGTGACTGTCAAAGCAACCATCGCTATCCACCCCCAAATATTTGTTATCGCTTGAGTTTCAGATGTTAGTAAAATTGCCAGTTCTGTTGCAAGACCAATTCCTATGGAGGTTTGTAACCTCATACCAAGAGGCATACTGAGGAAGGTTCGAGATCTAGCTAACCTATGAAGAATGTAAAAGCCCCATATCCCTGTCCCAACTGGCCATATGAATAATTCAAGAGATAAACCACCTAGATCGACCGAATTTGTTTGTGTAAAGGAGCTTGAATAGGCTAAGATTCCAGCCCAAATTACTGAAATCAATAATGTTTGAATTACATCATTTATTGTTTTAGACAATTCTTTTTTGAGACCTTCATTATCCAAATTTGATAAATTTAGAGGTGTTTCCTCAGATATTAAAATTTCAGGACTCTCCTTATTATCCTCTACGATTTTTGTGTCAACTGAAAATAATTCAGTTTTCATATCTCGTTTTAATTCGTTTTCTCTGGTAATATCTGATTCAATTTTTGCTTCTCTCGCCTTCTCTCTTCTCTCTCTAATTTCATCTCGTTTATTTTCGACATCTTCAACGACCTTTTTTGTTCCAGATTTAATTTCACCAGCAATAGAGGATCCAATTTGAGAGGTTTTCTGAGCAGCTTTGACAGAAACTTCGCCAACTTTTTGACCAAAATCTGACTTGGAGACTTTCTTGGCACCAATCTTGATTTCATCTACTAAATCAACACTAACTTTTGATGTCTTTATGGCTGCTTTTTTCGATACATCTCCAACCTTCTGACCTATCTCTGAGACTTTGTCCTTGATGGATTCAATCCTAGATGAGTCATCTTCATCCATGGCCATGGTAAGAGGGATAGGTAATCAAATAATCGTGAATTATTTTGAACAATTTTACTCAGAGTCATCCGAATCTAAGCGCTTCGCCTGTCGTTCATAATATGCCTTCTTCAGTGCTAAGAATTGGTCCATGAACTCATGGTAAGCCTCTTTTTCTTTGGCATAAAGTGCCCCTCCCCGAGCTTCTCTATCGCTTCGAATAACTACCCATGTAGCTAAGAATGAAAGAAGATACAATGGAAGCAGTAATGTTGCAGCGTTTGTTTCCATATCCCAAGAACCGTAACGAGTTGGTATTTCCAATGCAAGAAGGAAATGTGTTGAAATCGTAATTGGCCAAAGAATCATACTAATCAGCAAAAAAATCCCTTCATAGAAAAGTTCCATTGGCCTTCTTCTTCTAGGCGGCGAGGGACGAGTTACAGCAAATTGGTCCATATCAGTCAGTTCCACATTATGGGTATCAAGCATTAATCCTTCTGATGGTTCACCTATGATTTGGTTGGAATAATCCTGACTACGAATATTTTCTAAATCAGAGATAAAGAACCATGGAATTGCAGATGTAACACAGAAAATAGTAAGAGAAACAAAATCTACTAATGCATCAATCAAAGCAAACTGATTCATTGTGTCTGATTCAAGGGCAAAAAAGAATCTATAAATTAGAGAAGATGATGCCAACAAAACAGACATAGTAATCGCGAATTTGACCTTTCCAAAAAGATAGACAAATGCTGTGAAAATTAGAACAATTGCAGTTTGGAATTGAAGGGAATCTTGCCAAATCTCATCCATTCCACCGTAATCTTGTGTAAATCGATCTCCCAAGAATTCTAATTCCTCTAGGAATTCCAATGATGAGAAAATACCCATTACGGAGAAGGATAATACGATATAATAGACAAAGAATGAACGGTTTAACCAATTCAAGGCATACCTCATTTTCCGATTAGGAGTAAAGTTTTCTTCTCTTGATAGTTCAACGATTTGTGAATTTGAAATAACTATTTCTTCGATCACATTCTCTTCTTCGATTTCTTTGGATGTTAATTCCACAATTCGTTCTTTAGTTGACTCTAATGACTCTTTCAATCTTCTAACCAACTCTGATTTCTTTCCACTAACCTTCAGACCTAAGTCAGACAGTCTAAATTTTAGTTCATTAACAGTCAATTTCTCAATATCTCCTTCGGACTCTTCACGATGATGATCTTGACTTAAAGGAGAAATTGGAATTAAATCAGATGACTCTATTACTAAACGTAGTTCTTCCTCTCTAACATTGTCAGATATTGCCTTTGCTTTCTTTGATTCTTCTCTTTTTTCAAGGAATTCTTCCTTCTTCGATTCTACTGTTTCAGAGACTTTTTGAGCGCCGATCTTAACATCTTCGGACACCTTCTTCGCTCCTACTTTGATGTCTTCAGCAATATTTGCACCTACTTCGGATGTCTTCTTTGCTGCTTTTTTTGATGCATCTCCGACCTTTTGACTGATGTCTGAGAGTTTATCTTTGAGAGAATCTATCTTGGACGGCTCATCATCAACCATGTTATTCCGAAGAGCAGAAGGGTAATCAAATAATTCGCGAATTGAAGGTTTTTCTAAACAATGTAACCATAAT
>CAZRCY010000170.1:0-2759 GCA_964598735.1 uncultured Candidatus Poseidoniales archaeon
TGATTGGAGAGGGCGTATGTATACTTGCTCAAACCTCCTCTCTCCCCAGGGCGACGATCTTGCCCGTGGACTTCTCGAATTTTCAGAAGGACTTCCACTTGATGAAACAGGTTGGAAGTGGCTACGAAGAGCAGTTGGTCGCTCCTACCTCAAGCGACCCATTCAACAATCATCAGCGTTTACTGACGATGAGAAAACGCTCTGGGATGAAATACAATCAGAAATGAAATCGAAGAGTTGGAAATCAATCGATGCTGTTTTCTCTAATGAGCGTATGTGTTCCTTACTGCACAAGGTACTGAAACTTGTCATTGAAGATCCTATTTCTGCATATTCTGTCTGGGGCGAGGGCGATATTTTCAGAAAGAAAGCTGAAGGGTTTCAACGTCTCGCACTCACTGAAGCATATGTCACGGCCATTGAACAGTATGAAGAGGGCACGCTCAATCCAATCGTATCAATCCCAGTCGTTCTTGATGCCTCATCAAACATCTACCAACACGCCTCATGTTTAGCACAAGATTCTGAGATGGCATTGGCAGTGAATGTTTTGCCAAACGAGAATAAATCACCAACAGACATCTATCAGAAAGTTGCAGACAAAGTTGCTGAGATGTGGGAGAAGGAAAACCCATTCACTTCGATTGGACTAACCGAGTCCGAGATGAAGGAAGTGATGAAGTTCGCACTTAACCGTAATGCGGCAAAGAAACCAGTCATGACAATTGGTTATGGAAGTGAAAAATTCGCAATCGTCCCAACTTTCCTTACGCACAATGGACAAAAGGGCGGTATCCATGAATGGGCTATGTTCCGCACATCTGACAAATCAGAACTCACGAAAGAGGAAGAATCTGAACTGAAATCAAAGTATCCTGAAGATTCCGACAAGAAAGAGCGGGATAAAATCGCCAAGTCTCGGATGATTGCCCATCCAAACTCCGTTCTTGGAAATATCCAGGACAAGATTTCACGAGGCAATCACTACCATGTTGCGAGTATTATTGTAGATTCCTACATCAAGGCGATTGATGAAGTACTCAAGGGGCATTCAGTATTGAAGACCTCTCTAAAGAATGTTCGCACCATGATAGCCAACTCAAAACAGAGCAAAGACTATGTTTGCTGGGAACTTAATGACGGTTCTAAAATACGAAACATTGTCTTTGAAAAGATGGAGGATGATACAACAGATCCTTGGAAAGGAACTAAGGCTTATGATGAGAAGAAATATCGTTTCACAATCAAACTGCACAGTGATAAGCGTAATCCTGACAAGGAAGGGTCAGGCCTACCTCCAAACTTTGTCCACTCTATCGATGCATGTCACATGCGGGCATTCGTTGAAAATTTCAGCCAAGAAGCATCTTCGAAGAGTATTTGGTCGGTACACGATGCTTTCGGAAGCCATCCAAATCACATTGATCAGTTATCAAAGATAGTGATTAATACCTTCTTTGAAACCCATGAAACCAGTAACGGTGTCTCACACCTTCACAGCTTAATTCAAAGCACGTTGAAGAGTTGCAAACCACCTACTGGCGCTAAAGAACTCAAATTGTTCAATAAGGCGCTTGACGGACTTACAACAATCGATGAAAACTTGATTAATCGAGCCAGTAAAGTAGTTCTTAATAGTGAAACCGTTTCTGATTATGATGATGTTTACCTAATTTCTTGAATATGAACCGAGGTGGAGAAATGAGCAATAATTCCGATACACGCGCTGAAGTACGTCAACTATTACGAGAGAAGAAGAAGAATAAAGAAGAATTCCAAGACTTCATCGATCGACTTTGCAATGAGATTGCATTTTCTACCCAGCAGAAGGGAGGAGTTGGCTTTGAATTCGAATTGGGTTTTTGTATCGTCAAACTTGACCCTTATGGCAAAAAATCTGTTCATGAAACCCATCCTTCAAAGGTTGAAGCGATACAAGCATTGGATAAACATAACGAAGATGTTGGCATTCCGACATACGAGACTCTTTCAAAGGAGATGCAGAGTATTCTCTGCTTTGAAGCACCCGCACACCTTATTCCAGTTGCCAAAACGGGCAGAGAGCCACTAGTCAATTTTGAATCCTTAACACCAAGTGAAAAGAAGAGACAAATAAGCGCTAAGATTCGTAAAAAAGTTGTAGATGGAGTCAATTTATTGATATCAGAAAAAGAAGGAAATACCACAAATCTTCGAAACCACGGTTCGTTTGAGGAACTGCGTGATGCATATCAAGACTCACTTGACTCACAACTCGCAAAATTCGCAAGCGATGTGGAATCAAGTGTTGAAAATTGGGAGGATCTCTCGCTCCAGAACAGAGCATCGCTCAAAATCCCGTCTGCGACGAAAAAGCGCAATTGGGTCACCTCTCAAAACGACCCTGGAGCCTTTTTCTTGAATTCAGTAAGAAAAGTCCTGGTCGAAAAGGAAGTGTATTCGATTGCAGAGGTTTTGGCTTATTCTCATCCGATTCTCGAGGAAGAATATGTCAGTGAAGAAAAACGTGGCGACCCTCGGAAGCCGGTGAATACCAACGATGTACATGGTGTTTTCACAGATTCAAATGTGAAAAGAATTATCAAAACAATGGCGAGGAAAGGTTTTGATAATCAACCCGTATACTGCAGAAAGAGAGATCAATGCATAGGGGCAATACGATTGAAGGAAGCATTGGAAAATCTGTTTTACGGGAATTACAATGATTTTGAAACGTTTGAAGACTACGATAAGATGATAGAAAAAGGATTGATGTTGCA
>CAZRCY010000171.1:0-2748 GCA_964598735.1 uncultured Candidatus Poseidoniales archaeon
GCAGGTTTCGAGATTCCTGACGACATTATGTTTAATTCAACTGCAACAATTTTGTTCAGTCATTAATCAGGGTATCCCTCCAATCATTCTGTGAAATCTTCATGTCCTTCTTTTTTGTCAAGACCCATTTTTCTCTCAATCTCTGCTAATGGCTCATAGAATTCCTTGACCATTTTTTGACAATCAATAGATGCTTCTTGTAGCATCCCCATAATTTGGTACAATGCAGGAGCGTTTAGTAAATTCTTTTTCACACCATCCAAAATGATTGGCATAACAATCTCAACTGTACCTGCCGGGTCAGAAATCATTCTTTCTGCTAACTCTTCTTCCATGACGACCCTAGGGCTTCGATGTATATGTGAATACCGAGTATCGACTAATCGATTCGGATGAGTCGCATGGGTCTATCCGAAAACCCATCCAACTATCTTGGGTTATTCTAAGGCGGTTCAGTGGGCCAGTCGGAACGCTTGGGTTGTATAGGACGGACTGCGAACCCTTGTACACCTATACGACTACAACGGGGGGTGTTGTAAATATACGATATATGCCACACTTAGGATCTTAATTCCTGACCATTGCTTGAATTACCAAATTTTGTTTATTTTCCAAACTAGGGCCGCCTTGAGGAATCCAACCTTCTGCTATTGCCTTGTTGACTTCAATTTCAAGCAACCTAAATTTTTTTTCTGGTGAACCATATTTGCTAATCTCGATAATTTTGTACTCCATGCAAGGTTTTTGATGCCAAATCAAATAAAAATTTGCATCCGTAGGAATGTGTAAAACACCCGTGTGAATATATTCATCATACTGATGGGTACCCTCGAGTAGGACGGGCTGCGAACCCTTGTGAAAGACTGGTTAATTTACAACGGAAATATGGTAAAGCCCTTGAGAACATATGCTGTTTAGTTGGTTACAAGACGAGAAAAATTTTGAAATTAATCTTCATACACGAAACTAGGTTCAGTGTGTTCTGATATCGTCGTGGTGACCGAAACCATTGAAATCACTACCTCTGCAGGTGAGTAGAATCAGTTGATGACCAGCTTGACCTAACTGTGCACCCATCCACACCATCATTCGTTGTCTACGAGCAATATCGGTGTCCCCAAATGGGTCATCAAGCACAATGCACAACCCATGCCCCTCATCTTCGGCGATGATGTTTGCAAGGGCAATTCTGTAAATCAAATTCAATTGTTCTTGGGTTCCAAAGGATTCTTGCTCAAATGTAATCGCCCTGCCTTGGAAATGTTCAATGGCTTGGGGAAACCCATCATCTCCGAGGCTAATCTGCACTTCTCTGTTGAATACATACGATGCACCACTTCGGATTGTATCCTCAATTCGAGGGCGAATCGCCTCAATGTTCGCTGCTCTAACTGAGTTAAGAGCAGTTTCAAGACTCTGTAATGCGAGATATTCATTTTCCAGTACACTTACTTGATAATCAAGCGACTCTCGCTGTGCTGAAACATTGCTCAATTCCTCAAGTCCACCGATTGTTCTTCGATCTTGAATTGTGGCTTGGAGTTCAATAATTCGAGTACGGGTGTTTTGTCCCCCTGCCATTTGGTTTTGCCGATTCTGAGCCATCGCTCTTTTCTGCTCCTCGTTTGCATCCCGGGTTTCAGTCAATGGTCGTGCCTCTTCTTGCGCTTCTTGTAATCTCACTTGCGCCCTTGCAAGTTGGGCTTGCAGTTCTTCATCTTCACCAAAGGCCTCAACATGAGCGGAAATTTCCTCGAGCTTTTCCTCGATTTGAGATGTGATTAAATCCAATCGTGCAGTGATTTCGGTGAGTCCATCCCGCGCAACCTGCAGCGCTGTAGCGTTTTCCTCCATTAGCGATTCTGCACTGTTTTTCTGCCCTTCCAATAGAATCACCATTTCCGCCCAATCGCCCTCTTCGGGACGATCAGTCTCAGGCTCATCTACCCTTGAATCTAGCAGTGCAGTCAGATGCGCAATCTGTTCGATTCTCTCGTCCATCGCCATTCTATTGTTGAGGTCTTCGATTCGAGAATTCTCGACAGTCAGTTTGCCAGTTAACTCGTCAAATTCTATCTGCCGCTTTCGTAGTTCCTTCGTTCCTTTTACGGATAGTGTAGAGAAGATTCTTCGCTCCTCTTCTTCAAGTTCTTGAATCTTCGACAAGGATGTAGTGTTCTCAACTCGGAGTTTTGCATTTCCCTTTGCATCTCTCACTTCGATGCTCGTATTCACTGATTCAGGTGCCTCTTCAATCTCTTCTCCATCAATGAATATCCGATGTTCCTTTCCAGGGGAGAATTCAGTAATTGACCAAGCATCTGCGGCTCCATGAATCGCTGCAATCTCTTCGCGAATACCGTTGATTCGCCCCCATTGCTCATCAGTGGCCAATGTAATTGAATTCAACCCGGCTTGGATTTCAGCGGCTTTTTCAATCGTGCTATTCAATAGGTCCCGATCGGCTTCAAGCCCTGTCAATTCTTGTCTTTGAGAGCCCATCGCTTCTTGTCTTTGGCCGAATGTAATCCATTCGTTCAATGCAACCAGCCGTGCATTCACCTCATCCAAGTGCTGCCGTCGAGTTTCGAGAACGCCCTCAGCTTTTTCATGGGCTTCTCTCCGTTCAACCATCTGTCCAGTGAGTTGTGTATTCTGATTGGTCAAGTTTTGAGCATCTTCCCTCAACTGAACGCGTTTTGTATGAGGAGTTTGTAGAGGCTGAACAACCTCATCGGCTTCACGGAC
>CAZRCY010000172.1:0-2741 GCA_964598735.1 uncultured Candidatus Poseidoniales archaeon
TCATACGAATTGTAGAAGACGAAGATGCATCTATTCTTGGTTTATCCTCTTTGTCAGGTGCTCATGGTTTCTTATTCCCTAGAGTCTGTGAATTGCTCAAAGAAAATGGTTTGGATGATGTTGTTGTTTTTGGCGGAGGTATTATTCCTCAGGTAGACAGGCCTGCATTATTTGATTCCGGAGTTAGAGCAATTTTTGGTCCTGGAACTCCCACGGAGGAAATTACTCTTTTTTTGAATGAAGTGAAGAATAGAAGAATGTCAAACAAGCCAGTTGGTGTTGGATTTTCTGATGGTTGGCATTGGAGCTGAATTCATGACTAAATCAGAACTAATATCTCAAGCATCTCAAGGATCGCGTAGGGCACTTGCACGTTTACTTACGAAGATTCAGGAAGGAGATCAAGAATCTATCAATTCAGTACTATCTATTTCTCCGGTCCAGTCAATAGGAATTACTGGTCCACCGGGAGTTGGTAAGTCTTGTCTTACAGATTGTTTGGCGAAGATTTTTGCGGACCGAGGTGAACTTGTAGGCGTTTTATGCATAGACCCTAGCTCTCCAATCAGCGGAGGCTCTCTTCTTGGAGATAGAATGAGAATGGAACAAAGTGGTGTTCATGATAGAATTTACATCCGAAGTGTAGCAACTAGAAGCTCTCATAGTTCTATCCCGTTACGCCTCAAGGCAATGATATCTGCTCTTTCAATTGCAGGGATGGATAGGGTTTTAGTAGAGACAGTGGGAGTAGGTCAAACCGAAATTGGAATAGTTTCGATGACTGATTCGGTTTTACTTGTAGATGGTCCTGATAGAGGAGATATTGTTCAAGCAGAGAAAGCTGGATTACTCGAATTAGCAGATGTAGTTGTAGTTAACAAAGGAGATTTACCTGGATCTGAACAAGCAGCGGCAAATATTCGCTCTGGTTTGGCACTTGGGCCAGCATCTAATGTTCCTGTGATGGTAGTCAGTGCATTGAATCGTACAGGTATTGATGAGTTAGCGGAAGTACTAGGATCAATCCAATCTCGTCCTTCAGTAGAGATTGTAAAATGGCGACACCGACTTTCTTCAGCGTTGATGGATGAATTAGTATCTAGGGACTCATTTGAATCAGCCGTCAGCGATTTGGTTGAAGGTCGTGCGTCCATAGAACAGGCAATTCAAAACATTATCCGGCAATAGGTCAAAAAGGAATATCAGAATTTCGATATGATTGGTATGACTAACGAAGTCCAGAGTATTTCCGATAATATGGTGAATATCAATGATCATGTACCTGCTTCAGTTGGTGGTTTGAGAGGACATATTTTCCGGCGAATGATACATATTGCTATGATGATAATTCCATTTTTGTATTATTGGAATGGTACCAACATCTCTAATTTCTTTTTTGAGTTAGAACCCAAACAATTTGTTAGTGTTGTTGCGTTTATTTTTCTACTAACTGAAATTATCCGCTTAAGAATGGGATTTGTTGTATTCGGTCAACGCGATTATGAAAGTAATCAAATTTCTGCATTCTTTTGGGGAGGGTCCTCTGTTTGTTTGGTTTTGTTACTTTCTCCTGAATATGGGATTCAAAATAGTGCTTTTGGATTCCCATTAATTCTCGGACTTACATTGATAGATCCATTAATGGGTGAGTTGCGTCGAGCAGATTGGAGCACTAGAAATGTGGTGATTATTGCCTACATTGGTACGATTTTGATATGGATTTCTTGTCACTATTTTTTAGATACTCCTTTGTTTATTGCTCCATTTATTGCTGCGATAGTGGTTGCTTCTGAATGGCCTAGGTTAACTTGGATTGATGATAATGCAACAATGTTACTAATACCTCTTTCTTTCGTTTTATTCCTTGAGCCATTTCTATGAAATTGTGGTTATTTCGGGTTAGATTTACAATCCAGATATTAGTCCACAGCACATGGCAACTCAGGACACATCAGCATCTGATGGTAAAGATGGAGCAGTAGTTGCCGAGAATGGCATATCTCAATCCACTTATGTTTTCGTTTATCTTCTAGCTATGGCAATCTCTGTTTGGATATATGTGGCCTTCTGGTGAAATCCGCAGTTTCAAATCCAATAGCGTTCAGTATAAATCATGTGCGGTATTTCAGGGGTCTTCGGAACCGGAGATCCCGTGATAGCGTCAGATATGATTTCATGTCTTTCACATCGAGGACCTGATGGGCAAGGATATTGGTCAGATTCAGTAAATCGAGTTGGAAATATTTCCTTTGGCCATTCTCGTCTGGCAATCATCGATGTTATTGGATCTGGTCAACCTATTCAAAGCGAACATGGTTGTGTTCTAGTCCAGAATGGAGAGATTTACAATCAAACAGAAATTCGAGAGAATACATCGTATCCTTGGAGAACAAATGGAGATGGAGAAACAATTCTAGCCGCCCATTTTGATTCTATCGCTCCTCCATCAGTAAATCCAGAACCAGTTACTGGAAAAAAGAATGGCTGGTACAGAGTTTCATCTGGAGTAAATCAAGCACTCCGTCATGTTGAATGGGTAAAAAGGCTGAACGGAATGTGGGGTTTTGCTTTGTGGGACCCAAGATATAGGGAATTGATACTATGTAGAGACGAGTTTGGAATTAAACCATTAATCAAGTGGCAGTCAGATGATGGCTCTCTGTTATTTGCATCAGAAGCAAAGGCTTTTCGCGGCCATCCTGAATATTTTCCTAAATTAGACACTCAAGCATTACTTGCTA
>CAZRCY010000173.1:0-2724 GCA_964598735.1 uncultured Candidatus Poseidoniales archaeon
GTAGCGGTTGAGCTGCTTGAGTCGTCGGATGTGTCGTCTCCGATACATCCTGCAAAAGCCGCCATTAGCATCAGCAAAATCAATGTCATTCCTTGTACTGTCTTCGTTTTCATGTTCATTCCTTCTCGCGCTTTAGGAGCGCTTAGTCTGGACCGGAGAGAATATCCAATATAAGCGTTTGTTGAGTTTTAGGGCACCCTAAACTAATCAAAATATTAATCTCACTAAGCCAAATAGGATTGCTACAGACCAAGTTAATGTGGCACACAACTATCAGTCGGAAATCTCGGAAATTGAGGATACATTATGAACAGAACAACCGAGGAGGAAACTCCGAGTAAACTATACTTTCGTACAATTGGAATCATACTAATTTTTTCTGGGATAATGAGATTCAAGGGTTTGGATACAGAATCTATGTGGTTGGACGAATTGACATCTCTTTGGGCAATCAATGGAGATTCATGGGAAGGGGCAATGAGTAATTGGTTGTCCATGGTAGGTATGGGTACATGGCTAATGTATTTCTGGAAGTCGATTGTCGGAGACTCCGATTTTGCTCTGAGATCGATTAGTGCTATCACAGGAATCATCTTAGTATTTTTAGTTGCAGAATTTTGTAGACGGCACCACGATGAAAAATCAGGAATCATTGCAGCAAGTATGATTTCAATTTCTCATCTAGCCATACTATACAGTCAAGAATTCAGACCTTACATGTTCACAACTACGTTTCTTTGGATTGCGCTATTATTAATTCGCTCTCAAAAACGACTGAATATATTTGAAATGATAATTTGTACAGTATTGCTCTCCTTTGTTTTCCTGGTTCATTATGTTGCAGGATTAGCTGTCGTTCTTGGTTTATTGGCAGATTTTATTATCCGTTTGATTTCATTTATTCGAATAAAATATGACAAACAAATTTCCAGCATAAAGAATCTGGGTAAATATCTCAAATCAGATGCTGGGCAACGTCTTCAAATCAGTTTTTCATTGGCTACATTAGCGATATTCATGCTTGAAAAAATAAGATATGATTCAGGAAATACTGGCCACAGTATGTGGATTAATGATACACCCAGGAGACCTGTGGTGACACTTTTTGACTATTTCATTGCTTTTGATACTAGAGGAGGAGGGATTACAGATTTAGCTGAATCAATGTGGTATTTTGTTTTACTAACGCCGTTAATCCTATTCTTGTACAGGAAATTTATTTCTAAAAAACAAATTCAAGAAGAAACTGAATGGTTCATTTGGGCAGTCGGCGCAGGCAGTATGATAGTTGTAGTATTGTATTCGATATTTGAAAGAAATTTGTGGGTTTCGCGTTATTTCGTATTTTCAATGCCTGCATGGTACATACTATTCGGCCTATCAATTTCAAGACTAATCGATTTAAGCATAATATTCTGTAAACGATTTAACGAAAATATCAAATTTGATTTAGGTAAAAATATAGCCATATTTTTGTCTGCAATATTTGTTCTTAATAGTGGCTATTGGTTAGTTTACGAATTCGAATATTATGAGCAACAGGGCCGTTCAGATTTCAAAGGTATGAGTGTCTGGTTAGATGAGAATGTGGATGGAGATCAGGATGACGTATTCATCATTAGCCAACCATACGCCAGGTATTGGGATTTATACTTGGATAGAATGGGTAGTGATGTTGAGATAGATACACATACCAGATGGGGTGATGTAATCATTGGCCAAGTAATTACAATTCTTGACGATGAACCCAGTGAAGTAATCCACATTCGAGGTCACAAAAAACACATGTGGGGATATGAAGATCTTTCTTTCGTTCTCAACGCAAGCTACGAGTTGTCAGAAAGTCATTACTTTATTGAGGGGCAAATCGATGTATATCGACCACGAAATTGAATTTTAACACCATCTTGGTTTATTTTCAGAGTATGAATTTGATAATTGACCGAATGAAATATCAGAATCTAGGGCATTTTTATTCAATAAAAGAACACAATCACTGGGTACTTCTTGTTTCTCAGAATTCACAGTGATGGAATCCCATTTCATCCATAAGGCTACAGAATCGTCCGAAATCTGAATTCTCAACTCTTGAGTGATTAAGACATTAGCATTGGTTCCATCTGAATTCTTCCAAACATCAGATGTTGAAATTACAAGATCGCTTCCGTTCAACGACCATGATGAGTCTCCATCCATCTCGTCGAAGTAGGATGAATCTTCTGAAAATGTAAACTCTTGACCGTCTGCCTTTTCCCAAGTTCCAATTATGGGATGCATGGTTTTAGGAATACTTAGCGCGATAGTGCTTAGGAGAATAATACCTATAATTATGGAAGTTGGAATCAAAACTCTTCTTTCAGATAGTCGTTCATACAACATGTAGAAAATTGCCTCTATGTAAGAAAAAATAGAAGACATCTTTGATTCATGTACATCATCTCCCTTATTTCTGGATACTGCAGTTAATTCCAGATTATCTGATGAGTTATTATCCAAAATTTGGGCAATCGCAGCGGCAATTGACTCGACGCTCGGTTGACCATTAGGCTCAGAATTTTCAGTTTTATCCAATCTAAAGTTAGGAAAATAAGTCCGAGTATGTTCTACTGCATCATTAACAGAATATCCTTGTCGAATTAAATCAGAGAAGTATGTCTCATCATCGACCATATAAATACCCCATTTACGATTATAACTCAGTTAATTCCAAATTTTCAATTGACT
>CAZRCY010000174.1:0-2686 GCA_964598735.1 uncultured Candidatus Poseidoniales archaeon
GCATCTGACGAACCATAGTCCTGGCAATCTGACCTTTGCAAAATAGTAACGAAATATGTGAAAAAAATTCAAAATCTTAGGCGTAAACAACGATTTATTGATCTGAGCCACGGCAAGAAAAAGATGCTGTTGCTTGGTCTTCATTGAACGCAATAGACTGCATATAAGCCCGGTCAAACCCGCGTCCAACACAGGCAGCAAGAGCTTTTTCACGAATGTGTACCGGCGGCGACAACATCGCCGAATAGCGAGTGTTCCAACTATATTGCAACGGGGCGAGAGACACGGCAGCAGGTGCAGGGTTAGTGACATCAACCGCGTTGCGCGCGGCATGTTGTGATGGACAAGCAGATAGCATAGTCGCCGCAACCATAATAAAAGCAATATTGAAACCCATCTTACGCATCACTTAAGCCAACCTTGATGTTGCCATCGCCTACACATATGCCCTGTTACCCTAGTTGACCGAATCACAACACAAAATACAACCGTCAATTTTGCGGAATGTTTTTTTGCACTACTGACCGACACGTGGAAGCGTCCATTTACCAAGTGCCCAGACAAGTCAGAGCTCGGTCCAAAATTTCAATCAGATCTTCACCATCTTTAAAATTTACTGGAAAGCGTATGTGCCCACTAGGGATACTAAAGCTCGCGCTGTCTTCCAAGTTCATATTGTAATGCATAGTTGTATAAAGGTGACAAGTAAGTACCTAGCTTCCGCCTTCCTCACATGGAATATCAATAAAGCGCAGATTATTCAACCCGATAAATGCCGCAGCGTTACCGTTACTAACCTCAAATGTCAGCAGGCTAACAAACTTACCATTTGCTGTTTTGCCATTTATTTGGCAGATGACTGGCATACCCCAGATAGCTGTTTTTTGGTGTCAGGAAGCGGTCAATCGCGCGGTGCATGCTTACTCAAAATACGCTGTAATGTGCGCCGATGCATCCGAAGGCGGCGTGCAGTTTCCGATACATTGCGTCCGCATTGTTCATAGACTCGCTGGATGTGTTCCCAACGCACACGATCGGCGCTCATGGGGTCTTGGGGGGGGGGTGGCAAATCACCGCCAGTTTGTAATAGCGCCGCCGTAATCTGATCAGGGTCTGCGGGCTTTGGCAGATAATCTAAAGCGCCGGCTTTTACAGCCGCAACCGCGGTAGCGATATTACCAAAGCCGGTGAGCATAATGATCCGACAATCTGCACGTCTCTTGCGTAATTCAGGAACAAGATTTAGGCCCGTACCATCATCCAGTTTCATATCAAGAATTGCATAAGCTGGAGCAGCTTTTCGAACAAGATCTATGCCATCGCTGACGCTTCCAGCATCCATCACAGTAAAACCGCGGGTTTCCATAGCCCGACACAAACGGTTTCGTAGGGGCGTATCATCCTCCAAAATCAAAAGTGTTTTATCTGTCACTTCTATATCCAATCTGGCGTTGCATTCATCATGCCCGTTTCAAGATATTGACTCGCGCGGCAGTATAATTCCAACTTTGCCGCCACCTAAATGGTCATTCGCAAAACTGATCGAACCCCCGATGGATTCAAGCAAACTACGAGCAATGAATAATCCCAGTCCACGATGTTCTTCTTGACCGACACGGGTACTATTCCAAGGTTGACCAGCACGTGCGAGGGTGGATCGAGTATAACCCGGTCCGTCATCCACGATCGATATATGGAGATCAATTGCCGTCCATTCAATGTTTACCATCACATCATGTGCAGAAAATTCATCTGCGTTTTGTAAAAGATTCTCCAAAGCATGAACCAATTCTGGCCGCCGCCGCACAGCTGGAATCGACTTGGCACGGTCATATACGATCTTAAAATTTGTCTGAGTTGGCGACAACCGGCTATAA
Organism: uncultured Candidatus Poseidoniales archaeon; assembly: GCA_964598735.1. Classification (GTDB taxonomy): domain Archaea; phylum Thermoplasmatota; class Poseidoniia; order Poseidoniales; family Thalassarchaeaceae; genus MGIIb-N2. The sequence continues at coordinate 1,878 of CAZRCY010000174.1, forward strand.
ATAATCTCTTCAATCAGTGTGACAACTGACTCAGGCGTTTCTGTCTCTAGTGTTTTCAAGCTCATATGGCTGTCAATTTCACTTAAAATTACCCGGCACCGTTCAATTTCATCGCAAAGGAGTGTGATATCTTCATAAATTGGATCATCAGGCTTGATATCACGGCTCAATTCGTGCGCGACAACAGTTATTGTGTTTAGTGGTGATCCGAGCTTATGCGCAGCGCTTGTAGCCAAAGCGCCAAGTGCACGGTTTTGCTGTTCCTCAACCAACGCCAATTTTGCATCAGCTAATGTGCTTGATATGCGTCGGGCGCTTGACGCCACCCACCATGTATAGCCGCCAATAAAACAGCTTGATATAATTAATGCCAGCCATAGACCAGCTAAATAAAGCATTGGAAAATCAACTGGCTGACCCCAATTCAACGGATTATACGAGAGTGCAAGGAAGCTGACCGACACCGCCACTAGCGCGACAAGAAGCAAGGTAGATTTCCGGCGCAAGACCGCCGCCGATACAACCACAGGCGCTAAAATCAAAATTGAGAATGGGTTGAGCAATCCGCCAGTTAAATATAGAAGTGCAGCAATCTGAATCACATCAAAACCAAGCTCAAGGAAATTCGCTTGTTGATAAAGACGGCGGCGTTGTGCCGCATGAATGTGACAGAAATTTACGATCGCCGAACTACCGATCACTGCCATGGCTGGTAATAATGGCAATTCAAATTTCAAAATACTATGGGTAAATAACAGCGCCGCAAGTTGTCCAGCCACTGCCACCCAGCGAATGACAAAAATGGCGTG
>CAZRCY010000175.1:0-2658 GCA_964598735.1 uncultured Candidatus Poseidoniales archaeon
CATTGAAAGAAGAACCTAGATCAGAGTCTGGATTGTTCAGAGGTGCTATGCGTAGATTATCTGAAGCCAGAGAGTCAGCAGCAAAAAATAAAATTAATTCACAGAAATCAAGCCCTTCGGTTAAGTCTAGGGGTCTGGTTCAATCAGAGATTGATTCCACCGAAAGAGTCTACGTTAGACCTGGTCAAGATTACGATCCATCACCAATGTCTGTGAATTTTAATCATTCCACATCAGTTCAAACAAATGAGTACGTTGAGTTAAATATTCGTCGATGTAATGAATGCAATTCACCTATGGATGCGAATGAATCATATTGCCCGAAGTGTGGTTCTTTCTCAGAGTAGTTTCGGGAACGATTCAAAGGGGGCCAGTAATACCCAAAAACTGTAGAGGGGCCAACATGACTGGTAAGAGGGATTATTACGAGGTTCTTGGAGTTTCCAAGAAAGCGTCTAATTCAGAGATTAAAAAGGCCTTTAGGACATTAGCTAGAAAATATCATCCTGATAAAAATCAAGGTGATGAAGAAGCAGAGGCACTGTTCAAGGAAGTGCAAGAAGCATATGCCATTCTGTCTAATGAAGAACAAAGGAGACAATATGATACATTCGGCCATAATCGACCGGATGGAAACCCATTCGGTTCTGGTTTCCAGGGCGTGAATATCAATTTTGAAGATTTATTTTCAGGAGGGGGCTTTGATTCTGTATTTTCACAAATTTTCGGTGGAGGAAACTCTAGAAGGAGAGAAAAAAGAGGAAATGATCTACTGATGAGACATAGTATCTCATTCGAATCGATGTTCAATGGTTCAGAAGAAAAGTCCGATATCGAATCATTAATTGAATGCTCTGAATGTTCAGGTTCAGGTGCAAAATCAAAGGAAGGTGTATCGATTTGTAGCACATGTGACGGACATGGTAGAATTACTCAGACACAACGAATTGGTCCCTTTTTACAAGAATCTGTTACCGATTGTCCTAATTGTAAAGGAATTGGAAGAGTAGTCACAGATCCTTGTTCATCTTGTAGAGGCGATGGAAGAATAAAGAAAGAACGAACAATTCGATTCTCTGTTCCACCCGGTATCTCTCATGGAACTAGATTGAGAATGCAAGGTCAAGGTGAGCCAACATCTGGCAATTCAGGACCACCTGGACATTTATACATAGAAATTTCAGTTGAAGATCATGAATGGTTTGAACGATCAGACTCTGACCTGTTAATGGCATTTCCTGTTGGATACCACGATTTGTTAAGAGGTAAAAAATTTGAAATCCCTCACTTAGATGGTTCTCCTCTAGTTATTGAAATTCCTCCGTTATCTAAGCCAGGGGATACTATCGATATTAGAGGACGAGGTATTTCGAATAATCGTGGAAGAGGAAGAGGTAATGTGACTATATTACTCAAATTACACGTTCCGGAAAAACTTTCCAAAGAAACACTTGCATCGTTGAATGACTTAAGTGAGTCAATTGATATTCAAGCACATGAAATTGAAGAATCAATTCGTAGAGAAGCACAGAACCGTAGAAGAGGATTGTAGATTATTTCGTTTCAAGAAGGAAATCTATTCTTCTGAATCACTCAACGCCTTGGAAGGCATTGCTGCCATGGGAGTTCCCCCTACAGTCCCTGTGACTACAATATCAAATTTGGTAGGACCTAGGGAATGCTGCACTCTGATAAATTTTAATTTGTTAGCTTGCATCTTATCCAAAACAATCTCATCTTCAAAGTGATGATAACTTGGACGAACTTCCTCAATTTCTACTCTATCCCCCATTGTAGCTGCAAGTCTTACTCCTGCATGATCCCATGTTACATTAGAGCGAAGTCCTATCAATAATGTCGGATTTTCCATGTCTAATCTCCAAGCAGCGATGTCAAGATTTTCTGTCGAATGTCTAACATCTGGTTTCCCCCATTCCTGAATCAATGCATCCCATTCTGAATCTCCTAATGATGACAAAGCAGCATCAATATCATCATCGTCTTGGGAGTCTAACCCTATACCACTGAGTCTTTCGCGTAGTCGAATTAGTCGTAGTCTTTCGTGTTTTTCTACACGGATTAGGTCTTTATCTCTCCATTGCCAGTATGCGATCGGTAAAAGTGGTGAGAGCATAAGTAGTCCGATGACAATATAAAATCCGATAAATTCACTTGAACGATCAAAATATATTGGTTCATCAACGTGTTGTAATTCTAATCTTAGAGAATAAGAAATCGGAATAGAATCAGAGGTACGATTTTGGTTTAAGGAAATTTGAATTGCATGTGTTCCCTGTCCAACGATATTCAATGTACTGGCAGAATCAGTAATATTTGACAAAGTAATTATTCTCATTATACAGCAGTCAGTTGATTCAGACGAGGGAATTATTCGGACTACAGATCCATTGATATCATCTATTTTGAAAATCCAGTAATCAATATCATTGGTATCATTAAGATGTCCAGTGTACCAGCTTCCGTCATCTTGGATGTCAGGATAAGCATCCTTATTTTGTTGTAAATTCATTAGAGTATCTGGTGCATCTCCTAAACTATTTCCATCAGAAGGAGAGTCAATGGAATGCACGATACTGTAAAATACCGGATTCGACGAACGTATATGGATTAGAAGTGTTGCATTTGTTTCCCCCACAT
>CAZRCY010000176.1:0-2658 GCA_964598735.1 uncultured Candidatus Poseidoniales archaeon
CTCATTTCTGGTCTTGTCGTATATTTTCGAAATAGAGGTATTTGTAGTCTTGATGATGCTGTTAGGGATAGAAGGAAAGTAATCAATACTGTTTTACTGGTTTCAATTTCATCGTATTTACTTTATCTATTATTCAATTACGTAATTCTAACCGAGATTGGAATATTGCTTGGTTTACCATGGGAATCATCAAGATTCTGGAACAAGTGGTAATGACCAGCAGTAACATGAACCGATTTTCATAATTCAGACTATGGCGGGTGCTCTTCAAGACCTCCGTGTACTTGATTTAAGTCGAATTTTAGCAGGTCCTTTTGCTACCCAGAATTTAGCAGATTTAGGTGCAGACGTTGTAAAAGTAGAGTCCCCGTGGGGTGATGACACTAGAAAATGGGGCCCTCCTTTCGAAGAAATCAATGGAGAACAAACAGCATCATATTTCCAATCGTGTAATAGAGGAAAGAGGTCTATTTCAATCGATTTAAAATCATCAGAAGGAATTTCATTGCTAAGAAAACTTATTCACAATGCAGACATAATTGTGGAGAACATGAAAGTAGGAACGTTGAGCAATCTAGGCCTCGATCCTAATGAATTAATTATGGAACATCCCAAATTGATAATTTGTCAAATTACTGGTTTTGGTCAAACAGGAGTTAGAGCAAACGAACCTGGGTATGATGTTGCATTACAGGGTATGTCTGGCATAATGTCGGTAACTGGGGAATCCGAGGGTTCTCCGATTAAAGTGGGTGTTGCTTGGATTGACGTTTTGACCGGCTTTGCAGCTACCTCGGCGATTCTTGCTGCATTACATCACAGGGAACGTACAGGCGAAGGACAAATAATTGATCTGAGTTTGTTTGATGTTGCATTAATGTCAATGGTTAATCAAGCTCAAAATTGGATTTCTTCTGGAGTCTCTCCTAGTAGAATGGGCCATGCACATCCAAATATAGTACCTTATCAAGCATTTGAGGCTAATGATGGATGGTTCATTCTCGCTACAGGTAATGACTCTCAATATCTTGGCGTTTGTGAAATAATTGGCAGAAATGATCTGAGCCTATATCCATACGATACGAATTCAGGAAGGCTTTCGAATAGAGATTATTTAGTCAATGAATTACAATCTATTTTCATCAATAATTCAATTGAATATTGGTTAGAGAATTTTGGGGAAATTGGAGTCCCATGTAGTCCCATTCTCAATATAGGTGACGCATTTAATGATCCACAAAGCAAAGACAGAGGGGCAATTTGGACATTAGAAGATGGTTCATCTTCTGTCGCTAGTGCTTTCCGTTTTCTTTCCTCCACTCCTGCATCACCTGGACGGGGCTCACCTGGCTTAGACGAACATCGGTCAGAAATTCTAAGGGATTGGCTATCATAATACACCAAATTTAGTACCCGAATCTCTCGCAGGTTACCATGGCAGCACCCTCCAGTCGTAAGGTTGCAGCAATATATCGTCTTAGCAAAGCAATGTCGGGACATTCTCGTACTGTTCGATTAGCAACATTGTGTTCTATTTTGAACAAACTATGGGACCTTGCACCTCCTCTTCTTATTGGAGTAGCAGTTGATGTTGTTGTAGAACGTGAAGAATCACTCTTATCTGGATTCGGAATTGTAGATCCTTGGCATCAGTTGGTAGCCCTTTCTGTTGCCACTTTTTTGATTTGGGGTTTAGAATCGATATTTGAATATCTATATGGTATTCTATGGAGGAATTTAGCACAAACAGTTCAACATGAATTTAGATTAATGACTTTTGATCATGTACAGAAACAAGGAATGTCTTGGTTTGATGAACGTCAGAAAGGAGACCTTATGGCAATAATGAATGATGATATTAATCAATTAGAAAGATTTCTAGATAAGGGTGCAAATGATCTACTACAAGTAACCACGACGGTGTTAGTAGTTGGAGCAGTATTTGTTGCCATTTCTTGGCAAGTAGCATTATTTGCTGTTTTACCAATCCCCATCATTATTTGGGGTTCATTCAGATACCAGAGATCACTCGAACCTAGGTATTCAGAGGTTAGATCTGCAGCAGGAAGAATCAATGCATTATTAGAAAATGACCTATCTGGAATGCCAACCATTCAATCATTTACAGCAGAGGAAAGAGAACTAATTCGTGTTGAATCACTTTCCGATGAATACAGAGATGCGAATCGTCGTGCAATTCGATTATCTGCTGCGTTCGTACCTCTAATTCGTATGGCTATTCTAGTTGGTTTCACTGCAACTCTATTGCTAGGAGGTTGGTTAACCCTCCAAGATACAATGGCAGTAGGTGCCTATTCAGTATTGGTATTTATGACTCAAAGACTTCTTTGGCCATTGACTCGATTGGGTGAAACATTCGATCTTTATCAAAGGGCGATGGCCTCTACAACACGTGTATTAGACCTTCTAGAAACTCCGATTTCAATCAAAGATGGAGAGTATGACTTGTCTTCAACCACTGCTTACTCTAGCGATATAGAAATTAATGATTTGAATTTCTCTTATCCTAATAGAGAAACATTGTTTTCGAATTTGAATCTTACAATTTCGGCAAAAAAAATACTTGGAGTTGTAGGTCCAACTGGTAGCGGAAAAACAACGCTAGTTAGATTGTTACTACGTTTTGCTTCTCCCTCT
>CAZRCY010000177.1:0-2621 GCA_964598735.1 uncultured Candidatus Poseidoniales archaeon
CTTCCAGATTAGTATCAGAGGGAGAAGCACTTGCGGCAGCTGGAAAACCCGGAGAAGCATCAGACAAGTTCCGAAATGCAATTGCAATGGATCCCACAAATGCAGACTGTTGGTTCAATCTAGGGGTCGTGCAAGAACAAATGGGGAATGCAGATGAATCGATTAAATCCTTCCAAGTAGCGCTGGTACACAAACCAAATCACGGCCCAGCAATGGCTAATTTAGCAGTTTTAATGGATGCGATGGGTGATGAAGGTGCCTCAAAAATGGCACAACAAGCATTGGAACACTTTCCCGGACACCCCGTATTAATTCAGATTAGTGATTCTCTTATTCCTACTTCCTCACAATCAACAGTCGAAAATACAGTTCCTGAAAACCCAGTAGAATTAATTGTTGAACGTTCTGAAATTCACTCTAACCCTCCATCTGCTGGCTTAGTTATTGGTGCTAATACTTCTTCAGTAAACGATCAACCAGATTTAGTTAGTGATCAATCAATGGACGAACGTGATATAATTGATGATCAAAACCCTAACGAGGAATTAGATCAGAAATCAACTGAAATTAAAACCTCCGAGATAGTTAGTGCAGAATGGGGTAATGAGCAAGATATGCAGATGAATCGGGCTGCTGATATGTTAAGAAGTGGTGATAGCCTAGAGGTCATAACTATGATTGAAGGAGAATTCATACAGAAATACAATACTCAAGCTAGACCTCATAAAATTCTTGGAGCAGCATACGCACTTCAAGACCGAGTTGAAGATGCGATTTCATCATTTACAACCGGTCTGAATATTGATAATAATGATGCTCCAGGATGGTATAACCTTGGACGGTTACACATTAGAAACGGATATCCTGATGCTGGATTTACATGCTTTAGGGCATCACAAATGGTAGATTCAAGTCATGTTTCTTCTGCAAGGTCAATAGTTGAGCATCTACGTCAAACTGATGATTATTCTAAATTAGTTCCAGCATGGATTCATTTGTCCACATTAGAGGATTTAGGTGAATCTTCTTCTGAATTAGCGAGAATATTGGTGGAAATTGGTGAGGGAGAGAGTATAATGATTGAATCTAATCCAGATTTACCTCGTACATTACCTGAAGGTCCCGAACTTGGTCAAACTGCTGTTGATTTATTGAAGGATGAACAAACTGAATTGATGGTTCGTGCTCTATCACTATCTGGGGACCATACAGAAGCCACTAGAATTTGTAAATCAATTTTAGAGAGTAATACAAATGACCCTTCAGCATGGAGATTAATGGCTAAAGTGCTTGAGTCACAAGGAAACTCAGATCGTGCCACTCAATGTCGTGATAAGGCGAATAAGTTAGAAGGTGGATTGGAACATTCGAGTCAACATTTAATTGAACCTGAGGTTCAATTGGAAGTAGAAACAGATACTCCAGATCCTGTTGAAGTAATTCAGGCTAATGAAAATAATATTGATACAGAAGAAGATGAGGTAGATCCATGGAAGGATCTAGTAAATGACGGGAAAAATGAAAGATCACCTCTAACGACTGGTTTAATTGAGCCAGAAGTTCAAATCCCTGAATCTGATGAATCAATAGTCGAAAATACTGCAATTGTTCCTCCTCCTTCTGGAGAATCATCCATTTCCGCTTCGGACCTTTTGGCACCAGTAGAACAAGATAACATAAAATCAGAACCGGAATCAAATCCAGAGGTTGATTTGGCAAAAGCAGCTTTGGATGCTGCATCAAAAATGATTCCAGATTCCTATGTTGCAGCGTCCTCAGATTCGGGAGCAATGTCTAACTCATCTGTTGAATGGTACAACAAGGCATTATTCCTAATGGAGGATAAAAAATATAGTGAAGCGCTCTCTTGTTTTGACAAAGCTTTGGTCGGATCAGCTGAAGACGAAGATTTAGCGATACGCGTGTTGAATGGAAGAGGTCATGCATTTTACTACATGGAACAATACCCTGAAGCTATCAAGGCATATTTTGAAGCAATGAGAATCAATAAGGACAAAGTTACAGGAGCTACGTTATACAACATGGGAACTGCATACGCATTTGTAGAATTATATGATGACGCAATTAAGTGTTTCAAACAAGCCATGCCTAGAGGATTGGAAAATGACCAAAAGAAAATGTGCAAAGAACAGATTAAACGATGTAACGAATTGCAAAAAATCCAGAAGAGAAAATTAAGTCGTTAACGTTTTACGATATTTACTACTACAGATTTTGATGTTGGTGTATTGCTTGAATCTGCAACAGAGTCTAGAGGAATTAATACATTAGCTTCAGGGAAATAAGTCGCAATATTTCCACGAGGAATAGTGTATGGAACTACTTTCCATTGCTCAGCATATCTTTCAATACCAGAGAATTTACTAACTAAATCTATTTCTTCAGATGGCTGAATATTTTCATTTTCCATATCTACAGGATTCATTAGAACAATCCTTCGGGCTTTGTATACACCCCTATATCTGTCATCCATTCCATAAATTGTAGTATTATACTGATCATGTGAACGAATAGTCATCATTACATATCCATCGGTGTTATCAATTGTAGATAATTCATCAAAAATAAATTCAGCAGAACCAGAGGATGTTTTCCATATT
>CAZRCY010000178.1:0-2618 GCA_964598735.1 uncultured Candidatus Poseidoniales archaeon
ATGTAAAAGTCGGTTGTTATCCAATACAAGTACAGCATCTGCTTCATTTCTTAGATTAGCAAGACCTTCCAGAGCTCTTTGCATTCTTTGTCTACGCTCTACCGCAAATGGAGTTGTAACGATTGCAACGACCAACGCCCCTGCCCTCTTTGCCTCCTCAGCAACTACCGGGGCGATACCAGTACCGGTTCCACCGCCTAGTCCTGCTGTGATGAAAACAAGATCTGCTCCTTGAACGATTTTGCTGATGACATCTCGACCAGCTTCAGCACATCTTCGCCCAGTTTCTGGCATTCCTCCAGCACCGAGCCCTCTAGTAATGTGCCTTCCCACCAGTAATTTTTGCATTGCTCGAGTATGATCTAGATGTTGCTTGTCTGTATTGATTGCAATAGTGACTGCACCTTCAACTCCAAGATGGACAATTCGATTCATTGTGTTGTTACCTGAACCTCCACATCCACAAATCAAAATTCGAGGGTTTGGAACTCCAAATCCTGCTAATTCTTCATCAATAAGAGCGGTAGGAAGAGGAGACCCAACGCCTATACCCATATCTTCTTTGATGGCATCGATGACATCTCCAAAAGGCGCGTTAGCAGTAGTATCCATGTCGATTCCCATCCGGAGAACTCAGTCTCCGGAATGAGTTACGACTTGGAACCCTACTTGAAGGTGGGGGGTTCAGAATGAGCAAAAAGTTAGTTTTTGAAAATATTTTTTTTCAGCCAATTTGTCGGAAACCGATATGAAGGCGAGCCGCCTCGGTTCACTTACCGCGCTTAGCTCAGTTGGCTAGAGCACCTGACTGTAGACGAACACCACGGCAACAGGCAGCCATCAGGGGGTCCCCGGTTCAAGTCCGGGAGCGCGGACCAACAAACGATTCATATACTGCCGACTACGAATGCAGTTTGCATGTTGATTTAGCCTTAGATTTGTGATGTTCTGCAACTTCACGGTGTGGAACATCGTGTCGTAAAATCTAGGTGAAAATATGCGAAGAAATGAGTATACTGTGATCTACCGCTGTCAAGCGGAGATTGGTCAGAATAGAACGAAATGTGACCGTATTTGGGTAATCTACCCTGGGTATCTGAACAAGAACCCTTTGGGAAGAAGACCTGGCCATTGCGCTTGTGGCAGTCGTTTTCCGACCCATCTTCATTGATTAAGTAGGTCTTCTTGATTATATCCTCGGGCGAGGATTTTCGATGTGTTCAGCCGCTAGGCTAGATTTTTATTACTTAATGAAAAATATCCCTGTTACTAAGTAAGTAATATATGCAAAAATACGAGTCCTCATGAACTGGAACATCAACGGTTGGGTATGGATGAACCTGTGAATGTACTTGGAGGCCCTCTAGCCACATGTAGTACTGAACCTTTGACTGGATGGTTTCGTGATGGATGTTGTAATACGGATGAATCCGATCGAGGTTCACACACAATATGCGTTACTGTCAATGAGTCATTCTTGACATTTAGTGCAAATGCCGGAAATGATTTGTCCACACCTAGACCTGAATTCCGTTTCCCCGGATTAAGTCCAGGAGATCGGTGGTGCCTATGTGCAGCACGATGGAAACAGGCTTGGGAAGAAGGTTGTGCCCCTCCTGTAGATCTTGAAGCAACTCATATCCGAGCACTTGAGATTGTGGACCTCGAAACTCTTGAACTTCATTCACAATGATGTGATTTTCATGGATATAACCGAAGAATGGTTTTTTCCACGTGTCGGGAATCGTATTCGAAATCGAACAGTTCTTGCGGCTTTGACTAATAAACAATCTAATGATGATGGAACTCTCTCAGACGAAGAGATAAATTTCCTTCTTCGTCGGGGTCAAGGCGGTTTTGGAATTGTTACCACTGCTGCATCACATGTATTGGAAAATGGCCAAGGTTGGCCTGGAGAGATGGGTGTTTGGGGAGATCACCATATCGCTGGATTAACTAAGTTGGCTGAAGGTCTTCAAGAACAAGGAGCAATGAGTCTTGTACAGATATTTCACGGAGGAATGCGGGCTCCTGCTGATTTGATTGGTACAACACCTATTTCTGCAAGTTTTAACGATGAGAAGAATGGAAATGAGCCAGCTCGAGAAATGACCGAAAGTGAGATACAATATACAATTGAGGCCTTTGCTGCTGCCGCTGAAAGATGTGAAAAGGCGGGAATAGATGGAGTTGAGATTCATGGAGCTCACGGATATCTTATTGCTCAATTTCTAGGTACTCTCACCAATCGCAGAACTGACTCATGGGGGGGGAATTTAACTGGAAGATCACGTTTCTTAATGAGAATTATTGAAGAAGTGAAAAAACGTACTAGTCCTTCATTTGTAGTTGTAGTGAGGATTTCTCCCGAAATCGAGAACCTCGGAATAACATTGGAGGACAGTCTAGAGTTGGCGAAGCGCTTGACAGAAACTGAAATTGATGCCCTACACATTTCATGTTGGGATGTTTTCAAAGGACCAGGGGGTGAATCGGGAGGGTCCAAGACACTCACTCGTAGATTCCGAGAAGTATTGCCAAATGATTTTCCGTTAATATCTACTGGAAGTATCTGGACTCCCAATGATGTACGATTTGTGATGCATGAAGGAGCAGAT
>CAZRCY010000179.1:0-2610 GCA_964598735.1 uncultured Candidatus Poseidoniales archaeon
ACCCCAGATGATGAAGCCGTCGAAATCAAAGTTCCCCCGGGTTCATACAAACGCAAGTCAAAATCTAAACCAGTAGAATGAGTCATTGTAGCACTGATAGTAGAATTGTAAGGGACAAAAATTGAATAATAATCGTCAGTATCTGTTAATTCGTCGAGATACCCTCCATAAGTTACGTTATTGGGCCCACTCAGTAGCAATGCTGTGGTAATTGATTGCCCCGCATCTTGACCTGAACCTGCATCGTTTTGAGATGCAACAATGGTCGACTCTACCTCTAATGTGGCGTTATAATAGTTGATTGCTCCAGAATAGCCGTACACTTCTGCACAGTAAAATGCAGAAACGGTCACATATTGACTCACCGATTCAGAATTAGAAACTCCGGTGGAAGAGGTAAGCTGGTTTCCGCTAGATGAAAATAACCGTAGGTCAATATCTCCATTTGCATCAATAAACGTGATATTAAACCAAAAGCGAGCCGTTTGGTTTATCCAAAAACAAAACCAATCAGTATCAGTAGTGCTGTGAATGGTTAAACCAGACCACGAAGTAGAATTTAGACTAGTTGATGCATTAACAGAAGCGTTACCCCAAGTTGCGTTTGATTGGCTATCATTGGGCTCATATGCATCGGGTGTAGAGGATGATGCGGGATTACTCCCTCCTCCACTTCCGCTAGACCATCCTGCCCAGGTTCCCGAAAAGGAAGAACCTGCACTTCCATTTGTTCCAGCAATACCTGCCGCTCCAGTACCATAAGGAGCGCCAGCACTACCCCCAGCCCCATCCGTGGATGATAAAATAGCATTTGTTGAAATATTCAGATTGTTACTATTATTTGCTCTTACCGAAATTATGCCTCCAGAGCCACCGCCTCCTCCGTCTCCTCCGTCATACATGAATAAACAAGCAGAACCAGGAAGACAATCTCCATCTTCTCCATCACCTCCATCGCCGCCTTCTGCAGTTACTTGACCGTTAATTGTAACTTCATTAGCCCACATTTCAACTGTACCGCCCGAACCCCCGCCTGAACCGGGGCCTCCAGCACCTGATCCATTGTTGTAGCGGTATCCAGGGTCTCCATCATTTCCAGATGCAGAAACTGTTCCAGATATCTCAATTGAATCTGCAAAAATTACAATATATCCTCCTCCTATTCCTCCGCTGGATACTAAATTACCGTTTGAATCCGAGATTGAGCCCCCATGTGACCCAGCTTCATGCCCCGATCCGTAAGAAGAACCACCATTCGAAGAAGAGGCTCCTCCTCCTGATCCCCCTGAACCATAATGTCCGGCTCCACCTGCCCCATTTCCTTGCCAACCAGACGTAAGTTGAACCGACGTCCCTAAGCCTTGAGTCATGTTTGAAAGTGCAGTAGAAATTATTGATGCACCACTATCTACAACTAATGAATTGACAGTCAAAATAAGAGTACCATTAGAAATTATTGAACCACAAGATGTGCCTGAATGATTGCATCCTACAATTAGATGATCATAGGAATGATTACCGTTAAGATAGGTAGTTGTAAGAACTGTAGCATTTGAAGTCCCTGCGCCGGGGGGACCTGCACTTTTTTGTTCACCTGATAATTCTATAATTTCGTTAGAATTACCAATCATTCCAGTAATTGGCCCTAGAATCATCAAAATAGCAATGAAAATCGGGACAAATCGAAATGAAGGGTTACCATACCGGTCCATTGTAGTGATATGGAAATTCCAAACATATCAAACAAATGGTTCTACAGAGTGATATCCGTACAATCGTTCATGTAGTCTGAAAACATCCCGTTAGCCATGAGACGAGGTATGTTGTTAGCACTCATCCTAATTCTAGCCCCTCTTTCTTTAGCAATAAATGAAAATTCAAGTGAATATATTTCACTTGAAAATCAAGATACTCTTGCGATGTACTCTTATGGTTCAAACTCTCAAAATCTCAGTTACACTACCACTCTAATAACATCAACATACAACAATTCAGTTACTGCATTGGGGTATAACAGCGAAGGGAATATTTCCTTCGGGGGGAGTGTTTGCATGATGTACCCTCAAGAATATTTGGCCCGTAGTACTCCACCATGTGATTTTCAAACTGAGAATGGAAGCAATAGCCATACAGGATATGGTCCTGCAATATTTGGCAAAATTCATCGAAACGGAAGTATAGCATCTACTCAAATCGTTAACAGTACCCTTGGGGGAGACCGAATTGATGATATTCTATATTTGCGCAACGGGGATGTCTTAATCTCAGGCTGGTTTTGTTGGGGTAATGCTGCTTTGCCTACCGCTTCTTGTTCAATAGGGAACAACGGAACAGCTGTTTCGGCATACGAAGGAGATGATGCATTTATTGCGCGGTTAGATAGTAACGGAACTTGGTTATGGACAATAGCGATGGGAGGTGCTTTGTGGGACACTACTCATAGCCTTGCCGAAGGACCAAATGGAGAATTATTTGCTTTGACTAGTTTCTGTATTAATAGCGGAACAAACACATGTGACACGGCAATTCCAGGATTTGGAACAAATGAATCAAACGGAAAGGACGATTTAATGCTAATCGAGATTTCGCCTTCTGGAGTAATCCAATGGA
>CAZRCY010000180.1:0-2594 GCA_964598735.1 uncultured Candidatus Poseidoniales archaeon
GACATAAAATCATGAATCCTGAACCTGAAATATTAGAAAAAATACATGCTATGCCCGTTGAAGGTTGTCCCGCAGAAGTAGTAAAACATGAATTCACATTGTCAATGGCTCCACTTGTCGATGCTATTGGAATAAACGGAAAAGACGTTGCTAAACGGCTCCTCGACTATGGGTACATGTCGCCTACATTGTATTTCCCAATGATTGTACCAGAATGTCTAATGATAGAACCAACTGAAACAGAGTCGAAGGAAGAATTAGATAAATTCGCTGAAAATTTCCATAAAGTTCTAACTGAAGACCCTGAAATTCTTGCAACTGCACCACATAATACAGATGTGAAGCGAGTAGATGAGGTATGGGCGGCTAGGAATCTAATACTTCGTCATACTGATCAAACAAGTGGCTCAACTTGATATTCCGAAAATCCTAGGAATTTAGTTATGCAATTATGCACACTATCAATAGGGAACAGGTCCTTGTTGACTACATGGCTGGTGATATGAGGCGCTCTCGTTCGTATCTTCTTGTCACTATATTCTTACTATCATTAGCATCTTTTGGCGTAGGTTCGACACAAGCTGCGGAGAGTAATGTGCCTCTAGAACCATGGTCATATGTTGATTCAAGTACCGATATCAGAACTACTAGAATTACTACGGCTGGAGAAGACTTAGTTATCTCTAGTTTTGTTGAAAATGATAAAACAATCAGAACAAAATTATTCCATCCAGATGTATCTAACCTCCCGATCATAGTTGTCCATCAAGAATCAAATGCGATAATTCAGAGTCTGGAGGTAATTGGAGAAAATTGCGAAGGAGCAAATCAATGTAGGTTGCATTTTGCCTTCACAATAATTTCTGAAGATTCTTCAAATTATGGTTCGCTAAGATATGCTTTGTATGAAATTGATTCAATCAATGGAACGATTAGCGAAATAATCTCACCTCAATCAATTGTTTCTAGAAATAATTTACGAGATGTAGCCATGGGTGTTGACTCAAAGGGTGCCATTCACATTACATGGACAGATGCATATGACCCATCTGGAGTACTCCACAATACTGATCAAATCAGATATTCAATGTTGCAACTAATTATCCCTCAATCCATGGGTGGGATGAATCCATACGCTGATGCACTTATTTCAGATACTCTCCTGACTACTAACTATGGCTCCAAAGGACACTCTTCGATAGCGATTGATAGCAATGATAGGGTAGTTGTGGTTTGGGATGATGTCAGAGGTTCTTCAGTTGAAATGGTATTTATCATGCCCACTCCAACTAACGGATATATGAATGGAGAATGGTCTGATCTTTGTTCAGTACTCTACGGAGGTTCCTATGATGTCGGATCATTGCCAAGCCTGAAAGAAATAACAGATGCAAATGGAATATTGCTAATGGAAACAATTTACGGACTCCATGATCAAACTCCCTCTCAGGCGAATCAAAATAATTGTCAGGGATATAATACAAATCAAAGAAGTAGAAGTACCCCATTATCGGTAACCGATGATTCAGGAGGAATCAGAAGGCTTCAAGATACGATTTACAATGGCCAAACCCCTTCGCCTTGGTGGTTAGATGAACGTGATCATTGGGGGCCGGGTACGACATGGGCTTGTATGTCTTGGCAAGATGCAAACGGGAATACAGGGAGTCAATCTAATCCTCCAACTTCAAGCGATCATAGGTGGAATGAAGCTGCTACACACATTGTTATTCCATTTGGTGTCGAAGGACCATATCAAGGAGATCCTGCACAGAATAGTAATGATAGAAATAGTATCATTGAAGCACATCGACGATGTTTAGATGGAGGCACTATTGTTGCTCCTGTTTATGCCTATCCAGTAAGTAATCCTAATGATCTCTACGATAGTATGCTTGACCTCGCATGGTGTCCAGATAGTTCTGTGAATACTGTGACTAAAACTTGCCCCGGTTCAACCACTGAGAATAGAAACATGTCTAGTAAAGTCATTGAATGGAGACAAACAAATGGTGGACTAGATGAACAATGGAACGAGATTTCACAGTTAGCTAATCTTGGAACTAGAGATATCTGGATGACTGCGTTAGATCCTTGGGCTCTAGTTTCAAGTGGGTCTTCATTTGTTAATGGTTCATCTGCTACCGTTTTTGATACCAACCAAAATCGATATGTCGAACGTATTGGGGCATCAAACACTGGTAATCTTGTAGTCATCAATGATACTGCATTAATTGAAAATGATGCTTTGAGCACTAATCCAAGAATTGCATTTGACGATAATGAACATCTGCACCTTGTTTGGACAGATGGTTGGACTCATACAAATTTCAACAAACTACCAACAGAAATCCTTCACAACCGATTTGACCTACCAGATCTTGGTTTACAAAATGGACAACCTAACGGACTTGATTCAACAGAATTTGGTTCATTTACAACGTTAGTACCTACCAATGTCAGTATTATTGAAAGTGGAACTATTCAAGAAAATTGGGCCGACCACGATGCAGATTTATTCATAGATTCAGATGGAACAGTTCACGTGGCGTGGATAGATGCAGTCTCTTCTAATGGAGAGGATACAATTGTTC
>CAZRCY010000181.1:0-2588 GCA_964598735.1 uncultured Candidatus Poseidoniales archaeon
TTGCCATCAAGGTCTAAGTCTGCAACAACTGGTTGAGCAGTAGGGTGATGGTCTCCTGTAATTCCAGAAGTGTAAGCGCCTTGAGAATGTTCTAAGCTCAATGCTTCATCAGACCAAGTCCACATTTTTTGACTAGAATGTGTGCCGCTAGCAACCCATCCTGTTGCAGTGCATTCTAGTTCAGGAGCCCATAATTCAACATTCAATGTTCCCTGTGAATCAAAAATTACGATAATCTCGGGTTTTCCATCGTCATCAATATCTGCCACAATCGGACCTGCCTTCATTGGACGCGTTGGCCCGAGATCCTCTTCCCATGCTACTACAGCATCCTCCCCTTCGATGATTCTTAGGATTGAATGTTCGGTTCCTGCAACATCAATTGTCTGAATAATTACTGGAAAAAGTGACGAACCTCCACATTCTTCAGAATGTCCCTGAGGTGAACTTATTGATTGAGAAAAATTTCCGATTACGGTAGAAAGTGAGGGTGTTCCTATCGGATTGGAAGATAATTTCCAATTTATAATTGGATCCAGAATAGTCCCTAATGTCTCTGCATGACTTGGATCGCCCCCTCCTGCTCCCCCATCAGCAGCATGGGCAGGAGGAGTTTGTCTTCTATCAGGTCCTCCTCCAAACTGACCCCAGGGTTGGTCAGGATTCCATGGATCAGCGTTTCGAGCGTTGGAACTAAAGGTGTTTTCTACCATCTGGAATTCATATTCAATTTGAGACCAGGGTATCAAAATTAGGGCTACAATTACGAGTATTGAAAATCTCGCTTTTACAGTGTTATCCACAACGTTCCCTCACTAATCTATACTTATGTACATACCAGAACACTTCAACGTTTGGCGAAGTAGGTTGCAAATCATAGTGAATAGTAGACCTGATGGTTCTCCCCGCGGCCCAATTTCATGATTATCCGGGTAGGCTTAAATGGAAGTCGAAGTTCGGGCGTTTGTACTTCTCCTCTTGAGGCGTTGCCGATGATGGACGAGCAGGGGTCCCCCTCTCGTTCTCATTAGCGCTGACAGAGGAAAGTTGGAGGCATGAAATATGTATTACATCATTGAAAAAGAAGACACAATTCGTATTCCGCCAGAATATATGCACTTGACAGATTCTCTCGAACAAACAATCAATATTTTGGCATTGAACGCTTTTGAAGGTAGATATGATCCCGATTCTGAGGATTTTATTTTACTTACATTCGACCATCAGGTTGTTGGTAGAGGAAGAGTCATTCATGGTGATGGAGCCATATATCAAAATGTTCGTTATCAAGCATTGATGTTTTCTATGGATCAAGGAGAAGTAATAGATGGTAAAATTCAGAAGGTAAATGAATTCGGCGCATTCGTTTTAATCGGTCCAACTGAAGCATTACTGCATAAATCTCAGATTTTTGAGGAGCCAGTAAACGTAGAAATGTCACAAGGGATTGCTCGAATTATTGGGGCTCAATCCGGTAGACATATTGGGGAATCAAGTCATATCAGAGCTAGGATTGTTTCTAAATCCATTAACCACAATGATCCTCGGAGCAGTAAGATTGGACTGAATTGTAAACAACCCGGTCTTGGAGCATATGAATGGTTACAGGAGGATGCTTGAGATGGCAACAATTCCTTTTGCGTGTGCAGAATGTAATGCAATTTTATCTGATGATGCAGATCAGTGCAACCACTGTCCAACCTCTCCTGTCTCCAGAGATTGGCAAGGATTAGTCATTGTTCTGAATCCTGAGATGTCAGAGGTTGGAAAGCGAATGGGTGTGACTCGACCCGGAAGTTACGCTCTCAAGGTGAACGTACGTTAGGTGATTGAATGAATATCGACAACAGAATCGAAAATGAAATCTTGGAGCGTGTGGAACTCCATTTCACAGTTGATCACCCTAAGGAGCCCACCCCTAGCCTCCGTGAGTTGATTGATATGGTCAACCGGATGGAACCTGGCTCTATCAAATCTCAAACCTTCATCATGGAAGTTAACTCACGTTTTGGTCGTTCATCAACTACTGGAGTAGCACATGTATATTCTAATACCGATGCTGCAGAAAATACAGTTCCGACTTACGTCAAGGATAGACATATTCGACGTGGTGCACATTCTGAACCAGTTGAAGAAGAACCAGGCGAAGAAGAATCAGGAGATTCAGAATCGAATGAGGAGGAATCATAATGGGTGAAAAATGGCGTAATTCCAAGGTGGGAAAGTATGATGTTTCAAGTGGGAAGCTCGTTAGAAAAGGAGAGTTCTGTCCAGACCCTACTTGTGGTCCTGGGATATTCCTAGCAGTTCATGCTGATCGTGTCTCATGCGGCAGATGTGGATATACCAGAGGATTAAATGAAGAAAGTCCAGAAGAACCCTCAAATTCTGAGGAAGAGGAATAACTTACATAGAAAAATCGTGCCATTTTCCGTCATTTGATATTACTTTTGGATTTTCATTTTTACCTATCCAAAGTCCGATTTCATTTCTAGGTGTGATGGTTCTTTCTGTACCATCATGACGCCATCCTGTCCAAATCCAACCATTAACTGATTCTCGAGCGAAATTTACTGGACCTGGGATTT
>CAZRCY010000182.1:0-2547 GCA_964598735.1 uncultured Candidatus Poseidoniales archaeon
ATGTTCAAACCAAATATTTCTCAAATTGAATGAAAATTCACCCGTAAGTACCAAATCCCACATACTCTACGGGGAGACCATAGCCCCGTGGTGTAGTGGTCCATCATACCAGGTTTTGGACCTGGTGACCCTGGTTCGAATCCGGGCGGAGCTACTTAATTCCTCAATAAATGGGTAAACCCAAATTCTGCAACAAGTCGATTTGCTGTTTTTCGAAAATTAGACAAATCTACGTCTGTTCTATTCTGGTATTCATACGATTGTAAGGCCATATCTAACTTATCACATAGTTTGAGAAAACGAGCTTCTGGAGAAATCCCTGCCTCGTATTCTTTGTACAAATCAAGCATCTCATTGCCACGAGGTAATTTAGAAGAAATCTCCAACATCGCCTCCGTTTCCATGGCTATTTTTTCTTCCTGTGAAATACCATCGTGGGGCGTGATATCTCCAACTCTAACTTCTGCGACGTCATGACATATCGCCATTTCTAAAAGACGCGTCCTATCTAATTCCTCTGGACAAAGATGGAACGCTAAAAATGCTACGCCCCATGAATGTGCAGCGACAGATTCAATATTTGTTAAACCAGATTTTAACCAACCTGCTCTATCTAAATCCTTCAATCCAAGAATTTCGATAAATGTTTCACGTGGCATCAGCGATTCACCGCATCAGGATCTTTCGCTAGATCTCTTGTAATGTTCTTCTGATGGCTTTCAATAGTTCCACCACCTATTTCCATCAATTTCGCGTCTCGCCATAATCGCTCAACAACATATTCTGCTACATACCCATAACCACCAAGAACTTGGATTGCTCTATCTGCAATTTCTTTTGCCTTCGTCGTAGCATATAATTTGACTCCATCACTATCTAATCTTTGCCCACCCTCATTGATATCGAGCAGTCTAGCAGTATCGTAAATATACGCTCTCATTGCTCTATATTCTGCATATGATTCTCCAATGTATCTCTGCATCTGCCCAAATGAGCGAATTGGCTTTCCAAATGCTACTCTGTCTGAAGCATATCTATTCATGATATCCAAAGATCTTCTGGCAATTCCTAATGACATTGCTGCAAGTGTTAGGCGTTCTATCTCAAGGTTTTTCATCATGTGGTGCATTGACGAACCGGGTTCTCCCACTAACGCTTCGGGACCAACAGTGCAATCGGCAAAAACAAGTTCAGCAGTGTTTGAGGCACGCATTCCAGTCTTGTCGTAAATTTTCTGACCTACTGAATATCCGGGTGTACCGTTTTCAATAATGAAGGTGGATAGTTCAGGTCTTCCACGGTCGTTTGTGCCCGTGCGAGCGTAAACCCAAACGATATCAGCAGGTGTCCTTTCATCATCTATAGAGCCATTTGTAATCCACATTTTATTTCCGTTAATTACCCAGTTACCGTCGGAGTTTTTCTCAGCAGTTGTTTCCATACCAAGAACATCTGTTCCATAATTCGGCTCAGACATAGCCATGGCACCAATCCATTCGCCTGAACATACCTTAGGTAGAATTCTAGATTTTTGTTCTTCAGAACCATTTTGTGCTAAATTATTGACAAATAACATTGAATGTGCTAGGTAGGCCAATCCAAATCCTGGATCACTTGCAGAAATTTCTTCATTTGCGATTACTGCGGCTGTAGCATCTAAACCAGCACCGCCATATTCTTCTGGAACAGTAATTCCAAGTAGGCCGTAATCTCCTAATTGGCGAAATAATTCAACATTGAATTTCTCGTGCTTATCGTGTTCGTGAGCCTGAGGTTCAACCTCTTCCTGAACAAAATCACGAATCATTTCACGCAACATTGCATGCTCTTCTGTCGGATTACCAATGTCGAAACTCTGCCAGTCGTCCAAGTCATCACCATCGCAAACCAGACGTTAGTACCCTATGAGACATTCGCATTGTGATTCATTGTGAAGCCTCACCAGTTTGAACATTCCATAACCTAGAATACAAGCCATTTCGAGCAACTAATTCGTCGTGAGTGCCTGATTCAATGATTTCACCGTTATCTAAAACTACAATTGAATCTGCATTACGAACAGTGGAGAGGCGATGAGCGATTATCAATGTCGATCTATCTTTACTAATTCTACGAATAGAACGTTGTAGTGCTGCTTCTGTCTCATTATCTACCGCTGATGTAGCTTCGTCGAGTACCAATAGTGGTGCATTTTTGAGAACTGCTCTAGCAATAGCCACTCGTTGCCTCTGACCGCCAGACAAACGGTGACCTCCCTCGCCCACCAATGTTGACCAACTATTTGGTAGACTTTCGATAAATTCTACTGCTTCAGCAATCTTTGCAGCGTCTCGAACTTCTTCTTTGGTAGCACTTGGCCTACCATAACGAATATTTTCTTCAATTGTAGTAGGGAAAAGAATAACATGTTGAGAAACTAGAGAGATATTACGCCTCAAACTATCCAAGGTCAAATCATCTATCCTTTTCCCACCCCATATTATTTCCCCTTCAGAGGGAGAAGCAAAACGTAGTAACAATCTAACTAGCGTTGTTTTTCCGCTACCA
>CAZRCY010000183.1:0-2526 GCA_964598735.1 uncultured Candidatus Poseidoniales archaeon
AAAGGATTGACGTCAATTCCACAAACTTTCCATCCTACCTCTGACATCGATGTGCCGATTGCTCCGCTTCCAGTACCAATTTCTAGCATCTTCCCAGGTTGCCCTTTGATTTTGGAAAGTGCTTTATGTAGCATTGTAGTATCTTCCCTGGGTGGATATACAGTCGGAAGGACCACCATATTCCGTTTTTTTCCAGTGGAGTCTGTCCAGATTATTGTTGAAGATCTATTATTAAGAGAAATCTCAATCTCTCTTTCAGGTCCGATCTCCATAATTCTTTGTTGATGGTAGGGTTCATGAACACTGGTGGTCAGGGAAGGCTGGTAGTTGGGTTACTGCTGTACCGAGGGATTTATGACCCCCCCCTCGGTCCGCAGGAGGCCCAGCATTAGCCATGGGCCTGTAGCTTAGCCAGGTAGAGCGACGGACTTTTAATCCGTTGGCCGGGGGTTCAAATCCCCTCAGGCCCGCCTGATTTGCTTACAGGCTCATGGTTTTTGCTGGTTTTAGGGTGTGTGAAAATGGCGGTCAAGAGTTCCACAAAGAAGAAACTAATCGAACTTGGAGTCACCGAAGACCACGCTTCGGCGATGGCAAATGATACAAATCTGAGCCAACTTAAAATGCTCAGTGCTGAAGAATTAGCTCAGCGTCTTCTTCTAAAAGTTGACGACCCCACAATAGAGAATTACATGTCTATCTTAAGACAACAGCCTACACGTAACAGAAAGTCTCGTTCAGTCAAAAGAACAATCAGTCAGAAACTCGATGACGATGTAATTCCAGGGCACGGAGATAGATTCAATATTCTTAATCATGAATTAGTTCCACACCACGAATTAGTTCCTCAAGAAGAAGAAGAACACGTCCTTTCTCCGTGGGGGCTGAAGACGTTTGATGCAGAAGGAAACGGGCGATTAGCAAAAGAGCGCCTTCCCAAGATTCTAATCAACGATCCTGCAGTTCAAGTTTTGAAAGAAATGGAAGAGGCTGTGGTTGAGGGACTTCCTGCTGGATGGTTGACTAACCGTGTTGTAAAAGTCGTCCGTTACAGCCGCTCGGCAGGTTCTGCTGTTGCTTACAGATTAATTGTGGAGGCCCATTAGGAGGGTGTTGAGATGAAGGAAATTATTGAAGCATATTTTAATCAGCGGAGTTTGGTAAATCATCAGTTAGCATCATACGACGATTGTATTCCGTCCGGAGATGGTTCCGAAGTAAGGATGAACCGAATGGAGAACATTGTCAGAAACATCAGAGTTGGAACTGATGAGATAATGGACGATGGTCTCGGAGGGATTATTGCTCTTGACGTACTAGACAAAGATATCAAGGTTAGAATCAAGAATATTAAACTCGGTAAGCCAGTTATTCGAGAGGCTAATGGTTCTATCCATGAGTCTACTCCTGTACAATGCAGACTTCGAAAGTTGACTTACATGAGTCCTCTAAAATTAGATTTTACAATCTTCAGGGACGACAAACCTACCCCTGATGAAGAATTGGAAGTTCATATCGGAAATCTTCCGATTATGGTTCGTTCTGAAATTTGTAACCTCCATCCTAAGAATATTGGAACTGCAGATGGACAATCTGGAAAATTAAATCTTGAAACCTCTGACGAAGATAGAAATCGATATCATCGCTTGTTAGAGAAATATGGTGAGGACCCACTAGATCCCGGTGGTTATTTTATTATCAACGGAACTGAGAGAGTACTCATTTCTATGGAAGATCTTGCTCCCAACAGAGTGACAGTTGAAAAAAATAAGAAATATACATACGAGACTGAGGTTGCAAAGATCTTCTCTCAGCGTGATGGTGCCAGAAAGCCATTGAATGTTGAAAAACGTCGTGATGGAATGCTAATGGCTAAGATACCATCTGCGGGAAGTACCGCTGTACCCGTGGTACTTTTGATGCGTGCACTTGGAGTGGACAATGATGCAGAAATCTTCCAGGCTATTGCAGGCCCAGTTGAGACAATGAAGTATACAGTCGCAAATATCAACGAAATCAAAGATAACAATGAATATGAAGTTCATACCACTGAAGAAGCTCTGGCATGGTTGGAAAAGAAGTTCGCCGCTGGTCAACAAAAAGAGTACCGTGAGCAAAGAATACAGAACATGTTGGATAAAGAACTCCTTCCACACTTGGGAGAAACTCCAGAAAATCGTAGAAAGAAATCAGTTTTCCTTGGTCGTGTTGTCCGTCAAGTGCTTGAGATGGCAGTTACTGATAGGGAAGCTAATGACAAAGACCATTATGCGAATAAACGAGTCCGTTTAGCAGGAGATCTAATGGAGGACCTTTTCAGAGTCAGTCTTCAACAATTAGCAAGAGACCTAAAATATCAGCTGGAACGTCATCACAACCGAAAGAGAGATTTGAAAATAAGTTCCTGCCTTCGACCCGATGTATTAACTTCAAAAATTATGCACGCTCTTGCCACAGGGAACTGGGTCAGTAGTAGAAGTGGAGTAAGTCAATTGCTTGATAGAACCACTTATCTTTCTGCACTTT
>CAZRCY010000184.1:0-2499 GCA_964598735.1 uncultured Candidatus Poseidoniales archaeon
GAGTAGTCTTTCCGGAACCCAAGAAACCAGTTAGTACCGTCACAGGAATTTTCCGGGATGATTTACCCTCTCTAGTCATGTACACACCTTGAATCGTACACCAGAAGAATACCTATTTAATCAATAGTATTTTTACATATTATTCACAAAAATTTGGATTACGTGTGATAACAATCTAAGCGCCAAGGTAGAACATTAAGCCTGTAATTATAGCAGGAACCGCAGTGTGTAATGTCGCCCAGAGAGAGGCTGCTCGATGTCTTACCAAGAGGGGGAAAAGTGCATCTCCATCTTGAGAAATTGCATTTGAAATAAGACCGGGGAAGCCAAGAATCCCCTCTACATAACTAGTCATGATAATGATTTGAGGGCCACATCCGGGAATCACTCCGACTAATGCTGCAACAAAGATCGCTCCTACTCCTGCGCCATATGCTACCAGACTTGATTCGTCGATTCCTCCAAATAACATACTGAATTCAAACACAAAATAAGCAATGAGAACCCAGAAAGTCACGAAGGATGTTTCTGATGCAGCATGAATTGTTGTCTCTTTAAACGAATCTAACTTGTCACCTATACTCGCTTCTGTGTCATCTCCAAAAATCGAGCGTTGACCCAAGAAAATTGCTACTGAAAGTAAGGTCCCCAACAATCCAACCCATGAAATGAAACCACCCATCGTTGAAAGATCTAAATTCAAGCCACCATCGTCTAAATCGAGTGACGGACCTCCGTCTATCGCGCCCCAGTAAAGGAGTAAAACAGCAAAAATTAGACCTACTAAGGTTACAGCCCACCAAATCAAATATCCTTGATGAACAATGCGATAGGAAAAACCGTTTGGTTCTTCTCTTGGTAATTCATCTCTAACATCATATTTTTCATCAGAGATATTTCGAGTTATTTCTTCTTGAATTTCTGGTCCAAATCTACCCAAGGGAGAACTAGGAGTAATACCCAACAAATCAATTCCAAGCCCCCATATTACTCCTACAAGGAATGATATGAGGTGAACAAGTAAAACGGGTACTATTAGATCGGGATTCGCGATTGCACCTCCAATTAGTACAAATGCAGAATCACCTAATGTTGAAATTAAAGTTGCCACAACTGTACCATATGATACATATCCTCTCGCATATAGAGGCATCATTACAATGGCTCCCCCACAACCGGGAGTAAGTCCCATCAAAGCTCCAATAATTGGTTGTAATTTGGTTTTACCTCTAATCCAATCAACAAAACGACCCGCAGTAACATATTGTAGCCAACTGAACAAAAGAACCATTGCTGCAACGAAGACGGTAACGGCAAGAAACGCATCACGCATAGAACGAAGGATGATGTCAATGACCTCGGAAGATGTTGTCATTACTCTTCCCAAGTGACTCAGGGTAAAAATGTTAGCCTATGCTAACTTTCCCTCAAACTCAAACCCAAGACCCTTCTGGCAGGGACATGACTGCGCGTACATTGGCTTGGGCTTTGAAGAGGCTCAACGTAGGTCAGTGTGTTGCTCTGGCAAGTGTTGTCGAATCTCAAGGATCAGTTCCGGGGAAAGTAGGAGCAAAACTTGCAGTATCAGAAAACGGTGAACGGCATGGTACTGTGGGCGGAGCAGGGCTAGAAGAGAAAGTAATTTCCCACCTTACTGATATCATCAACGGTGATGCTTCACCAGGGATACATCGATTTCAACTTAGGAAGGAAGCAATGCAAAATACCAGTAAGGGTATTGAAGTGACTCCCCTCAACAGTCTTTGTGGGGGGGTAGTTACAATCGTCAGTGAATTTCTCAATGCCTCTCCTCATGTTCTCTTGGCAGGTGGTGGACACTGTGCTATTGCAATTGGTAAAATGGCACATGTTCTTGATTGGAAAATAAGCATAATGGATACCAGAGAAGAATACGTTTCAGAAAAGCATCATCCCGAGGCGATCGAACGAATTCATAGTTCTCCAGAAATTTTCCTAGAACGAGAAAACCCCAAATCTTTAGCTAGATTCACTCACATTCTAATCATGGGACATGATTGGTCAATCGATCAAAATCTTCTGACAGGAATTCTTTCAATGATGGATGATGAGGAATGGACCACAACGGTAGGAACCATTGGTAGTAAAGCAAAATGGAATTCGTTCTCTATTGCTGCTAAACAAATAGGAATTAAAACCTCGATTCTCAATCAGATTCTTTGTCCTATAGGAGTTGATATTAGCGCAGAATCGCCTGAAGAAATTGCGGTCGCCGTGTGTGCTCAAATAATCGATGAACGAGCAAGAATTCTTCGTGGTGAAGATAAAATCAAGCACACAGGGTGGAGATCTACTCAGACTGATTAGAACCGCCAGTAGATTCCCACTGAATGCTAACAACGCCGGCATCATCGATTCGAATAATCGGAACAAAACCAGGATTACTTGTAGCAACAACACTTGCGATACGTGAAACCATCCCTCCAGTAATTTCCATTTGTAAATCCGAACCAAAAATAG
>CAZRCY010000185.1:0-2486 GCA_964598735.1 uncultured Candidatus Poseidoniales archaeon
AGGTATTCCGGACGATGTACAAGTAGTTGCGTGACTCAAATAATCGACTCCTTTGTATCCAATGGAAATCAACTTCTCTTTTAGCCTTGACCATCGAATCATTTTCTTCTATGCACAGAAAATCCGGTTTTTGGGATAACTTCTTCTTCAGAATTATCTACGATTCCATCTTCTGCTAAAGAGCTCAATATCTCATCTTCAACAGTTTGAACAAGAGCTCCATGGTGTGGTTTAAGATTCTTGCAAACCAAGTAAATCTCCGAAGATGCGTTTCTCGAAGAAATGGGTGAAAATCGATGAACTTTAGAAAATCTCCTCTTCAGTGCCCTCACTAGAGCATCTAATCCTGGACCTTGGAAAACTTTGGTGATGAATGCCCCTCCTGGATTTAATAGTGGCAATGAAAAATCACATACCATGGTAACTAAATCAATCGAAATAGCCTGATCTATGTCATATCGTCCGCTAATATCTGGTGAAATATCTGAGATTATGGTATTGATCACTCTTCCTTGGAATGCTTCACGAGTAGAATCTTGGGTAACTCTGTCTTGAATGTCGCCGACAATAAAACATGCGCCTTCGATAGGAGATGTAGTCTGTAAATCCACTCCCACTACCATGCCTTCATTTCCTACTAATTCACATGCAACTTGACTCCATCCACCCGGGGCACAGCCAACATCCAGAACTGTATCTCCATGTCGAATGGGGGAAAATTTCTCTTGTATTTCTTTCAATTTGAAAGCTGAGCGTGCACGATATCCCTCTTGTCTGGCCTTTCTACGCCAAGGATCGCTCCTATGTTCAGAGTACCAGCGCTTACTCATGAATTACCCTACATATCTTATCTTTCAAGTCTGACGGAGATCAATCAATAATTTAGGTAGGTTTGAATTGAGGAAAATTACCTTTTTTCATCAATGTTGTTCCTAGAGGTTCAATACTGTCAATCAATACTACGTCGATTTGAAACAAGAGAACATGGTCGATGGTCCATGGTGAGATTGTCACTGGTGTTGATTCTCCTTGTTCTTACCTTATCTTTTTCAGTTAATGGCGAGGAGAGTAACGTACATCAAGTCCGTGGAGGAGGATCTGTAGTCATGGAAATGTCTACGGCTGTTTGGTGTGATGTATGCGCTGAACATGAAGAATGGATTCCAGATATGGTTGATTCAAATGGAGACCGAATAATTCGTGTTAATTTACATAGCGCAATAAATGATCCACTTGGTAATGAAGCTTCGAATTATAGGAAAAATTGGTTGGGACAATCAGATGCGGATTCTACTCCTTCATATACATTTGATGGATTAATAGAATCTACTCCTTCGTCTTCTAGTGGAGAACTTCAAAGATCACTATTGGATGCTGAAGCTGATCGTATCCAACATGAAATTTTGGAAGTAAGTATTTCATATAATTCGTCGATTGTTTCTGTGGAAGCAGTGATTGATGATCCATTACAGGTCAATTCAACAACAATGACACTAATGTTATTGGACAACGAAGCATCAATTTCTCCTGAAGATGCAACAAATGGAAAATTATCTAGCAGTTATGTTTTGAAAAATATTATCTCAGTCAATGAAAATGATTTGGTAGTTTATCCTCAGGGTTGGGGCCAGGCTACATTTGAATCTAATTTTTCAATATTTTCTAATTTCACTTTTTCTTGGCCTAACGGACTGAATTATAGTTCAACTACTATTGTTGTAATTCACGAAAAATCAGTTACTAATCCTGAAATAGGGGCAAGAACCACACTATCTGCTTTATCTTGGACTTTAGACCAATCATCTGAAAATGAATCCACATCATTGTGGATTCCATTAATCTTCACGGGAGTTATAATTGCCTTAATCAGGTTCTATTCTAATGAACAATAAATCAATGCATTCATATGCTTGTAAGTAGATATTCATTATGATGAAAGATAGCGACGATGATGTTGGAAAAGATTTGAAATTGACATTGGCAGTTGAATGGATGGTAGAATACATTCTTGAAATTAGAGGATCTTCTCCAATACGTTCTGTTACAATAATTGATGCCACGGATGCTGATCAGGTAAGAAACGAGTTACATAGAGAATTAATTAGTCTGTATCCTGAAGCTGGTCGTATTGATGTTACTGTCATCCGAATGTCTACCATTTCTTCAATTGATAGTGAATCGATGTTTGAAGAGGAAGGTATATTCCATCCGTAATCAAGGCTGACCTATTTCTTCAACCAGACAACGGGCCGTGTGCCTAATGGCTTCCTCAGAACTAAAATTAGGTGTAAATTCCAAATCGAATAATCGTTGGGGATCGAGCATAGACTTGGGTACGTCTCCAGCCCATCCTCTATCTCCTCCTGTGTACTCTATATCGGCGTCATGACATTTTGTTTCTTCCAGAACAATTTCTGCAATTCTTCTTACACTGCAAGTATCACTAGTTCCAAGATTGTAGCAATTAATAGGTTCATTGGTGTTAT
>CAZRCY010000186.1:0-2462 GCA_964598735.1 uncultured Candidatus Poseidoniales archaeon
ATCGAAAGCGATATTATTGGTCCAGGTCAACCGTGGACTGCTCCTCCTCCTAAAGCTGAAGATGTGTTTTGTAATTTAGAAAATACCTTGAATTTTGAAATGTCTAGGGGTCAATTAACAAATTTTCAGTTAAGATTGGTTGATCGTCACAGTATGGCTCATGGCTTAGAGGTCAGAGTCCCCTTCCTTTCACGTCAGCACCATACATTATCTAGTAAATTGCCAATGGATTGGAGATTCAAACAAGGTTATATGGAAAAAAGAGCATTGAGAGAAGCCGCTGCCCTAACTAATCTTCCGAGAGAAATAGTTTCTCGGCCTAAACTTCCTGCCGGTACAGCAACTTCTCCTAGTTTGATAAATTCAATAATTGAAGAACTAAAACCGAATATATTTGAATGGAATGCTGAAACGCCTTCTCTTGCTCCACTTTTAGATAAGATGCCTGATATCGCAATTGGGTTCAGATTATTCTGTTCTTTACACATACAATCCGATTTTAAATCATTGAATACTAATAGAGATCTGTACAGTTTATTGGATGATGTTGAGCCGACGGAGTTGTTGTGATGGCCGGATTAGAAGACGCTTTATTCTCGTTATTTGAAAAGAAAGATGAGATTCAGTATTGGTTAGAGAAAAAGAAAAAAACAATTCCTCTCCCCATTTATGGTTCCTTTGATATTAGAGATGCAGGATGGAAGGCAGTAGTAGTGGATTCAAATGCATTTCCTGCAGGATTCAATAATCTTGATCCTAAAGATCATCCAGAATTTTCATTTCAACTGAATAAGTGGTTTGAAAATTTAGACATTATCCCTGAACGCATTCTTCTGTGGCCAGAGGCACATACTAGAAATCCTGGATATCTTGAAAACGTCTTGTTGATTAAATCATTAATTGATACAACTGGAATAGAGGTATTAGTAGGTACTGATTTATTGAATTCTCAAACTATATCAACACCGGTAGGCGATTTATCGTATGTTGATGTTGATGTAACCGATGAGATGGTTTTAGCAGACGGAAAGAATGTGGACATGATTTTTCTTAATGCTGATTTAACTGATGGCCCATTACATGTCTCGGGTGTAAACGTTGTACCTCCTAATCATATGGGATGGCATTCAAGGAGTAAATGTCGTCATTTTGAACATGTTTCAGATTTAGTTCATGAAGTAGGTGAATTAGTTGGAATAGATCCGTGGCTAATTGGTCCATGGGGATTTATTAGTAGAGGTAGGTGTTTGGAAGATTTAACTTGTAGGGAAAGGCTAGCTGGAGAGATTCATGAAGGTTTAGAATTTATTTCTGAAAAATATAAAGAGCATGGAATTTCTTCTCGCCCTTCTTTATTCATCAAGAATGACAAGGGAACATATGGATTAGGAATTCTCCGTATCCAAAGTCCAGATGAAGTTTTGAACCTATCAAAAAGGAAAATGAATCGCTTGACATATGCTAAAGGAGGAAAAGATGCTGAAGATTTTTTGTTACAAGAAGCAGTCCCGACATTTCTCAATTCTAACGAATCTGTGATTGAACCTGTAGGATATGGAATCAACGGAGAAGTAATTTCTTGGTTTTATCGTTCTAATCATAAACACGGAGTTCTTGATAATTTGAATACTCCTTCTACTAAGTTTATTATTGACAAAGATTTGTCAGAAAAGGCTTCTATTGAGATTCATGCTAGAAAATGGTTGCATGAATTAATTGCGAATATTTCCATGATAGCTATGGGGCTGGAGAATATTGATTATGAATCATCTACGGATGAATGATCTTCTTCCATTCCAACGATTTCATAGTTTGATGGGAACAAAGCAATTCCTACTCCAAACACAAAACAGAGTAACGCCCAAGAATACGCCTGCTGAACAATCATCAATTCCAGCCCTATAACCATCAATATTAATCCGCCAATATTTGAAGTCCATACTAGGGTCTTGAATGTTGAAAGAGAAACACCACTTGTTTTGCTTGATCTGTAGGGTCCAAATTCTGCACCGAACCGAACGGGATCAGATTTATCCTCGTCCATACCGCTGCGAAAAGATACAATGACTTAATTCTCTGTATCTCTGTTCTCCTAGGATCGATTGATTCAAGCGGGATATCCCATGACATTAGTTTGGGGTGAACCATGCATATAGCCATGCTTAGTGCTGAATATCCTCCAAGGTGGGGTGGAATGGGGTCTACTGTTTTTCATTTGTCCTCTGCTTTAGTTTCTCTTGGTCATCGTATTACAATCATCACACGTAATGGTGGATCAGGTGACCCTCCTACTGTAGATGGAGTAACTGTTCGCAAGGTTAGATGGGCTAGAATTCCAATGGGATTTACAAGATCTTATGGGAAATACGCTTTGAGGGAATTACGTCGCCTTCATTCTAAGGACCCAGTGGATGTTGTTCATCTCCATTGTCCAATGATATCTTGGACAAAGAAACAATTCA
>CAZRCY010000187.1:0-2458 GCA_964598735.1 uncultured Candidatus Poseidoniales archaeon
GGTACATTGTCGTTCCAGTGTCTTATGTTTCCTGCAATAATAAAACAGTTGGTGATTACCAACTGTATAAAAATAAGTGTTCGGATAATTGCAACAAAATCTGCTTCCTTGTCGTTCTTACCTGACTTGTCACCTAATGCCTTTGCCCATAGTCTCCAAAAATTAACCTTTCGCATTGACACCAACAACTTTAGCATTAGGATTTCTTGCAAGTGCAACTTCACGTGCGTCTTGATAATTTTTAGCAATAACTTGTTCTTTGAACATGGTTCCTGCTTTGTATAGGGTTACTTCACATTTCATAATTAATCAAAACTAATTCTTTTCTTGATGCTTGTTCTTTATTATAGCATCCTGTAGACCTCATGGTGTAAGTGTGTGCAAATTCTGCAACTGTCCACCCATCAAAACGATCACGAATTAATTGTGATGAATTATATGATATCAATATAGGAGATTTATAATCATCACACCATGAAGCAAATTGATCATGATCAAATTCTTTATGCATATCTCCTTTACGACCATAGAGATTAGATTTAATTTCATATGGAGGATCTAAGTATAAAAAAGAATCCAAATCATCAGAAAGCATTCTCTCATATGAAAGATTGGTTATCTTCCAATTCTTAATCATACGTGAATACTCTGGAAGTTTTTCAATACCATTCATAGAGAAATTACTTTTTGATGCCTGTTGAGAGAATGCACTATTCTCTGTCAATCCACTGAAAGAACATTTATTTACAATGTAAAAAGCAATGGCACGATCAATACTTGTTGCTATAGGTTTTACCAAATAATTTTTACAATCTATAAACAACTCTTTAGCAGTATCAGGATTTGGATGTGATTTTTTATAATTTACAAGTTGCCTATGTAATTCATCACCATTTGATTGCAATACTTTCCAAAAATTATATAATGGTTCATATAAATCATTTACCCAAATATCTATATGTGGATATCTTTTACCAATTTCTATTGCTACAGAACCACCTCCCAAAAAAGGTTCACGAAATTCTTTGTAATTTTTTAGATCAGGGATAAATTGAAACAGTTTACTCAACGCTCTAGATTTACCGCCAGGATATCTCAATGGTGTTTTATATGATTTTAAACTTTTAGTTTTCATTTGATGATTCCTTATGATTTTTAAATATAAGAACTTTTTCTCCTTTGTTATCTAAAAAATCTGTTATCTTCATTATACCATATGCAGTAAAAATTTGGGGAACTATAAATGCTATCATAGCAATTACCCAGAAAACGTAGTAATAATTTTCTTTATTTTGTGTTCTTTTTTTCTTCATCACTAATGTATTTCAATACAGAATTTTTTTCAGATTTTAATAAGTATCTTATAGCATTATACATGCCTTCCGTGGAATCTCCTAATCCACCTATACCAATGTTACATTGATGACATAACCACCCACGAAACATTCCTGTTTTATGACAATGATCTAATCGTAATTTTACATCGGTTCTTCCACAACAATCACATGGAGTTCCAATAGGTCTTGTTTTTCCATGTATTTTTTTACATTTACGTTCTTGTTTTCGTACAAATTCTCTACATTTTCTACACTGATTTAACCTATGAACTTTATTTACAGTTCTTGTGCTGACCTCAAATTCAGTTTCTGGTTTTGTTTCTCCACAAGTTCTACAAGTTTTAAAACCATTACTTTCTATGTCAATCAGTTCTTCTAGTCTTTTATTTCCTGCCATCTCTTACTTAAACTCACAACTCATCATGATTTCTGTAAGACATGCTAACAAGTTTACTTCTTGATCAGGAACAATAGGAATATTGTTCATGTACTTTGCAATAATTAAAACTGCCTCTGGTATAGAAGATGGTTTCAATACACCATATAAACTATCATAGATCTTACGCATGACCATGGTAGGATCATTATCCATATGTTGCACTACCCAGTTCTTAACTGTAGTAAATTCTTTTTTCTTAAGAGATGCTAATAAGGAATCTAAGTTTACATCAGCAACATCTACCAATATAGCAGAATTAATAGAACCTGTGGCAGCATAACGTTGACACTCATTAATAAGTCTTCTCCAGTCTGGATAATATCTTCTAATAAGTTTTGCTAAGACTTTCTCATCATAGTCAACTTTTTCTTTTGTTAGAATATCTTTTAACCTAGAAAAGAACTCAACTTGTAATTTTGTTGATTGCTCTGGTTTAATTCTAAAGTCAACAACTGTGCATCTAGAGTGTAATGGTTCTATAATCTTGTTAATAAAATTACAAGTAAATATAAAACGACAGTTACTATGAAATTCCTCTACAGCAGTCCTCAAGGACAGTTGTACATCGTTAGTGGTGTTGTCTGCCTCATCTATAATAACAACTTTATGAGACGCACCTGACGTTAATGACACAGTTGTAGCAAATTGTCTTACACGATTTCTTACTGTGTCTAGAAAACGA
>CAZRCY010000188.1:0-2424 GCA_964598735.1 uncultured Candidatus Poseidoniales archaeon
CATCCCATAGATCATATCCATAACCCTCCATCATGTCAAGTACATCACCTAAATTTGGTGTCGCATCGTATTCGTCATCTTCTGTCATTATTCCACTTCCTCTCCTCTCTGAAAATCAATTGAAGGTTATTCGGTTCTTCCGCTACGTCAAATAGGTAATTTAACCGTTTATAAACTAAACGTGATGTTTGACTTTCTTTATTTTCTGAGATGGGAATTTTTATCATATCATTCATCTGAATAGACACAGAATAAATACTATCATCAATTAATACATTCAGTCTCTTTTTACCAATACGTTTCTTTAATCTAGATGAGACTGGAATCCAAATTTTGCCTCCTGAAATTTTGGTAGAATTGCTATCTACACGGTAAGAATTTTTTTCAGGAGGACCGGGTGATATTTCTTGAAGAACAGTAACTAATGCATAATTTCCCATATCGCTGAGATAGGGTTTGAGAATTATTTTCTTGAACATATGTTCCTCCGCAATTTCGGCAATGTTTTCATCTATATCGTCATAAATTAAAATAAATCCTGGATCTACAGTTTTGATGTTTTGAGCCAAGTTGCTGTCTACTCCGAATTCTTCTTCTAATTTCTTTATTGCATGATGAGATGACTTATTCCAGTCAGCGTCTGCCTGAATTGCAATTTGTGGCTGAATTGTATCAAATGTATATGAGGCACCTTTTGATCTCTCAACCTCAATTATCCACCATTTCGAACAGTCATGTGAAACAAGACACATGTCTGCGGTGGTAACTGCATCCGTTGTTCTGGTCTTTGCCTGTCTTTTGTAATCAAAAATGAAAGCGTAGGGAAAAATTGTGTCTCTATTCTCTATGATTAAATTCTCAAGGTGAGATTCGCTCTCCACTTTAGTTGGACGGAAACGCTCATTTTTTAGAATAAATTCATCCATTTAATCATCTCCGTACCAAGAAATTTGTGATACTTCTCCCAAAATATTTGCCTCTTCAATCAATGATTCTTGTTCATTTTCAGTATACAAAGATACAATAATTCCTAAGTCTTTATCCTCCGAAGTCCTGAGAATTCGACCCATTCTTTGGATTCGTTGTCGAATAGATTTAGTGGATGCGACTATGATTCCAACCGTTGTATCGGGCACATTCAACCCTTCATCTAATGCCTTACATGTTACTAGAACGTCAATCATTCCATCTCTGAACATCTTAAGATTACTCAACCTAATTTGATCACCTATTTTTGAATGATATGCGGCAACACGAAAGCCTAGTTCATCCAGAATCCTTGTTATTTGCTCTGCTGATTCAATAAATTCATGAAAAATCAACATTCTTTTTCCTTTGAATTGTTTACAAATTGCCATTGCCATTGGAATTCTATTTTCTGCTCTCTGTGATAATCGAGCTCTTTTCATCAATAAATTAAGCAACAAATCAGAAGATGGTATTCCATTTGCCATCAATTGCATTCTTTCAATGGCTATAGATTTTGAAAGCTTTCTCATTTTTTCGGCCTCAATCTCAGTTAACGGAACCTTGTAATTATTTAATTCAAAATCAACAATTACTCCATCCTTCTTCGCTTGAATATAGTCGTAATTGGCAATGACTTTACCTAATTTGGGAAGGAGGTATTCTTCAAACCAGTCATCATATTGCCTTTCGGGAGTTGCTGATAATCCAAGGGTTGCTTCCCATTTACCATCCATAGATTTACGATTTTCTTCTGATGCCGCACGATGACATTCATCAACAATCAGCATCCATTTTCCTTTTGATGTAATTGACGAAGCATGGGTTCTAGCCGAGTTAATTACCATTAGAGCAATCTTATGATTCTCTTTCAGAGCACGATCAACTCCATGACAATATATTTCCTCTTTTGCAACGCCTAAATCGTCGATGATATCCAATGTCCATTGATCTCGTAATGCAAGAGTTGGGACTACTATAAGGAAACGAAGATCTGACTCTTCATCAGCCAATTTCTTAATACACATCAACGCGAAGAATGTCTTTCCTCCTCCAGTTACAACTTTGGCAATACCACGATGTTTGTTTTCGACCCAAGATTTGATTGCAATTTTCTGCCAATCACGCGGAATATTGCTCAGTGACCATACCATTTTACCACGCTTCAACTGGACATATTTTCAAGACTATATAAGGGCAAACTCAGTACACTCTGCTGTGAATAAATCTCAATAATATTTGAAATAAATTATTCCTCTTCCAATTTTCCAGGAGGCCGTGAGTTCGGTCCTTTGCTAACTTTTGGTGAATTTATAAATGCTAAAGTAGTAGCTAATATGACCGAAAGAAGAATACTAACAGTGAGTAACTGACCCATGTTTCTTGCTGGAGGGAAGGCAGCAAAACTCACTAGAACGAAGACAGATAGCGATGTCATTCCAGCAAGCCATCTCGCTG
>CAZRCY010000189.1:0-2376 GCA_964598735.1 uncultured Candidatus Poseidoniales archaeon
TTTAGAGGTACTATCTAAACCAGGATTTCCATCTGTGTATATGTCTACTGCGTATGTTCCTGTGCGATCACCAGTTTTAAATCTACTTGATGGATCATTAGTTAATAATGTTTCTTTTAAAGATGTAGAACCTGGCGTTTGTCCAATAGATCCCAAAATCATGGGTTTATCTTTATCATTATCCATATAAAACCCGATCACCCAACAACCTGGCGTTAACTGTGCAGCAGCACCAGTTATGTTGCCAGGTGCAAAGGGTTGACTAACGGGCATCATCACGTTTGCCCATGGCAAATCAGCAGCATCAATTTTCCCTTCCTCAAAAGGGTGTCTACCAACTATTGCTACTTTGAATCTGTAACCACCTTTGTTGTTTTCTTCATCAGAAGCGGTTCCTTCAACTTGCCCTACCCACCAAGATATACCATCATTACCTATTTTATTGGATGGGGAGAAACGTGATATTGGATCAGACATTATTAATCGTCATATATTAAACATTCTGGTTCATCAGGATGTACATCACAAAAGACTTCTAATACACTGGGATCGTGATGATCTCCTGCTTTAATTTCATCTTTATGATGCTCTACATACTCTTCTAGATCATGCAACTCATCTGTAATATGACCTCGCATGGGTTTTGGTGTTTTAGGATCGGCAAGGATTTCTTTATCCTTTGCGATATGTTCTTCAATTGATTTCATTGTGTTTTCCTCCGTACAGTATGTACATTACTATTTAGGTTCCATGTGCTGATGGTTCTGTTTCCATGCCATAAGCATCTCTCATTAATCTTAGCGTAGTTTCGCATATTCCGCTAGTACCCTCGGAAAAAGTGTAATTATGTGTAATTTCTTTGACAAGATAAACTCCACTACCCTCTATATCTATTGCTACAGTTTTGCTAACAGCATCTGGAACTTTTGCCTGTAGCACTATTTTAACTCTATCTCCTGCACATATAAAAGGATTACCATGAATTTTCATTACACATTGTTGATTTGTAAGTAAATCAAATCTAGCACTAGATTGTGCAGCAAAATATTTGTGTAATTCTGGAGAATCAGTAGGATTTTCTGGTTCTGAGTTATCTTCTGGATTAGCAATCTGTGGTTCATTAAAAAATGCCTCATGATCTATAACAAAAGACATGTCTCTTGTTATCTCAGAAGTTGTATCAAAACCAACCAATTGTCCAGCTGGATTAAAATCTATAGAATCATAACTATTTTGATTTCCTAGATGTGCCATGTCATTCCAACTATCTGATAATGTATAAATTACCTCTTCATATTCTTGTGTGCTAAGATTAAATATAATAACTTTAGTAGAATATTTACCAGATCTCAATGATTTCATGACATCAACTTCTATTGGAAAAAATATTGTTTTTATATTGAATCTTGGATCTATTGGAATTGCTGGATCAAGGTTTGCTGTTTGTTCTATGTAAGGACCATGAACTCCCATTACTAATTTTCCTTTTGCAAATTTACCTTCTGGATCAATATCACATAAAGCATCAGCAGTGAATAAATTGTATCCTCTACGTGTTTCCCAAAAGAAAGCTCCAGCAGTTCCACCTATTTTATTTTTATTTGATGCTTTTTTATTAAAATTTTTAATTCTATCTTTTTTTTCTTTTCCCACATCAGGAATAAATTTAGTAATTATTTCCGAAATTATATCAAAAGGTCTATAATCAGTTTCACTAGGTACTTTCGTAATTTTATTTTTTGATTTTTCACTAAAAAATTCTTTACTAGTGTTTAAATAATTTCTAAGTAAATCATTTATGATTTCATCTATTTTTCCTTTTAACTTTTTTTCAACTTTACATTGTTCATTTATCATTAATTCTTTGGAAACCAATTTTAAAACATAAAGTTGTTTTTTATCATCAGGTAATATTCTTGCTTCAACATTATTAACAACAAGTTTATGAACTATCTCCTCATCAGAGAAACTAGATTTCACAACCATCTCAATATTTTCTCCTCCTGATATAGGATAATCATTAACAAAATTAGATGAATCACTAATTGTTAGTGTTCCTCCTACAAATGGAGCATATAAATTTTCACGAAAATCAAAGTTAATAATAGAATTAGCATCTACAGAAACTCTGGTTGCTGCTAAATCATTAGGTTTTGATATTATACACCTAATAAGTTCTACAGCACTAGGATATTCTACACTATCTATTGACATTATTTACGTGACGCCCCCATTTTTGCATAATATTCTTGAAGATCTAGAGATGCGAAGTTAGCACCTAAAATTTCGTCTCTAGTAGTGCTATCACCTCCTCCTCCATTATTATTGTAGATATTATTGATAGTAGAATTAATATTCATACTCGAAGCTAATGCT
>CAZRCY010000190.1:0-2367 GCA_964598735.1 uncultured Candidatus Poseidoniales archaeon
GCCGTCCCTCACTGGCTCCCAGCGACGTGCCGGGAGTGACGAGGCGGGTACCTCGTCCATCACGCCCCTCGTGGGCGTTCTGGTCGCTCATATCTTCAACTCCGAGTGGACCGACCAACAACCTATTGATAATCGTGATGTATGAATCTAAGATCCCTCATCAATGATTTTTACTTGAGAACCCTTGGATCGTTTTGCAATATCCCCCATCAAATCAATCTTAGATCCTGCTGGAACTTCGACGACACAAGCCCAATCTCCATTGGGTAACCATTCCTCTTTGGTTATTAAATCACGGAGAATTGACTGAACTGAACCATATTCAACCCCTGGTATTCGAAACGCTAACCGAGCAGTTGCAAATTTTAGTGGAATCAACGGTCGCATTAATTTGATCGCATCACTAACCTGCCGCTCAATCGAACGAAAAGGATCCACACTATACTTGCATTCATCAAGTGCAGTTTCAATTCTACTAGGTGGATGTGGCATCTTAGATTTGGGGTCTATCGCAGTACTAGATATTCTGTGAATAATTGATACTCTCATATCATTGACACGCTTTTTCCTTTGTTCGGTTGTTAGTTGAATAGAGCCTTTTGTCAAAATTTTATGAACGCAGTCAAACAATTCCTCACCTCCAAATGCATTTTCTAATTGTTCTGATGTTGGACGTTCACCTGCGCGAGCATCAAGCCATATTTCTTCAGTCGCTAGAAAATCATCTAATTCAACAGATTCAGGATTGTTTCTGAATGTGTCAACGAGAGTAGGATCTATGAGAATCTCAAACCGTTTTCCTCCATACTCAAATCGAGCAAGTACTGCATCATCGAGGCTAACCATGGCTAACGATGGAAATAATTGGTTAATGTTACTTTCACTCTAGTGGTTTCAATTTACCAATATGTTTCAAGGTATCATCCTTGGACATCTTATGGTATCCATCGGAATCGACAACTGCAATCTCTACAGCATCTGTGTTCAATTCCTCTTCTAATGATTCACGTAGAGCTTCAAGACCTAATTTAATTGCAGCGTTCAATGTTAGATTAGGCTTCCAAGATGATTCAAAGATTTCAACTACTGCTGAACGACCCCTGCCAATGGCACCTGCTTGGTAAGATTGGTATGCACCAGAAGGATCCGTTTCATACAGATGAATACCATCAGGATCTACACCCGCAATCAAGAGTGCAGTACCGAAAGGTCTTGCTCCCCCGTAATGGGTAAAAGATTGCATGTGGTCACACATTTTCTTGACTAATGTAGTCACGGGGATAGGATCGGCATATGTGATTTTATTGATTTGGCATGTCACTCTAGCCCGATCTACTAATTGACGTGCATCTGCTACTAAGCCAGACGTAGTAAAGCCAATATGTTCGTCAATCTTATACATTTTTTCTATGGAATCCACATTGATTAACTTGCTAGAGATTCTCTTGTCTACAATTAAGACGATTCCATCACGATACTTGAGACCTACGGTAGTGGTTCCCCGTTTTACCGATTCTCGAGCATATTCAACTTGGTACAGCCTACCATCAGGGCTGAATGTACTTACTCCATGGTCATAGCCTCTTCCACTTGGTTGCATTCTGATGTCTCCCGGCTATCGGTCTAACCGACCTCTTATGAACCTTGAGAACAATAGCAGCCGGAATCCTCAACGTCAGGAACTGGTTAGAGTATCCATGCGTGTAGCTGTTCTATCATCTGGTGGCAAGGATTCGACGTACGCTATTTGGTGGGCACTGATGAAGGGATGGGATGTGGCGATGATTGTTACAGTTAGAGTCGACGCTGATGATTCGATGATGTTCCAAATAGACGGAACTGCTATCGCAGGTGCACAAGCAGCCGCTTCTAATATCCCATGGCTACCTATTTTAGAAAAAAAACAAGAGGGTATTGATACTTTAGAAAATGCATTGAAACCATTTGTATGTGGATCAAAATGGCCAAGATCTAATTTATGGTCTAATGAAGATGCTCAACAAGCAAAATGGCCTAGTAACTGGTCATGCAAAAAACCTATTTATGCTAGACCTAATATCCCTATTCAAGGTATTGTTACTGGTGCTCTAAGGTCAGATTACCAACGTAAAAGACTAGACATGATGGCTAATAGATTAGGTATTAATTCATTTAGTCCATTATGGCATATGCCAGCGTTGATGCACATGAACAACCTAGTTGATGCAGGTTTTGATGTGAGATTCACGTCAGTTAGTGCTGAAGGAATTGATAAGACTTGGATAAACAGAAGGTTAGATAACAGCGCCATAGAAGATCTCCTGATTTTAGAATCTAAATATGGAATTAATATTGATGGAGAGGGTGGTGAATTCGAAACAACAGTTC
>CAZRCY010000191.1:0-2350 GCA_964598735.1 uncultured Candidatus Poseidoniales archaeon
TCGAGAAAGAAGATAACGGTACAATTACAGTTAGAGAAGGAGCATCCTTCGATAACACTAATGTCTACTTTGATGAGACTATCACAGATGTTCTCGGTAAACAGAGATCATTCTCTGATGAGGATCAGGTTGAATTTGAAAGTTACGGAAATATATTAGACACACCTACATCTGCTGAAGATTATGGTGTATTAGAACAACAATTACAAGGCGGTATATTCCTAGACGAATATCAGGCAACCTTTGTCAAAGGCAACGATGCCATTGTCAGAGGATATCATGGTGCTGGTACGTTCAAGAAAGAGGGTGTTGCGGAAGAGGATCGTTTCTTTGCATACTCTGGATCTGGTACAGCAACATTCTCTGGAGAGAACTTCTTCAGTCAGGCACCACAAAGTACATTCTTCGGTCTTGAGGGTGAGTTTGCCATACTTGGTAGTGCAGATGAGGCGTTCGTCCCTGCAACTGTTGATAATACAGTTCTCTTTGATGTATCAGGTGGTGAGAGTGATAGAAGAGTTATATTACCTACAACTAACAAAGCTAACGTTAGACTTACTGGTTCTGTTTCTGGTATTGCTATCGTCACTGGTAGTGGAGACAAATCAAATACAGTTCTCTTCAATACCTCTGGTGCAGCAACAGACGTTGTACTTGTCAAGGATTACGAGAATACAAATCTATTCGATATCTCTGGGGAGATGTTACAGGGTATTCCTGTTTACACTCCTTCTTGGGTATCACCTCTTGGAGATCAGAAAACAGAAGAGGTCGATTGGGGACTTATTACTGCTACTCCAACTCAGTCTTACGAAGATTGGGGGCCAATCAATACAAACGACGAGACAATACCAAAAGAAGCAGAGAACTGGGGATTCTTACTTCCAGAGTTCAACTTCTTCCAGATTGGTGGGGAACATTATCCAAACCGTGTCGGTGTATCCTCTGCTATCGACAAATTTGTATCGATACCACCTATCTCAACTGCAACCTTCTTACTTTCAGAAGATCTCGACGTTGCAGCTGCAATCGATTACGAATCCTCTGGAAAATCTGGTATTGCAACACACAATGCTGGTCTATTCTTCTCTGGAGAACTATTCCTATCACAGGCTCCACAACACACAGTCTTCGGTGAAGAGGGTGAATTTGCGTTTGGTGGTACAGGTAACGAATCTATTACACCATTCATACCAGAAGGATCTGGTTCACTATTCAAAATTGGTGGTGCATCAGAATCTAGCACTAAGGCATACTTGGTTGGAGATTACCAGTTTATCTCTGGTATTGCAGATGTCAACTTTGCAGCTCATATCACAGGTATCGGTACTGCATCTCTCAGTCAAGGTAGAGAGGAAGGTCAAACTTATGCAAGAATTATTGATCTTCCAGATGATCAACTTGGCGGAACTCTCAATATTACTGGTATTGCTGTTGAGAAGAATACAGAACACTACAACAGATCCTCCATCAAGTTTGGTCAAGAGAACGAAGATTATGGAAATGTAATTGATGAGGATATCAGTCGTGGATTCTCTCTCAACGTTCTTGGAATTGGACTTTCATCCGTTGACTCTCTTGATGCTGGAGATATCACCTTTGATAATGAATCCTCAGAACAAACATATGACGAGGCAGTTGGTGGTTCTGGAGTTCTCCCATCATTTGACAAGAATAATCAATACAATATTAACTTCAGCATTACCACTAAGTCTGAGGATCGTGGAAATCTTGGATTTAGTTCTGTTGGTGGCAGACCTTACACTCA
Organism: uncultured Candidatus Poseidoniales archaeon; assembly: GCA_964598735.1. GTDB lineage: Archaea > Thermoplasmatota > Poseidoniia > Poseidoniales > Thalassarchaeaceae > MGIIb-N2. The sequence goes on from CAZRCY010000191.1 coordinate 1,769, forward strand.
AGACAGATCATTTGATGTTGGATTCACACATCAAGAAGGTATCAACAAAGGATACGAAGATCAAGGTTGGATCAACGAAGAGGCAGCTGCACCACCTCTTCTTCCATTCGGAACAGCTACATTCGAGAGTGCCGCAAGTGGAGTTCAGTATACTCCATCATGGCCTGGTTCTGGTACACTTATCGTATCTGGTATTGGTGGAGAGTCAGTTGCTGTTGCAAGTAGCACAACATCTCTATTCGACTTTATTAGTGGTGCAGAAGAGAGATTTATCGCTCAGACTCCAGAAGGAACTGTTCTGTTCGATATCTCAGGTGATGCAGATACGACTAGAGCAAGAGACTTTGTTGGATCTGGTAGTATTACTCTTGAAAGTGGAGTTGGAATTACCACTTACAGAAGGATTATCCGTCCAGATGCATCTGGTATTCTTTCATTCTCTGGATCTGCTCTTCAGGCATCCAGTTTCGATCCCCCAGAAGGAACTTATCTACACATCATTGGTGGTGGATATCAGGATCTTGCTATTGGATTTGCTGCTCAGTCTTCCAAGGCTGTTATGCGTCTATCTGGAGAACTCAA
>CAZRCY010000192.1:0-2331 GCA_964598735.1 uncultured Candidatus Poseidoniales archaeon
AACAAAATGCGATTTGTTGTACTCAGAGACTCTACAGGCACTATACAATGTGTCGTCAAAAGAGATATTGTTGGAGATGAAATGTTTGAAGCAGTCAAATCAGCATTAATTGAATCTAGTTTAGTATTCAAGGGAACAGTTCTTCCTACCGATCGTGAACACGGTCATGAAATTCAAGTACAGAATGTGGAGATCGTTGGTCCAGTAAATCCAGATAGACCATATCCAATCACAGAATCAGTAATGGATGTGGAAAATTTAAGTGAAAATGCTTTCCTTCTTGATAATCGTCATCTCTATTTGAGAACAGAACGGATGACTAGAATGCTCAAGATTCGTTCATCAGTTTTCGGTGCAATTCACCAGTATTTTCGTAACCACGATTTCATAGAATATCAGGCTCCTAATTTTGTGGCCGGTGCTGTTGAAGGAGGGAGCACTTTATTCGAAGTTCCGTATTTCCCCACCGAAGAAAATCCAGAAAGGAAGGCCTATCTCACTCAATCTTGGCAGTTATACGCTGAGGCTGCTATGCCTGCTCTAGAGAGATTATACACAATCGCTCCTTCATTTCGTGCTGAGAAGAGCCGTACTACCCGTCATTTATCTGAATTCTGGCATGCTGAGATGGAAATTGCATGGGCGGGAAATGATGATGTCATGAAACATGGCGAAGCTGTAGTTAGGAATATTGCTCAAACTGTTCTAGATGAAAGAGAAAATGAATTAACCGCTCTCGGTCGTGATCTTGAATTAATTTCCAGATACGCAGATAATTCTTATCCACGAATTCGATATGATGAAGCTGTAGAAACGCTCCAGAATATGGACGTTGAAATAGAATGGGGTCAAGATTTAGACTATTCTAAAGAGAAGATTCTTACTCAAGATTTTGAAGTTCCTCATTTTCTTACTCATTATCCCAAGATCGCAAAACCATTCTATCATCGGGTAGATCCGGATGACAGTAAATATGTTCTTTGCCATGATTTACTTGCCCCCGAGGGATATGGTGAAATAATTGGAGGAGGAGAAAGAACTTGGTCTGAGGATGAGATATTGAAGCGTATTGATGAGGAGGGAACTCCTAGAGATCCATATCAATTCTATATCGATGTTCGAACATATGGGGGAGTTCCTCATGGTGGATTTGGTTTAGGGGTAGATCGAGTTTGTGCTTGGTTAGCAGGAGCAGACCATATCCGTGAAGTTATTCCATTTCCAAGAGATTCTCGGCGAGTAACTCCATGATTACGTTTCAATGGTTGCAGAAAACTCTGCTTGAATTCTTTCTACCTGTTTTGACAGAACGAAAAGAATCATACTTGCTGTAATTGCAAAAACTCCAACTAACGTCGCTGCAAACGCTGCTAATGCTACACCTACTCCTACTGTATCATGTGGGCCCCCGATGTTAACTAATTGATCTGCCATCTGAAAACCAACCCAGAATAATATTGCCCCAGGTATACCAAACAGAATCAAGGGATGCTTTGATTCTAGCATCCAATAAAGCAACTTAGAAAATCCGGATATTGTAGTTAATGATTGTTGATTATTAGTATTGGCAGATGATTTTACCTCAATAACGAGGACCCTCAAATTTTCAGGTAGATCGCCAGGAGTATCGTTTCTATCTTGTTTGGAAATTTCTTCTAAGCCCTCTTTTGAACAAATAGCATGTTGAATTGCTACTTCAGAATACGCATGTGCATCTGCCTCTAAGATTGTTTGTTCACTAGAATGTCTCCTATCAGTTGGATCCATTTTCAATGCTAAGAGAATATCCGGTGCTGTACGGGCAGATGTGAACAATAGAGGAAGATTCGATAGTCTCCAATCATTATCCAGGGAGATTATAATAATCTGTTCTGAATGTATTAATTCTTTCACAGAGTTCGCAATTTCAGGCGCAGTGGACCAATTTGAATGATGGAATACATTTGCTCCGCATTTAATTGCAATATTTCTTTCTGTTTCGTCATCTTCTAATTGTATCACGTGCACATGTTCAGTAAATTCAAATGCACGAATCACAGCAGAACCAATTCTCAGTGACTGACTTCTAGTAACAAAACAGATGTCCACACTTCTGGGTTCAATGTAACATCCATCAATCCATCGCTTAGAATTTGTGAAAAAATGCTATTTGTGAATTGTTGAGTAAGAGCCATCATCTTCTTGTCAATCCGGAACCATGCATGTTGCCGTGGTCATGCCTGCTCGAGATGAGGAGGAATTGATTGCATCTTCAATTAATTCAGTTCCAGACATTGTAGATCGTCTAATTGTTGTTGATGATTCTTCTGTTGATTCCACGGCAAAAATTGC
>CAZRCY010000193.1:0-2326 GCA_964598735.1 uncultured Candidatus Poseidoniales archaeon
ATCTTCTAACATTAATGTTCACCATAATGTTTCCATTCCGAACCATCCCACCATTCTATTGAACCATCTGTTAGCTTTCTCCAAGTGTAACCGCGTTCATCAGTCCACTGTTGAACAACTGACTTACTCTCCTCGACTATATTTTGATCAAAATTAACAGAGTTAGTAAGAACAAAACTATTTTCAATTTCATCCACTCTTTCATCAGTTATTCCGTACGCTGTAGCCAGTGTTGTCAATAATACTCTTTCATTATCTGTAATTTTATTATCTTGTAATGAGGTAGAAAACAATTCAAGATATTCTTTTTCTTCAGGGGTATAATCAGAAGGAATTAGACGATTGGAAAATCCATCGAGGATTCCAATTACTGGCTTCCTAACCATAAACAAGCCAACACCCAAGGCCACTCCACCAATCAATCCAAATCCAAGTACATTTTCCATGATTTCGCTAGCTGCAATGAAAGAAATCGCACCAACACCAGTGAAAACAGTATTGGTAAATGTCTTTCTTAATTTTTCATCAATCCCAAGAACAGTGTCTTTTGTTGATGCATATACAAACATCATTGCTTCGAAACCAACCCCAATAACTGGTAGCGATAAATTGGTAGTCCAAATGAAATATTTTACATTCGCCATGACAGATCTGTCGACATATTTCCATTCCGCTTGCGCTATGAATCCAGCTGGGCCACCATTAATCAATGGTAAGATTATGAGTATTGTTGAGAAGAAAATTGTATTCGCAATTACTTTACCCATGAATCCTGTGTAAAACGTCTTTGAAATTAGTTCGTTATTACTATCTATCTCACTTCGTTTAATCGTGATTCGAATTAGAATAAGGGCAACAATAGATACAGGCGTCCCCATAAGAGTCAGGAACCAAAGCCCCACACGTTGGTCACTAATTACACTGTCAAATACAGCAGTACATGTCCCTATCGAACTACGTATGTTTTCTGCTTCAGCAGTAACTTGCCCATACCACACATTTAGAACCGGTTCAGCACCTACCGCGGAACAACTAAGCCAAGAAGCATTTTCTAAAATAAAAGGGGACGTATCCTTGATTAACACCCAGGTTGTGATTCCAATGATGGGGGCAATCCACCACGCAAATTTTTGGACTTTTTCGTTATACATAAAATTCAAAAAATTAATTCTAAAATATACAGGAAATAATAGATAAAGAATTACTGCTGTAATGTTTGCAATCATGAAACCATCGATTTTTAAAATCCACAATACATCCCAAATCTCCTCAAATTCAACGCCATATGGCATGATATTACTGGCCTGCCAAACTCCCTTAAGCCCCTCAAAAAGCAGTAATGTGCCGATGAATCTATTTTGTAGGCTTGTTGTATCTGATTTTAATACTAAATAAGAAAGACCAATAATCCATACCACAATTACTAACGCAATCCAATTTATGACCATATCTAGTCCAAAAAAACGATCAGCGCCAAACGCTCTTACATAATGTTCTGCAAGAGTGGCCATGTATTGGCGTAAATTGATTATGATATAATTCTTAATCCGTATAGTAGCTATAATATCAATTCAATTACTCGTTTCATGGCTGCCAAAATTAAAACAACAACCAACAAACGGCGAATTGTAATTTCATGAGCGTTGACTGATCCTAGTCGTGAACCAATTAATCCTCCCAATATTACGACAATAGAAAATGGAATCAAAACCCCGAAATCAATCACTAATTGACCTGAAATCGATGCACCTGTAATTCCTGCAGCCGAATTTACCCAGATAAATAAAGCAGATGTTGCAGCAACATTTTTGGCTGAAGCCCATTTATTTAGCAACAAAATTGGAGATAGAAAAATTCCTCCACCAACTCCAATTATTCCACTGGTAAATCCTATTCCACCACCAATTGGTAGCGAGTTTTTCAAAGGTGGAATATTCAATTCACTAAATCCACTTTTGTTCTCAATTCTCATTAAACGATATGCTGCCCAAATAAGTATGATTGAGAGCAGTGTATCATATAATGCTCCATCTACAATCAAAAATCCACCCAACATCGCAAAGGGAATACTTGTTATTATGAAGGGCCAAGTCAATTTAAAGATATGAAAACCTTCTCTATAATAACTAAAAAAAGCAATACTAGCAACAATTAGATTGAGACACCAAGCATGTTGTTTCAACCATCCTCCACTCATCATTCCATAACTACTCAAAGATAGCACGGCCAAGTACCCTGAGGCCCCCCCATGTCCAACACTAGAATAAAGAGTTGCAACAACAAATAATCCGAACATCAACAACAAGAATTCGAATTCCACAAAATA
>CAZRCY010000194.1:0-2305 GCA_964598735.1 uncultured Candidatus Poseidoniales archaeon
GTCAATACCACCTGATTTTAGCGTGATCGCCAGCTTTGTTGCACCAGCATCAAGCGCATTTTCGACAAGTTCTTTGACCGCACTTGCCGGTCGTTCGACCACTTCACCGGCGGCGATTTGGTTAATCAACCGATCAGGAAGTTGCCGTATCTTATCCATCAACTATCTCGCTATTGAACCGCCAACGGTTCATCACTTGCCGGATCTGTTGCCAAAGTCGCCTCGTCAGTCGGCAGGCGGCCATCCTGCCGAGCTTTGCGCAGGCGTGTATCCTCTGCCATCTTATCCAGCACTGGGCCAATATCTGGCATACCACCAAACAGCTGTTGAAGTGGCAGGCGATTTTCTAGCTGAATGCCATAGGTTTCCGCATCAACTTTTGCACGGATATCATCAGGCACATTGGAAAAATCAAAAAGCTGTTCAAAATCAACTGACGCGCTGTTACCAACAGACAACATCGTCTCAGCACTGGTTTCAGCGTCGACACCAGCGGCTTTTTCATCTTTGGCAAGAATATCTTCAGGTCGATCAGTAAATCCAGGCGGCAAGGACAACGGTGGCCTTACTACAACTGAAAATTCGTCTGGAGATGATTTTTCGGTTCCCACAGCGCGGCGAAAGTCCGAGCATCCGGCCAGGCCTATCAGCATTGTCATTGTGACACCAGCGGTTATTAAATACTTGCTCATATCCGACTTGCCTCCTGTTCGCGTAAAATACTGAAGCCCCACAGCACCGCGCCTATAGTTATAGCCGCATCAGCCAGATTAAAAGCTGGCCAATGCAGATCAGCATAGTGCAGGTCTATAAAATCAACAACCTTGCCAAACCGCAACCGATCGAGCGCATTGCCAATGGCCCCGCCAGAAATAAATGCTGCCGATAACCGCTGAACGCGATGTAGGCGCGGCACCATCCAAAACAGCCATCCAGATACCGCAACAGCCAGACCGGTAAGACTGATAGGCACCAACGCGCCGCCATCAGCAAGCATACCAAAACTCATCCCGCGGTTCCACACAGGCACAAGATTTAATATGGGCAGAATTTCAATTCGGCGTGGCGGATCAAAAATTAAATCCAGCATGATTTGCTTAGTTGCCTGATCGGCCGCCATTATTAGTAAAAAAATGTTGCAAAACCAAAGACGCTTAAAAGGCACCACTGGCACATTTTGGTCATTATGTTCGATCATCAAATTCTTTCGTTATGGCGCTGTTCGATCAAGTAAGCGTTGCAACTACATTGACACAACGTTTGCAGATAACATTATCTGCTGTCACTTCAGGCATCACTTTCCAGCATCGCGCACATTTACCGCCTTTCGCAACAGCAAATCGTACAGCCACATCAGCCACTGTATCAAGCCGGAAGGCATCGGCTGGTGGCGTATCTGTTACGATATTTGCCGCGGAGGTAATAAAGAGGCTAGCTGCATCCTGTCCATCAAACGCGGACTGCATAGCCGGGGTGACATAAATCTGGAGTGCAGCCTGAAGCGATGCACCAATAGCCCCATCATTTCGGGCCTTTTCCAGTGCGCTCATAACCACTTGACGGACGTGACGAATAGTTGACCAATTTGCATCAATATCATTATTATACCAATCCGTAGGCACCTCGTCATATTGTCTCAAATGCACAGAATTTTCCGGGTCACTAACATAAGCCTGCCACGCTTCTTCGGCGGTAAAACAAATGATTGGAGCCAACCATGCTGTTAAACGCTTGAATAATTCATGCATCACCGTCCGACAAGCTCGCCTACTTGTTGACCCTAGCAAGTCGCAATACAACATGTCTTTCCTAATCTCAAAATAGAATGCTGAAAGATCGCTGTTACAGAACTGATGCAACTCGGTAAAAATACCGTGAAAATCATAGGTTTCGGTCATGCGGCGGATACGATCATCCAAAGTTGCAATTCGGTGCAGGACCCATTTTTCTAGATCAGGCATATCTTCGTAACCCACCTGTTCAGCCTGATTATAGCCATCAAGGGCGCCCAACAAATAGCGTAAGGTATTACGAAACCGGCGATAGGTATCAGTCATGCGCTTGATAATTTCGGGGCCGATCCGCAGATCATTGTAATAATCTGAACTCACCACCCAAAGACGCAGAATGTCAGCGCCATTTTGTTCCATGACGGCTTGCGGCGTGATCACATTGCCAAGCGATTTAGACATTTTACGGCCATGTTCATCAAGTACAAAGCCATTCGTCAACACTCCCTTATAAGGGGCGTGGCCCCGGGTCGCACAAGATTGCAATAATGAAGAATGAAACCAGCCACGATGCT
>CAZRCY010000195.1:0-1081 GCA_964598735.1 uncultured Candidatus Poseidoniales archaeon
GACCAAAAGTGATTGCTGGAATGCAATATGAAATGTTAGATGTCCCAACTGATGATTACCTTGATTTTTACATTTGGCCAGAATACGCCGAAAAAGGATATGTATGGATGATTCCTAAATGCGAAGGTCGTGCAAATGTGGGCTTAGTAACTGAGGTAAAAAGTGGTGCAGGAAAAGAATTAGATCGATTTATTGCAGATACTGATGAATTCAAAAATCTCGAAGTAGTAAATCCGCCTTGGAGGGATGATGGAAGAAAAGTACGCGGATTTGGAGGAATAATTCCAATTTCTGGACCCCATGAAACTACACATTCAGATGGAATTTTGCTGGTTGGTGATGCTGCAGGGTTCACATCACCTCTGTTTGAAGGGGGGTCACATCTTGCCCTAAAATCGGCCCAATTTGCGGCAAAAACAGCAGCAGATGCAATCTCAAAAGGAGATTTTACTGCTACTAACCTGAAAGAATATACTGAAAGTTGGAAGGCTGAGTTCCCTCCTTATCATAAAATTTTGAGAGGTAAAAGTGCTTTATATTCCCTATCAGATAATGACATGTCTGTTATGGGTAGATGTTTCCCAGATGAAATGTCAGATATGGGTGTTTCTGGAAAGGCAATGGTTGCCATTAGACTTTTAATAAGAAGACCTAGTTTGTATTTCAGACGCATAATTCCTGCTATGCTAGCGTTCGGTTACAGTCGTGCTAAGCACTATGGTTGGTAACCTAAGACCGATGCCCTATTGAGAGGGGAGCATCTATCAACATTCGGGATAGGTATGTGGCTTGACCTTCTTCTTCTCGGAGTTCCTTCATTTGCTACGTTGATTGCCTTCCGTCATACTATTGTTTTCAGAAAACCTCACCCACATGAGTTTTCTATTTTAGGCTTGCAGGCATTACCTTTTCTATTCTTAATTATTGCGTTCATTGTTGATTTCGATTCATTGCGTACAGTTCGAATTAATGGATCTTACGATCTTCCCATTCATTATCGTGTGTCAGCAGTATGGGCAGGGCGTTCTGGCCCCTTGTTGTTATGGATTGCTTGGCTATCTGCTGCAAGGTTATGGTGGCG
>CAZRCY010000195.1:1181-2301 GCA_964598735.1 uncultured Candidatus Poseidoniales archaeon
GGGACACTAGGGATAGGATTAGGCGGATTATGGGCATATACCGTTTTGGATTGGGGAGGATATTGGGCATGGGATCCAGTAGAAACAGCATCATTATTGCCTTGGCTGTCTCTATTATTGTTGATTCATCTTCGAATGTCTCCGAAGGTAAAGAATAGAAATACAGCATTAGTTTGGTCTCCTGTATTATCATTATTGACAGGAGCTCTAGCCCTTCATTCTACATTAGTTACCAGGGCAAATGGCGTATGGGCTTCAGTTCATGCTTTCGTTGCATCTCAAGACAGTGAATCTCTGAACAATGATGCTTACATGAGAGTCCTTTCTCTTTGGGATTCAGGTGTTGAAGGATTAGAAGTGTTGATTCAATTTTTTGGAATGATTATTCTGATATGTTTTGCAACATTTTGGTTGGGACGATATCGCGCAGAAAGGGTATTAGTTTCGGGTGAAGAAACCTTGTTGACATCTCGACCTATTTTGGCCTTCGGTATTCTAATCGGAGAATTAACAATTCTATTTATCTCACAATCACTGTCGGTAGCAATTCTATTAATTCCTATAATTTTCCTGATGATACATGATAGAAATCAGGCTGTGTTGTGGCCTGCAGCTGGAGTTGTAATTCTTCTTTTCTCCAGATGGTCATGGCATCTAGATTCAACCCAAGCTGGAATTGGAATGTTTTTGTTGCTCTTACCATGGTTGTTAGCATCCGAAGAAGAGTCCAATGGAAATTCCCTATCATTATCATCCATGTCATTGCATGTACCGTTAGTCGGAGGAGGCTCGTTCCTGGTTCTTACATGGCTATTATTGTTAGCAGAAATAGATGGATCTTCTCCTCAAGCACACGAAGCATTTGGCTCCATTTTGATTGGTATGTTGGCTGCTGGTCTGCTTATTTATTCTCTCAGAAAAGCACCAGAATATCAACGGAGAATCATTCTAATTTTAGGAGTGATTATTTCAGTTTTGGCAACATTGTATGGACTGAATTACTTCCCTCTCCCTGGTAATGCAGATCAACTACTTACTCAATCAATAGACAGAGGACATATCAGTAGATTTTTGTTGGTTTGGTTAGTTATTGCAATTCCTCCCTCAATAGTTGATTTAA
>CAZRCY010000196.1:0-2298 GCA_964598735.1 uncultured Candidatus Poseidoniales archaeon
GGCATAGCATGTATTTTTTCTAATATTTCAGGTTCAGGATTCATGATTTTATGTCGGAGATAATTTGCATTTAGAACCGCATGTTCCGACATAGTTGTCAAATCCCTACCATAACGGCGGTAAAATGCCCAAGAACGTACGACTGCTCCTGCATTCCCATGCCATTGCTGTACCTTTCCAATAGATTTCTCCGGATTCTCCCAAGTATACCACCATCCATCTGCTGCTCCTAATTCTCCTTCTTCTGATGGTCGTCGAGAGACGATTGGAGAAGGTAAGAACTGAGCAAGGTGACTCTTAACTCCTATCGGTCCACTACCTGGACCTCCTCCACCATGAGGCTGACTAAACGTCTTGTGGAGGTTGTAATGAACCGCGTCAAATCCCATCAATCCTGGATTAGTACGCCCAATAATGGCATTGAAATTAGCTCCATCATAATACATCTGTCCACCAGCATCGTGAACAATTTTTGCTGCTTCTGCAATATCGGGCTCAAATACACCCAGAGTGCTAGGATTAGTAATCATCATTGCTGCAGTATCATTTCCAACCACTGCTCGTAATGCATCAAGATCCAATCGTCCGTCATCCCCTGAAGGAATCTCTACAATAGAATATCCACACATTGCAGCACTTGCAGGATTAGTTCCATGTGCAGAATCAGGAACAATTACCTTGTCTCGATGTTCTTCACCCCTCATTTTGTGATATTCTTGTATGCATCGAATCGCTGTAAATTCGCCTTGAGCTCCGGCAACGGGTTGTAAAGTAACAGCGTCCATTCCTGCGCAATGAGATAGCATTTCTTGCATTTCAAAGTAAATTGACATTAGTCCTTGTAAGTGATTTTCTGGAGCCAATGGATGAACATCATTCATTCCTGCTAATTGAACTATTTTTTCATTAATTCGAGGATTATGTTTCATCGTACAAGATCCAAGCGGGTAAAATCCAGTGTCGATTCCGAAATTTCTACGAGAGAGCCAAGTGTAGTGACGAACTAATTCTGGTTCGCTAGCGGTAGGCCATCCTGCCCTCTTTTTGCGAAGTAAAGAGTCTGGAATAGCAGATTTCGCCTCCTTTGAATCGACTAAAGGCTTAGGTTGAGAATAGCCTGCATCTTCTGAGCCGTTAAATGAGAAGATGTTGCTCATAGATGTCCCTCCTTAATCCACGCACTTATGCCGGCGGACAACAAATCAATATCATTAGCAGAGGTCTGATCGGTGCAGGAAACAAGCATAAGGTTTGGTTCGATGTTTGGGAATAGAATTTCGAGAGGCAATCCTGGAGTAATGCCTCTTCGATCTAAATATTTGCATAGTGATTTTGCAGAAGAAGGTAAACTGATAACAAATTCATTGAAGTGAGATGAATTTGGATGTGCTAACGAGATTCCTTCAACAGATGTAAGTGCATTCTTTGTAGCGATAGCGGCAGCAGCATTCCTTGTTGCAAGCATTTCGAGTCCGGCTGGGCCAAGTAAAGCCATGTGCATGGCACCCATTAATGCAATTAGTGTTTCATTAGAACAAATATTTGAGGTTGCTTTGTGTCTTCGTATATGTTGTTCTCTTGTTGACAGAGTGAGCGTGAATGCTCTCTTCCCGTCAGAATCATGCGATAATCCTACAATTCTACCGGGCATTTGCCGAATAAAATTTTCTTTACAGGCAAATATTCCGTATATTGGTCCACCCCCAGTTGGGCCAATCCCAAATGGTTGACCTTCCCCTACGACAATATCTGCGCCATAATTCCCAGGTGCTTCCATTAACCCAAGACTAACGGCATTTACTCCGATAATAAGTGCGGTATTTTCTCCTAAGATTTCTTTAAATCCAGTAATCCCTTCATCTGCAATTCCGAACGCATTAGGTTGTTCAACATATACTGCACAACATCCAGCAGCCTCTTTTATTGCCTCTAAACTAATGAATCCGCTATCACCATGTGGGATTTTCTTGATAGTAATTCCTCCACCTTGAGTATAATTTTGAATTACACTAAGACGATGTTCAGGAACTAATTCTGAGACGTATACTGTATTTTTTTGTTCGACTTTTCTGTTCAAGACACGTACTGCTGTTGTAATTGCCTCTGCAGCAGCAGTGCTTGCATCATACATACTCACATTAGCAACTGGAAGGCCAACTAATTCAGATACCATAGTTTGGAACTCCCACATTGCTTGTAACATCCCTTGACTAACTTCGGGTTGATACGGAGTATAGGATGTTAGAAATTCGCCCCGAGTAGCCAACATAGGAACCATTGCAGGAACATGGTTAGAAT
>CAZRCY010000197.1:0-2286 GCA_964598735.1 uncultured Candidatus Poseidoniales archaeon
TCATGCCCTTACCACTCTAATTCAGTAAAAAAAAGAATCGCTAAATTTAGCGAATACGAGGGCCCCCCTTGTATGTGCGGGCGACCACAACGGTACCGATGTATGCGTATACGCATACGTGGGTCTCCCTTGTATATACTCAGAACCATCTCTTTCATTGTATACATATTAATTCGAATGTATCCATGCGTTCCTATAGCGGTTAAACAAAAACTATGAGAAAACAGTGTTTGTTCGATCTCCAATATATTCATATGCTAAAATGACTAGGCCTAAGCATGGATTCAATTCTGACCCTCTTTTGGGAAAACTTTTCAATTGTTGAACTTGGAGATGATGCATCCCTACCTATTGAAATGTCAAAGGCCTGGTCAAGTTCCTATGACGCATACGATTGATATCATGGAAGTTAATGAGGTTGGAGTTTTACTCGTAGGCGAATCATCAGATACGCAATTAATCTCCTTAGAGCGGGAGCTTAAGAGATGCGGGAAAACTCCATTTTGGTTACATACCAACCCAATTGATGGTTTGTTGCCAAACGTCGTAATTTCACCCAACATACCAGATTTTACGGTGTCTCCAAGGGTAGGTAGTAAATACTCCAGTAATCAAATTGATTGGGTCGTTATTAGAGGATTGCCGGAACAAGGGAAAGATATGCCTACAGATGAATGGAGAAAAAGTATTGACGGAATTCTTGAAATTCTGATTTCTGAAAATGTTAATTTCATCCCTGGTAAACCAGAGGCAATCACAAAGGCCAACAACAAAATATCTATTCTAAGAACCATGATTGAATGCGGATTCCAAGTTCCGGCTTCAATCGTCGCAAATACAGATAACTCAATTGTAAGAACACTTTCTCAGGATGTGGTTCTGAAACCAATGCGGGATCACAGAAAAGGTTCTGGTTCATCATCAAAAACAATTTACGTGAACAGAACTAATCTCGATAATTTGTTGAAGAAGCTTGGAGACCAATTCAAAGGTTCGTCTCCAGTCTTGATTCAAGAAACAATAATTGGAGAGAACATTCGTTCCTTAGTTTCTGAAAAATTCCATATTTCAATATCTTATACATCCGGTACACAGCATATTGACTCACGTTATTACGATTTTTCAAAGATTCGAGCATCATTTTGTGACCTCCCGGAAAATATCGCAGAGAAATGCCGCCTTCTTCTTTTTAACTTGCGACTCAACGTAGCGGCTTTTGATTTTATTAAAAAGGAAAATCAATATATTCTCCTTGATATCAATCCAACAGGCCTGTTCTCTGGCTTCGAGACGTTACTCGAATCGAATATTATGAGCAAAAACTACGCTTCTCTTGTGGAAGGAATTAGAAAGTCCAAAGATTCAAGTGTTGTTCTCAATGGTTCCATTTTTGAGAAGAAATATTCCTGCCCGGAACGGGAAGAACGCGAAAACCTAGGTATTTCTGCTGCAGGTGAAATCGATCCAGAATATAGGGAGATATTCAAATTCGAACACAGCAAGTTGTACTCGCAAAAAATGGACGCATTGACTATCGAAAATTTGTCATTAGACTTGTTAAGCAACTTTTGTAATTTTATGGCTAGATTAAATCGAGAAGGGTCGTATCACGGTGATATCCGGCCGGAACACTTACGTTGTCATTCTGGGGAAAAAATCATTTTAATCGACTGGGAGCGATATTGTTCTTTTAATTTCAAAGAGCAATTTTGGAATTCTCCACCAATCCGAGGCCATTGGGGATATGCACATCCGAAGTCGTTGACCTCGCCTCAAAAATATGGTGAGTCGATGGAAGTTTTTTCATTCTTAGTATCAATTTTAGAGTTGGCAAATGGAAAGAAATTTAGGGATCCATCAAATTTTTCTAATGCACAAGATTTTTTTGAATATTGTTGTTTACTAAATTCAGGAGAAAATCTTCAATTGGATAAAAAAAGTGAACTATCGAGTATTTTTGAGCATAATCCGAAGTCTTGGAATGAACTTTCAACAATTATAGGTCAATTCCACGAGCCACGATCAATAAACTAGTTTCTCCGATTCACAATTACATTGCAGATTTATCATAACAAATAGTTCACAAGCAAGTACAGATTAATCATGCAAAAAACGAATCTCAAAACAAGAGATTTCCGTAGTCTCAATAAATCCTTAGCCTTTTATTCACTTTTTCATTCAAATAAATTTGATTATTTTACTTGTCAATTAATCGGTTAATGGATAAAACCCTTGAATTATGGTTCTGCAAACTAGAGGGGTTGCAGTGGGTCATACACAACGCTA
>CAZRCY010000198.1:0-2271 GCA_964598735.1 uncultured Candidatus Poseidoniales archaeon
ATTTCATGGGAATAAAATGGGATGGTAGAGCTGTTTTGATTGATGCTCAACAGACATCAAGAATTCCTACTGGTACATCAATAGGAGTAAACGGAATAGCATCAGATCTTTCCTTACTGAACGTGATGCCCGGCTTTGATGGTTCTACCACCCACTATATGGTACCTGAACCAATGTCGACTGGAATATTTACAGTATGTGCTACTTTTTTTGGAGGTGATTAATTGGTCTTAGATAATTTAGACGAATTTGAAGAAGAAATTGACGACATTACTATCGACATTGGTGGACGTAAAGTTGCACTTGAAGATGTAGAACGAGCTTATGGTGCACTTGCACAAGCGAAGGATCTCGTATCAATAGTTACTCCAGGAAGAGTCATTCTGGCGACCGGCTTAGTTCTACTTTTGTTAGTTAGTTCATTCGGAGTATGGTATTGGATGATTCCCCGGGATGAAATTGTCATTGATACTGTATACATGCAGGGTGGACCAGGACATGTTGTTTTATCTCAAATTCATAATCATGGAAGTCGAGAAGTTACTAATTTACAAGTTGAGTTGGAGTTCAGAGATATGCAGGACGGTCTGTTAGGTTCTACTACGTTTGAAACCTCTAGTTTACCCGGACACGTTTCTGTTGCCGGTGATGATTTAGAATTGGCTATTTCTGGGGCATCTGTTTGGGAGAATTACAGCATCAGCATTCATTTGACTTATAACAATCATAGAGGAGAGTCAGTTGAGAAAACCTGGTTACACATAGTTGGTGAATGGACAACTGAAACTTTTCGAGATGAAGGGGAAACTCATTGGTTTTGAATGTCGAGAGGTGCGAAGCCCTAAATCTGGTTCGTTGGAGTAGTAATCATGGCACGCTCAAGACTAGCAGTAGGCCTTGTCCTTCTTCTTCTTTTGAATTTTGCATTCATCTCATCACCAGAGGATTCTTCAATGGGGGGTAGTATATCGATTATTTCAGAATCTCCTATTGAACTAGAACCCGATCCTGATTCAATAAGAGGTGTTTCTCCAACATCTTTTGATGATGTTTCGATTTCGCACAGAAATCCCGGTGCAAACACTCCGGTTGGCTCGTTGTCGACAAATGGTTGGGTAATGTCGAATGATGTTAGTGAAATCTTTTCTTCCCCTAGAGAAGATCTATCTTTGATTTTGTTAGATAGTGGCATAGATCCTTGGAGTACCCGAGAAACCCTTTCTTCTCTAGAAACAGTTTCTGTCAAATCATTAATTCCTCCTACTGGATTTCTAATCCAAGGGAATAAAGAGGGCTTAGTTGCAGCCTCATCTGTTTCTGGAATAATTGCAACCTCATCTGTTCCTACAGCTTTAGTCGTAGATGAATCAGTTAGGAATACGGTGGAATCAATGAATCCAGAAGATCGAATTACTGTATTGATAACCGGTTGGAGAGATACATCAGGAGACCTACATTCAACAGTCCAGATTGATGAAAAAACTCATGATTTTTCAGATTTAAATGTGTTTGATATTCGTCCTTGGGGTGATGGTAGGGTTGAGGCTGAAGTAAGTGTAGCTACAATTCCAATTCTTGCGACAAATCCGTCAGTTGCATGGATATCATTACCTCCTCAATGGGAGATACACAACGATCGTTCTCTCGGTCATATGCGAGTGGCAGATACTGCTAATGCCTTCATTTCTGAATTAAATGGTTCCGGAATTACTGTTGCTGTTGCAGATTCTGGGATCGACCAGGACCATGGGGATATGAATGGTCGAATTACACATGTTGAATCAATGACATGGGGTGATTCTTCCACGGAAGACAGACATTCTGGTCATGGAACTCATGTCGCTTGTACAGTTTTAGGTGATGGAAGTCGAGGAGGGTATGCAGGAGTCGCTCCAAAGGCTGAACTATATTTCCAAGCAATGGAAGATGACTCTTCTGGTCAATTTTCTGGAGCGAGCGTAGACTACATGTTACGCACTGCTTACAATGCTGATGTTCAGATTCACACTAATTCGTGGGGATCTCAAGGCGATCATGGAAGGTATACTACTTCCGCTGCTGATGTGGATAGCAGGACATCTCAATATGATCAATTTTGGTCATATGATGGATTTACTGTATTGTATTCTGCAGGTAATGATGGCAATACTGGTTTAACGCCTCCAGCTACAGCTAAGAATTCAATTGCTGTTGCAAATCATCACAATAGGGGAGGGAGTGCGCCAGATACTATTGCTCAATCCAGTAGTAAAGGACCGACCGACGATGGTC
>CAZRCY010000199.1:0-2217 GCA_964598735.1 uncultured Candidatus Poseidoniales archaeon
ACTGCGAAAATCACCATGATTTATGCCATGCTGGGATAAGAATCAAATGATACGCACACAAACCCCCATCATGGCAGTTGACGGTTTGCTCGCAGTGGGTGGCATACTCAGTCTTGCCTTAGGAATTTCTGGTTTAATTCTCATCAAGAATCAAAAGCAAGAAGTGATTTGGAATAAACGATTTGCTGCTCAACTCCTTTGTTGGATCTTTATCTGTAAAGGTGTTGCGAATGGTGTCCGTTCAATTGGTTATGAGACTGACGTATGGCGCATTGTTTTGTATTCAGGCCACTTTGCAGATCAGATATTCTCTGGCTTAATGATCATGCTTGCACTTATTTTCCCGGTCCCAATTCTTCGAACAAGAAAGCAATTCAAATACGGCGTAGGAATCGTTCTTCTTTACACATTTATCTCGATAGGAACTGCCATTTTTATTGGGGTTGCTAGTCCCCTCGCAGGGCTCGGAGATGGTTACATTGTGTGTGGATTTATTTGGACGATGGTCTATCTCAAATTTAGGTTCATGAAAGGGCTTGAAGATAACAAAGAGATTAATGGTGTTTCTGACGTAGCTATACTTTTGATAATTATGATAATTGGTCATATTTTATTCCGTTGGGTTGGGATGCTTACATCCTCGAATTATTTTTACTTCATGGATCTCTATGGAGGAAATCTTACGAGTGATTATCTCTGGTCGTTGGGATTGGCTTCAGCGGTCTTATTTGGCCTAGTAATTTTATGTGGTGAAATCTACCAAACCACTCAAGGAAGGATGCGAGGTACTTCCTATGTCATATTCATTTACATGTCCATTGGGGTAGTGAGCCATATCGTGCTTTCAGGTACTGGATTAAGTGGAAGTGGTGGCGGGACTGATGCTGGCTCCAATTATTCAACGTGGCAGAGCATATGGACTGAGATTACATCATCGGTTCACTTCACAATGATGCGCCCTATTTTAGGGCTGTATATTTTCTTCCATTATGGTCTCATTAGAATTTCCGAAGATAATGAACAGGTTGGTAAGACCATGGCAATCGTGCTCATTGTGGTTGCTACTTCCGCACTACTCGAAATTATCCAGAGCCTTATTCCGTTGACAGAGATGCTTTCCGCAGGTGTTCTTGGAGTCGCTATCGCCTTTGGGATAGGTTGGGAAGAACGCTCATTTCAGACTCTGATTTCAAACCCGTTACGATTTCCAATACGGGTGAGAGGTTCATATTTCCCAGAGCTAGAATTTGAAAGGAACGAGTTTCAAGCGCTTAACAAGGCCATGATGGCAATGATTAGTTTCATGCTGGTCGTGGCCTTTATCCTCCACCTCAGCGAGGCGGATCCCTTTTCGATGAGTTTTTGGTGATGGGAATGAGTGAGGAGAAAGGTATTGGATTTCTAATAAAGGAGGACGATTCTGGCAGAGCCTTCGTTCTTCTTTCAACTATTTTGGTCATTGGACTTGCTTTTCATGCATACACCTTCTTCGTAATCAAAGAAGATGATATCCTGAATAAGTACACATTGCCAAGTTATTCGATCACGTTTGAGGAAAATGAACTCCAAAACTCAGATTCCATGCTTATAGCAAATGGAGAAACTGATACTTTCCAACTCTCTCGCGATATTATCGGCGAAAATTCTACAGGCATGATGGCAAAAATCGTATTTACTATTTCTTATGAAGAAACATCTGGACAAATTGCCGACCCATGTGATGAAGTTCACGCTCAAATCCCGCCGAATGGGTTAATTGCGGATTGGCAGAATACGGAAAATGTTCTTTCTGATTCGAATGATAATTGTGATACAATGACTCTTACAGTCTATGTTTATCCTGGATACTCAGGAGAGACTATCGAGGAAGTTGGCAATACTGAGGAGCATTGGGAAAACATGTGGTCAAATCAAACCTATGGTAGCGGAGTTTTACAACTGGAAATCTCAGTTGAAACGAACCAAGCACCTGCCTCATTCCTTCCAGGAAGTAGTGACGATAACGAAGAAGTAAACATTGAATGGACCGTCTTTTTCTTCACGGTCAATGTCCAAGAGAAGCCAATATAAGTCTCTCATTCAGTTATGAACTACAGTAAATCTATTGTGTTGTTTTCTCTTTGCTCTTTTATATCCCAATTGAGGGGTACTTCAAACACTCTCTGATACGCCCAACTCAACCTTAGTTAGCAGTGGGTATTTTGAGCTTCTACCTGT
>CAZRCY010000200.1:0-2214 GCA_964598735.1 uncultured Candidatus Poseidoniales archaeon
CAAAAATACAGATTAATTTAGAAGAATCTAAACCAATTAGACCCGAAATTATATCTCGAGAAAAAGGAATAAATGTTCAATTATTACCCACTGTCAACCTAAATTCCTCTGCAATTACATACCTCAAAGCGAACATTTCTGGTGTATTCGAATTTAGTGTAGACGGAATCGATTCTTGGAAATACATTGGAGAACAAACTATTGATTGGATTAATGGGACGGATTCATTAACACTTCCAGAAGGAAAGGGGTGGATCGAAACAACATACACAGGGGACGATAATACAATTTCACATAATCTAATCTCTGTTAATTGTGAGATAAGTGGAGATATCGATTGTGGATTAACAAATATGTGGCCCCCTTCCGAAGGAACCTTGCGCATAATGGCTCAAGATTCAGGTTGGAATGGAACAATACTGGTTCGTCATTCCCCGAGTGGTTGGGAAGATAGGATCTCTGTCAACGGAGCGTTAAATTATGATTTACCCCGAATAGAAAACGGAGAATGGTATTTGTGGAGATTAATCGATGAAATTCCCGAATCACTCCCATATTCATTTGATGATGCACTTTTTGAATCACTAGACTCTTGGCTCTCAACCGATCTAAGTATACCTATTTCTCCTAGCTCAACAATGTTCCTAAATTTTGTTGAAGAAAATCCAGAAAATAATTTTGAGAAATACGCCGATTGGTCCGCAAGTATACGACTTCCTTCACATACTGGTCATCCAATGTTCCCATCCTCTAATCTTGGAATCATGTACCAAATTGACAAATTTATCGGGAACTGGGACGGGACAGTTGATGCAGAAGAATCTAACTTGTTCTCAGAAATTCTTAGTTCGTTAGCGTGGAAGGATGCGGAAAATTTAGGATGTTGCTCTTTAAACGAAGAACGGATGTTTGCAACTGAACCGATTTATCCTACCGGAGGACATATTGATCCTGCAACAGGAGAGGTATTTGCTAATGGAATATCATGGGGATGGGACGAATCAGGAACATTAATTGGATATTTTCCAGACTCAGATATTCAAATTTTGAAAATTCCATTTAGAGGACACATTAGAGATTCTGCGAATTTAACAATAGACCTTCCAAACCAATGGGAACTAAGACATTCGCCTCAAAATGACATCATTGTTTCTTCCGGTGAAAGTATTTTCATTAATCGTAGTGAATTGAGTGTGATAGGCGAAATCACTCTTAACTTAGAAAAAAATGATATTCCAATTCCATCTATCACCAGTGTTGGAGCATCGGAAAATTATGTTATTCTTGGTGGAAATCCAAGTTTTAATTTATCCTGTGAAGATTCAGTAAAACAAAATACTATTGAAAGATGGAAAGTCACCGATAAAAGAGGATTATCAATCGTTCAAGGTAAGTATCTTAATTTTTCAACAGATTCAAATATTTTCTCAGAGGGAGATGAAATTCAAATCATCGGAGAGTGTATAGACTCACATGGAGTGACAGGCGCTGTAGAAAGAAATCTAATTTTGGATGGAACCTATCCTCAATGGGATATCACCATGCTTGAAGATCATCCTCAATATTGGGCACAAATCAATCATTCAATGAGGTCATTTGAGATATCCGTAAATGCAACAAGTACGCTTATTTTTGATATTAATACGGTTGATGATAATGGTGAAACCGTTTCAATAATTATGACATCAAATCGAAGCGATGGGTGGGTTCGAGAATCAGATGATAGACTATTTTTCGCTGAATTCTGGCCTCAAACTGACACCATAAATGGTATGCATATGAGTATTGAGGAAAGACATAAAGAAAGATATCCTGCAAAACGATGGGTACATCTCTTGATTTCTGATTCTGTAGGAAACTCAGTAGAAAAGAATTGGTCATTCACAAGTTTAGATCTTGGTTCTCCTGTTCCTAGACCTGAATTACTAGTAAATGGAGAAATATTAGGGGTTGAGAATCTTGCCTATACCTCTTCATTGGTTGAAATTGATTTGAAGAACTCGTTCGATGACTTGAATTCAATAGATAATATCATTTGGACTGCTGAATTAAACGGGATCACTCTTTTTGAAAACCAGAGTTGGGAAGATATTTCTCGTTTTTCGCTTCCAGCACTTGATTCAGGAAGACATGATTTAGTGGTCTCAGGAGCAGATTTATCAGGCAATGTTGGGCATCATAGTATGATTATTGAGATTCATCCAACCACAATAC
>CAZRCY010000201.1:0-2213 GCA_964598735.1 uncultured Candidatus Poseidoniales archaeon
AGGGTAATCAAATAATTCGCGAATTGAAGGTTTTTCTAAACAATGTAACCATAATGAAAACTACGAAAGATGAAAAGAAATGACCAGGCAAGAAAGATTCAGGATAATCTTCAGCCCATAGATCGTAGATTGCAGCATCAAAATCTAGATCGGAATCTGTTTCTACCCGAAGAACATCTCCTCCGCTCAGCAAACCATCATTGTCATTATCATAAAAATCGAATGTCCAAGATGAACCTTCAGAATCAGAATAGTCTAGATGTCCCGCTTCAACAGGAAACTCCACCAAAACCGAGAGATTGCCTTCTGAATCTCTTTCTCCAACGTGTAATTCTACTTCATTTGTTGAAACTTCCCATCTGAAACCATCTGCTACAGTATATTCCCAGATTCTAATCCCATCCACAATATCCATCATTACTTCACCTGAAACAGGCACTGGCATTCTAACAGGAGATTCTCCAGGAATAGATAACTTAGCATCATTTCCAGTAGTAATGGTCATAATTGTAGAAGTTTGACCATCTTGCCCATATGACTCAGCTTTTACCAATACTGGCGGCATTCCTCGTAATTCAAGAATAATGTTTGATGTTGCATTATTTGTAACAGCAACCATTTGCTCTGATTCTAAATCCCATGTTACTCTCCAATCTAAAGATTTGAATTCAGTAACATCCATTGGCAATCCAGATTGAGCACTAGGAATCCCTGAACCATCCATGGTTACTCCCGAACCTGCCAATGGATCGATACGGTCAGGTGCAGCATCTCGTCCTAAATACCAGATTTGTCCGATTCTAACATGAAAATTTTCTCCACCTTCCAGAATTTCAAAGTCTATACTTTCATTTCCAGAAACTGTAAGCATAGCTACATGGGTTAATTCTGCATCTTTATCTTCACCTAAAATTACTAAAGATTGGACTCCCGAAACGATATCCATGATTTCTAATTTGTAGGCATCTTCAGATGCTAAAATCCTATCAAGATCCCAAGCATCTCCTGAATCTAATGCTGCATCAAATAATGCCTCACCTGAATCCAATGGAATAGGATCTTCGCCAATACAACCTGAAAACAGAGCAGTGATCATAACTACAACAAGCAGGCGATGCATAAGATACCGTCAGGGTCAACTCAAATCAATTCATTGGCCACATGTCAGAATAAATATGCGAATCCGAATAAGGGATCAATGCCTCGCCGAGGGTGAGTGGGACGAGATGAGCGCAGACATTCTCGTAGTTTACAAGAAAAATTTCGAGGCCGTGCATGACCGCTCAATCGATTCAATCGAGAAAGTTCTACAGAAATTTGTCAATGAACAGGGCATAAGGGTTGACATGACTGCCAGAGAAAAGGTCAGACGCTCCGATTTCATTGGAAGAGATTTAGTTATCGTAATAGGAGGAGATGGGACTCTTACCTCGATTGCACATTCTGTAGATGCAGAAACCCCTGTAATGGGAGTGAATAGCCACCCGAAAGAAGAGGATAAGGATGGTTCTGTTGGATTTTTTATGGGTTCAGATACCCATCATTTTGAGGAAGATTTAGTCAGTGCTTTAGAGGGAACTGCGATTATGAACGTCCTTCCCCGCCTGCAAGCTGAAATCGTGACAACTTCTGGAAATGTAATTAGATGCGATCCTGCATTGAATGACCTTCTTATTGCAAATACTCACCAATATCAACCGTCAAGATATAGACTACAAAGAGGGAAAGGCGATTCTGCAATTGATACTATTCAAACATCATCAGGAATGTTATTTTCAACATATGTTGGAAAAGGTGCATGGTTCAGGCATACATTTGATATTGAAAATCAAGAATTTCTAATGGATACAGTTCAAGACCATTACTTGGCTGGGGCGAGAGAATTACCCTTAGGAGAAAGAAGAGAGGGGGAGCATTGGATTTGGACAAAGCAACCAACAACCCTAACATCAGATATGCATAGAGGATACGTTGTATCTGATGGATGGGATGAATATCATTTCACTAGAGGTGCAACAATCACCGTAAGTATCGATGGTCCTCCTCTGAGACTACTAACATTTAGAGGAAGAATTCTCGAAAAAATTTGAGGATTTTGAAAAAAAAGTGGAGGATAGGGCGGCCGAAGCCACCCTACCCCCCGGGTTCCAGAGATTTCATAGGAGGTGATCCATCTGCAGGTTCCCCTACAGATACCTTGTTACGACTTAACC
>CAZRCY010000202.1:0-2197 GCA_964598735.1 uncultured Candidatus Poseidoniales archaeon
ATGAATTACTTTTTTTGGGTTCTTCAGATTTGTCTCAATTAAATCTAATAATACATTGGAAACTTTGTTTATTGCCAATTTATTTCCATCTCGTTGTATTAATTGTTCATTATCCAAAACACTTTTTACGCAATTTATACAGTTCTGAATGGTTTCTACTTTAATATACACTCTATTCCTAAGCCCTCCACCTATCCAGGTTAGTAACTCCTCCAATACTGTTTGGATATCACCCTTTGTGAGATGTTGTGCTCGCCCTCTTTCTCGTCGTTTTTTAGACTCATCTGTATCTTCACTATCTTTAGAAAGATCGCTTGAATCTACAGTTCCACTGCAGAAGAAACTAATTCTTTTAATGAAATCATTACTCTTCTTTAAATCCTGATTTTCATAGTCTCTGTCCTCTTTCCCTTTCCCTTGAAGCATATCACTCAAGGCCTGTTCGGCAAGTGATGCCAACGAGTATTCGCCTTTTCCATCTTTAGTAATAAATAAGTCAAATTCTTCTAATTCTTTCAGAAAAGTTTCTGTTTGAGTATGATCTACTTTCGTATCTGGAAGTTTAGCTAATCCATCTTGAATATCTGACCGAGATAAACTTCTAGGCTGTGCATTTTTGAGGGTTTTTAGAATTGCTAAATATCCAGAGTGTTGGTCAACTTCCGTATATGCCTTTTTGGTGAGCCATTCATATGCATCTTCTTTGTAAGCAGACAGCAAATCTCTATTTTTATTGACAACGTCTAGCAGAAATTTTTCAATTTGTTTTGTTTGAGCATCTCTATTCTCCCAAGCATCCATATCGATTTCATTAACGTCCATTTCCAATAGACGTTTAGCAAAAAGTGCTGTTAAGAAAAACAATAGTTTTGGATGGTCAATGATTTTTTTAAATTCAAGTTCTTGTTCGATTAAATTATCAAATACATTCTGAATTGTATCAATATTCTTCAATCCATCTAAGATCCAACTAATTTTTTCACCACGTCTGGCTTCACCTCGTTTTTGAACTTCATAGATGAATCTATTACTCATTAATCTGGATGATTGGCCTACTGACAAAGGTAAAATCTTCATTTTCTTAGGCGCATTCATATCAATTGTACTATGTCTTTCTGTAATAATGAATCTCGATTGAGTGTCCCTTGAGCTCAGAGACTCAAAGAACTCATCGATATCTTCTTTGGCTTGTTTTTCAGCATCTTCAAAATTATCTAAAATGATTAAAAATCTTTCATTTTCTAGGATTTCTCTAGCATTCTCTTGGTTAACTTCTCCCCTTCCTTGTGGCCAAGCAAGAGAGCAAATTTCTGTGATAAGATGTTCCAATTCCCATTTTTCATGATGAATCCTACTTCCGCCCTGATTATCTACTCCTTCGAGAGTTCTCCCTCTTTCAAATTTGACCGGATCGGTCGTCTGCTCGCCCTGAGTATCACTCTTTGTTGAAATAAATGCTAGATTTTCAAATGCTCTCGTAGTTGTTTCCTCAAGACCCATATTTCTGTATATAAATTGCCTACACAATTCGGTTTTTCCAATTCCCCCCAACCCTTCAATAGTTACAACAAGATTTGTTTTTTCAGGACTTAGAAAATCATCTAGTTGTTTCAAGGCCCGTTCTTTTTTGTTGTGACCTCTTTTCACATCAGGTTCAATGTAATGATTATCTTTTCTTCCTCCCCATCCATCCCGCCCTTTTTCCATGCGTTTTAATATCTGTTTTCTCGAAGTATTTCGCACATGACCATCAATTTTACATGATTCGATTTTTTTCTCTAATTGGTTTATTTCCATTTGCCATAAATCTGAATCTCTGCATTTAGGATGTTCCTTAATTGTCTTCATACCTTCTTTGAATACAGCTATCCAATCAACATGAGTAAATCCTAACACTAGGATTAGTTGCAGAATTTTTACTGGTTCCCATTCTTCAAAGGCCATGCTTGAAATTTTCTTCGCTACTGAATCTAAGTGTCTTCCGAGATTATCTATCATTTGCCAAAATCTTAGGATATCAGGGTAATTCCCATCTTCAATGTAACAATATTTCAGAAAGTGGAAGAGATTAACTTGTCCCATACTTGAGTAGTAATCTTCAAGACTTTTTTCTAGAAGAGTTTTCCTATTTTCATTTAACCATTGTTCGATTATTTTTTTAATTTTTTCAGAATCAATATCTTCAGCACGAAAAAGT
>CAZRCY010000203.1:0-2185 GCA_964598735.1 uncultured Candidatus Poseidoniales archaeon
AGAAGAAATCACAGAATACAAGCAGGGTGGCGAAGGGTCTTGGGCACCGAACCCCGAAGGTGCATTACCTTCAGTGCTTATTGAAGAGGGAGCGATGCATCATGTCCATCCAATCACTGAAGACCTCCCAGAGGGTACAATATTGGTTACAGAACAATTTGATTCAGATACTATGGAAGTCGTTCAACCAAAGATTGGAGATTCACCCCATCCAAGTACAATCGTGACCATAGGTTCTGAGGCCCGAAGAATTGCAGGAAATCACGTTGCAGTTTATCCAGAACGATTGGTTTCTTACTTTATTCAAGGAGCTACAGATCCAGGCGATGTTGTACTTGATCCTTTCATGGGCACGGGCACTACAGCAGTTGTATCCAAAGCGCTTGGTCGCCAATATATCGGATTCGATCAGGTTGAGGATTACGTCAAGACCGCGATGGAACGAGTTGAGAAAGGCCCATATGTTAAGGAATTACAAAAAGTAACTGAGGCCACCTTGTCTGATTGGTTTTCACTTAAGGAAGAATCTCAATGAGCAAGAAATCACAACTTCAGGATGCTTTAGTACGCTTTTGTATTGAACGCGATGGCCCAAAACAACCGATGTACATATTCACCAATGACGATGTCAAGACATTGTCAATGAATGTGGGGTTTCGAAATCACAATGATGCCACTCATATCGATACGAGTGCAAACCTATCTCCTTTGATGGCAAAGGAGAGTTTGGCAGTGGTCCATTTGGGAACAGAAAGAGGGGTAGGTAATGTGGCAAAACATGCTTTCATTCGCGGCGTTGACAAAGTCTTCCATACGTTTGAAAATATTGAACCAGAAAATATACGTCAACTCAAATATCGACCGGGACCATTAGATCATCTCAATACTTCTGAGGCAAACATTCTCTCAATAGTCCACAACCATGGGATTTTGAGAGAATTTCTATATCCGGGAGATCTCCGTGCGAATCCACACATCTACATGGCCCATCGAACCCGTTTACAGCCCGAATATAGAATTGGTTCAATCGAAATACCAGCAAATGTAATACAAATTGAAGTCGATATGACCCTAGAATACGAAGGCAGTATTACGGTGTTTGAAGGAAAAAACTGGAAGAATGGCCGAAATGATTTTGCCATTTATCAGTTGTACATGCCATTCCGTTACTACCATCTCCGAAAAATGAGTGGTGAAATTGACGTTGAGCGTATAGAGTGTTGTTACGTTGTTCGACGAAAACACAAAACTGGTTCAGATATTGATGCTTATCTGTACACTTTTGAAAATCCTGAAGATATGGCTTCAATTCGACTTTTGAAGGCTCATCGTTTTGAATTGCGAGAATAATTATCACGAATATCTTGAAAAATAATTTGTCACGGAGTTAATTCAAAATCATCATCATCTCCGAACGGATCATCTGATTCGCCAGAAAGTTCTACTATTCGGAAATGTGAATATAGCCCCTCGATAATGCCATACGGCCACTCAGGATTGTCAATTCCATATCTTTCCAAAATCATTGCTGATTGGCTACCATGCACATGAAGGGGAACTTCCAATCTACGAAGTAACCCTTGTTGAAATCCACCAAACGAAATAGGGACATTTATGCCATCTCGATTCAAGATATATGATGAATCTTCAGAATCAATATCTTCTGGTTCTACTGCATCCACAATTTGATTCACGATCGCATCGAAACCTGCATCATTTCCTCCCTCATTACAAATTTTCTCTACCCTAGGCCAGATATTACAGGGATCAACCTTTCCAGTTAGGTATTGTAACCAAACAAAATGACTCAATGCAGTAAAAACGCTTGAGTCAAAAACAGCTCGATCCCAAAGTGCGTATGGACCTCGTTTCCAATCGTCTGGTTGAGGTAGCAATCCATAACGCAGGAAGGCTTCTCTAAGTCCTCCCAATCGAGTTGGGTCTCGAACAATGTGAGCGTTCGCTAATGTTTCTTCAACTAAAATCCAATTCTTTTTCTCCTTGTCAATAAGTTTTGAGTATTCTGTTCTATACATTTTTGAGGCATCTGGAATTTTACCTTCTACTTCGAAAATTCTCTGTAGATGTGCTGTCAAAGCTGAATCAGTACAATGGTGAAAATATTCATGGTCAAAACCAAAAAGAAAACAGAGATCTAGAGCTAAATACTCCGCATTCACAACAC
>CAZRCY010000204.1:0-2181 GCA_964598735.1 uncultured Candidatus Poseidoniales archaeon
TGACCCTTACTATTTGATTCAAAAAGCCAGATCCGCAGGAGCCCCTGTTGATCTAATTACTTCAGCTAGATCGGTTAATGCAAATATGCCAAATCAAGTTGCAACAAGAGTACTTCATCACGCTGCTAGACTTGGAAAAACTCCAAGCGAACTAGAAATTTTACTTCTTGGATGGTCATATAAACCCGGTATTTCAGATGTTAGAGAAACACCTTCTGAACCACTTGCAAAATCACTTATTGAAGAAGGATGCAAAGTTTTTGTTTGGGATCCGTTCATTGGAAAAAATGATTTTGCTGATTCTCCGGGTATTTGGGTAAATTCACCATTTGATACAAATGCAGATGTGGTCATACTTTGTACTGCTCACAAAGAGGTTCTGGAAATTGACTGGAGAGAACTAAGGAAAGTATCAGAATTAGGATTATTCTACGATGGAAGAAGAGTAACTGATCTTCAATATCTAGGCTCAATTGGTTGGAATGCAACTGGAGTAGGGTTTCCAGATTCAAGCTTCTTCAGGGAATAAATCCCAAGAATGGAATGATGAATCATCAGGTATTGGTTCAGTAAATTCTTCGATTTGAACCTGAATATCTGTTCTTATCCACTTTGGAAGGAGTAGAAAAGCAGGCGGATAATGCTTAGTCCACCATGAAAAATCTAATTCTTTGAGATGTAATAAATCTGGGACTTGATCCCAATGATTTTGCTCATTCACCCACCATAGGGCATGGGTAGATGTTTTGATTGGTCGTTGGTTTAGAAATTTCTGTATCTCTCCAGATTGAATATCATATGGATGTCCTAACATCCCATTTTTGTGGAAGCATTTCCAACATCTCCCACACCCTGGATGTTTTGCCCTTAAACAAGAACTCACAACATTCCCTAGTCCTGATTTCTGAACAATATGGACTGCTGTCGCTTCAGAGACACCTGCTATTGGCAAGATTAAATCTAAACCAATACTCGATAGCAAAGGCGCCCACTTCGTCCACCATCCTGTTGTGGAAAAATCTCTTTTTCTGTGGCCATGCCAAAGATATGTATTATCAATTGGCATTCCAAGGGCAATACCACGTAAATCGAAATAATCAGCGAGTAAAATCAGATGTACTGCAGTTGCTAAATCTGTTGAAAATCCATTTCTTTCACCCCAATTAACCCTAATTTTTTCATGATTTGATGGAATACTGTGAACTATCCTCCCTGTTTTTCTGTTAATATGTTTAAAAATTCGATCGGCACCATTATGTTTCAGTAACGAGTTGAAAGAACGACGGTGGTGTAATAGTACAGTATCTTGAGGCATCAAAATATAACACGCTGTAGAATCAATCCCCCCTGAAAAGGAGAGGCCAGGGAATTTACCATGTAATCGACTAGGTGTCCAGTTTTCTAAAATTCCATCGACCCAAGGAGAAAGTAAGGCGTAAGTAGCGACCCGGAATAAATCTACATGTGTATTTTGCGCATCAAAATTCTTTGGCATTTTCCACCAAAATTCTCCGGCTTCACAATTGAAAGTTACGATTCTTCCGGAGGAAACCCAACTCCAACTTCCGTTTTCTGCTGACAGAAGGACAGATTTGGGTTTAGCCGCCATATCATACCGAAGCCCTAAGACCATATGATACCACGGGTTAACAATAGAAGCACGGTAAAGGTTCAGGAGTGTAACGAAATGCCACGCCAGACTATGACTTTGGAACAAGTCGAACGTTCCATTCATCGGATAAGGAGTTTATTTCCACCTGGTTCAAGAATAATTGAATTTGGAATTAGCCCTATAACACGAAAGTTGTCAGAATATTATGACCTTACTATCGTTGAAAGAGGAAAGGTTGCGAGAAGATGGGATATAGATTCTAACATAGTCATCAGTACTCCAGTAGAAGATACAGAAAAAGGATCCTGGTTTTGGTTTCCTGATTTTTCTCGACTTCCTAAACAAACAGAGTTAATTATACTCCATGACGTAGTAGAAGATATCAGTCCAGTAACTTTTTTGGAACATGATTTTCTCGTTAATATGTCTTCAGACATTATTTTCTTTAGTAATAATGACGATAATTCCCAACCATTAATTCAGTCAATAGGAACTAGTTTAAACGCTCAAAAAAATGTATTACTAAACGAACCGGATTTAACAATCACTCACATTTCAAAAATTTCTGA
>CAZRCY010000205.1:0-2172 GCA_964598735.1 uncultured Candidatus Poseidoniales archaeon
CAGGAGTTACTATTGCTAGAATATTGTCAATTCCAATTGAACGGATTACTGTGGGAGATAACTGAAGGTTACCTCTTCCAATCAGAAAGCCTTGTCCTCCCATTGGGGAAAGAAGCGTTAAAATTCTAGCATCATCTTTGAATCGAACTTTATGTTGATTGATTGTATTGATTAGTTGATTCTCATCAAGGTCTGTACCAATATTTTCATTTCCAAGGGTAACATCAATTCCCAAAACTGTAATCGTGAAGCCGATTGATTCCCCCAATGTTCGTAATGTACCTCCACTTCCCCAAATGACTAGCAACTCCGGATCATCTTCTATCGTCTCACGAAGATGGTCACCGAGAGATTGTAAGATTTCAACTTCTGAGACTCGTTCAATCCGTTGTTTAGACCCCTGCATCCATCTAGGACTTCCTGGACTCATTGCTTCAGCATACATTTTGACAACCCATTCACCTTCTCTGTACAATGTTTCATCAAGGTCCATTACCTCAGTCTGAGCAATTAACAAGTCCCCTGAAAACCAAGCTGCAAAAGCTTCTGCAGCCGCTCGAGGGGATGCCGCAAAACTTCCACTATGCATTTTTACTCCCGCAGGAATTCCAAGAATAGGTGTGGATGCAGAATCGATATTCTCTAGTGCACCGATAATATCTCTGGTAGTACCATCTCCACCAGCATAGAGAACAATCTCCACATTTTGTTCAATCATTGAATTTACTACATTGATTGTATTTTCAGCAGTAGTTACCTCCGGTGTATCGGAAATATTGGTCCATTTCCCATGAATTTTCATTTTTTCCGGAATCCATGAATCACCCATTCTTCCTTTAGGTAAGAGCCAGTGAACATTATCCCAAGGAATTGAAGATAGCTCAATAATTGAAAATAGATGTTCAAATGCTTCACACATTCTAGGACCAGCACGATCTTCAGCACCCTTTGCCCTAGCAATTTCAGCCATTCCATCTGATCCTTTCAGAGCCAGACGACCACCAAGACCAGCATCTGGATTGACAATAATGCCAATCCGCCGCTCCATGTCCCTCGTCACAAAGGACTACAACATCAAGCCTCGCTTTATTCCTAGGAATCTCACCGAGAAAATCATATTGTATTGATTTTAGACTATATCCATGGAAGATTGGCAACGCCGTCGATTGTCCATTTTGTTGTTCACTGGAATTACGTTAGGTTGGATGATTCTTTGTTACATTGCATGGGTAGCCAGTGGTTGTAAACCATTTATGCCATTTATCTCTGATTTTGATTTATTTGAGCCAGGAGATACAATGTTTTCTTTTGGTACATTTCTCACAACTGTTACTGTAGTATGGATAATGATAGAAATTCAATTATTTAACCGTGAGCGACTATACGAAAAAGGTGCCCATTTTGTATGGCAGATAATCAATCACGCTGCATTGTTGCCCGGAATGGTAGCAGCATATTGTACCTACATGGTCGGGCAAACTCCTTGGGATGTTGATGGATATATGCATGGAACATATGCAATCACCATCTTTAGATTGGGAATAATGTGGTGTGTAATGGCATGGTTTGTATCTGCAAGAATTCACTGGGGAAGCCCTACTCTTAGGAAGATCCTCCTTGCTAGGGGAATACCTGCTGTAGCTGCCATTGTAGGATTGTGGCAGATGTTATCAAACCAAGCATCAGTTTGGACTGATGATTTTGATTGGGAAAATTGGAACTCGTCTCCTACAGATATGCTGGAATTCTGTACTTCACGACAATATCCTGCATTAGAGATTGCCGCTGCATGGGAATTTGTACTGTGTCTTGGAATTGTATTTACAGTTACCAGTTTCTTATTAGATCTCCAACCTGCAACCGATTTACACATTGAAGAAGAATAGAATCTAAGGGTTGGATTGAATACGAAGTCAATCTTCCGAAGTCTCATGTCGGACGGGGATGACAGTGTCGCCATGTCCATTGAAGATGCATTTGCACAGACATTAGCAGATATGGAAGATGCCCGAGAAGAACTGGCATCCTCTCCAGTAGAATCTGCATCACCTTCCCTTAATTCGGCATTTGAAGCAGGAGTTGTTGATGTTTCCCAAGAAGCAACAGAACAAATTCCGTTAATTGCTCCTGCTAGTCCGCCACCAGTAGATGTAACTCCTAGCCCTCCTCCCA
>CAZRCY010000206.1:0-2166 GCA_964598735.1 uncultured Candidatus Poseidoniales archaeon
AAAACAGAACTGGTGCGATTACCTTTACTGGTACAGTTACAATCTCTGAAGTTGAATTCTTGAAACTAAAAGGTGGTGATGTTGTTGTTACTGGTTTTGATGCATCTAACACATTGGGTGGTGCTAACACTAGTGATTCTAAACTACCTACTCAAAAAGCAGTTAGAGATTACATTACTAACAACTTAGGTCCTTACATAAACAAACCATTTTCAACCAACGCTGTTCCTAGAGCACTGGTTGAATTGACAGACTCTGGTAAGATATCAATTGACCAGATTCCAGCTCTAAGACCTTTCCAAGTCTTTACTGTTGCAGATCAGGCAGAAAGAACATCTCTAGAAGGTGCACTTGCTGGTGACATCGCAATCCAACAGGATACATCACAGTCATTCATCTTAAATAATGACCTTGAAAGTTTATTCCTAGGATTTAATCCTGATGCTGCGTTAAACTTTACTGTAGGTGACATTTTTGAAGGTAGTTTAACAGGTGGTCGTATACAAGCAACAGAATACAGAAAAGGTGTTGTTTATCAAATTAATATAACTAACGGTGGTTCTGGTTATACAGTAGCACCCACAGTGTCATTCTCAGGTGGTAATCCAGAAGCGGGTGCTGTATCAGCAGCTGCAACTTGTACAATTGCAAATGGTCAAGTTGTTACTGTAACTATAATTGATTTTAATAACTACAAAGGTGGTTTAGGATATACTACTGCTCCTACAGTTACATTCCAAGCTCCACCAGGTGCTGGTACACAAGCACAAGGTAACGCCTTAATTGAAAGTAGATTATATGGTGGCATTGTTAATAACATAAAGATTGAAGATACTGATACTATTCAAGATAGTTCAACACCAAGTCCAAATACAGTTAACATAAACAGAACTGTTAACACATCCTCATTCAATGTTAACAACTGGGTATCTTTATCATCTAACCAGATTGCTGCATCAGATATTACAACTGGTGTTATTGAGACAGATAGATTAGCATCAGGTGGTGCTGCTAACTCATTCACATTCTTAAGAGGTGACCAAAACTTTGCGTTAGCAGTTCAATCAGTTAAAGGTGCTGAGACAAGATACTTTGCTAGATTAAACGCACAATGTAACTCTGGTTCTAGTCAGATGCAATTCTCCACAAACTCTGATGTTCTTATAGGACATGAGGTTAAACAGGGAGTTGCTGGTATTCAAGCAAATACTAACATTACTGGTGTAGTTACTGCTGCTGGTTTAACATCTATATCATTAAACAATCCAGTAACTCAAACAATTCCTTTAGGAACAATTATTGAGTTTGAACGTGGTCAATCTCCAATGACATTTGAATCTACCTTTACTCAGGGTGGATTTATTGATGATGTTATTATTGCAAATGGTGGTACAGGATTTACTAATGGACAATATTTTGATCTTCCTCTATCAGGTGGTACAGGAACAGGATTAAAAGCAAATATAGTTGTTTCTGGCAATACGGTTACAGAGATTACTGTTACCGATGGTGGTGTTGGGTATAATGCTGACTTCTCAATTACAATTGCACCATCAGCAATTGGTGGTGGATCTAGTTTAGTATTGAATGCTAAATTAAGCACAGTTAACAGACAATATGCAAACGTATCTGTTGATGTTCAAAGAGCATCTGATCTAACAATTTCTGCTGACCTCTTCGGTACAATTGGTGTTTCTAGATTTAAAAAATCACAATTTAATATTGGAACAGCAGGAAACGGATCAATTGAAATCAAAACAGGACCTGATAGTGGACTTGACGCTGACTTATTAGATGGTCAGCAAGGTGAATACTATACCAGTGCAACTCATTTATTCTCAGGATTAGTTCCTGCAGACAGAATGAGTGGTATTTATAATATTGACGTTAGTGGATCTTCTAACAATACTATTAGATTACAAACTGGTACTAACAACCCAACATCTAACCCAAATCCAAATAGTTTTGTTGAAGGTGCTATTGCAAACACAGTATTCAACAGTTCTAATGGATTAGGAACTGCATATCCCTCAGTCAATACAGGTATTGGAACTGGAACATCAACCAAACATATGGTTGTGACATTAAGAAATGGTGGTTCTGGTTTTGATGCATCATTTGGTGGTGTAAGACAACTTGCATTTGCTAATGATGACAACATGTATC
>CAZRCY010000207.1:0-2163 GCA_964598735.1 uncultured Candidatus Poseidoniales archaeon
AAGTACCGCAGGTAAATCTCCTACCAAAACATACGGAGCATTTGGCTCCGTGGTTGATGACGGAGTTGAATCAAAATCAGTTCCTTCACAATTCCATTGGGAAATTTTACCTTCAAATGAATGGCAACTAGCAGATACTGAAAAAGGTGGAAAGGGCTGGATGAGACAGAGATTCAAACCTCCGGCTCGGAGTATTCTGTTGCCATGTTCTTGGTCTATTTTCTTCTTGATTGTAACAATTGTCCCTCTTGTTTTTTCTGGAAAAACCCCCGATGACCAACTTTCTTCATTAATTCTATTTGTTACTGCATGGGGTTTGTTGTACATACCAGCATGGATGACACTAAACGAAATGCCAAGAGGAAGAGGATGGTTAATTGGTGGGAGAACAATCCTCTATTTTTCAACTGGAATTCTATTTTTCATATTACACGTTTTGATTAATCCGATAATAGGATGGATTTCGTATTCATTTTTCTGTCTAGCTTGGTTCTCGCAAATTTTGAGATTCCAAAGTGGGTTTAAAATTCCCTCAAACAGATGGATCCTTCCTTTTGAACATTCAGAATGGAGAAGAGAAATTCTAGGTAAGAATTGGGAGATTAGTTCAGTAAAATGGAGAAATGGGCCTCTTGCAATTCATTCTATAATAGATGGATTAGAATTACATGGAACAAGTAGATCTGGAGAACAATTCATTGCACTTCATTTTCATGGTAGAGAGGGTTGGCTAAATGACCCATTTACTAAGCAGATGGACTCGAAAAAAATTCATAATTTTCTTATTACACCCCCAATTAAATCTGGGGGAAAGATGTGGAATTCCAGATTTCTTCAAAGAATTAAGGAATCAAATGAGGCTGAATAGGTGGTTAAATGGAAGATAGATGGACGCAGCCTGCTCAGAATAGTATTGATGCAATTGCGCATGGGATGACATATTCTGATGGTTCGGAATTCGATGTAAGGCTAACTGTAGATGGGGAGCTAGTACTTCATCACAACGCTAAGATTGAACTTGAAGGACCAAAAGAAGGATTATTTCCTTATGTTGAGCAAAATCACTCTGATGATTTACGTGCAGCAGGTTTCGACATATTCTCAGAATTAATCGAAGATCCAAGAGTTAAATCATATTGGATCGATGGGTGTTCCACTGCATGTATAGAAATAAAACGCCCTCATCCTAGAGCAAAAATTGCTGGTAGTTATTTTCGTAGAGGCGGAATGACTACCCATATTTCTAAAATAATGAAGAATATTGAAAATCAATTGGCTCCACTAAGTATTCCTGATAGAAATACAGTAATAATTTCTTTTGATCCTAAGACGATGAATGCACATAAATTATCAAAAATTACTCTTCCAGCGTCCCCTATTAGCCCATCAATCAGGCCATGGGGACCCGCGCCAATTCGTCGAGCTATGGCTCTTCCTTCATATGGGAAGCGAACTGTAGCAGGGATCGTAAAACATTGGCAAGGAATTGGAGCACCCGTACTCCCGTTAGCATTCAAACATCTACATTCATGGTCAAAATTCCTTCACCTCGGAAGAACATATTCATTCAAAGGAAAATCTCTAGTAAAATTAAATCAAATACGTAGAGGTTTCCCAATTCATGTTTGGCCTGCTCCTATGAAAATAGAAAAAGATATCATTGCAGGAGGATTCACGGCTGTAAGTGATGTTATGGATCCTACAATTCTTCGTACTCCAAAAGGACAGACTCGTTGGTTAAAACCGGGAACTCAACCATTGAATTATGATTTAGAAGAGAAAATGAATGTATTTTCTAATGAACAAAATTCAAAAATTCTCCATGAACTGGCAAGTGAAAGACCTGCATGGGTAGATTTAGGTATGAAAGAGAGACAGAAAATAATAGACAGGTTAGGAAAGAAATTAGCATGGCCTGAAATTAAAGCAGATGAAGGATCTCCTCCATGGGAAGTTCCTAGATTCATTGGCCATAGAGGAGCAGGGAAGACATTTAGAGAAGGATGAATGACTATAATCTTCTAACAGGTTGATCACGAGCGATATATTTTGGACGATATATTGGAACACCTTTTCCGTCTCTGGATTTTCTTTCATCTACGATTTGAGCAGATATTCCAATTACTCGAGCCCATCCAAAGAAAGTTGTATAATATTCAGGTT
>CAZRCY010000208.1:0-2099 GCA_964598735.1 uncultured Candidatus Poseidoniales archaeon
ATTAAAGGGGATCGTGAGATGGGTTTAGACCGTCGTGAGACAGGTTTGTTGCTTGGCGGTTGTGGCGTGATGCCTGATCGGAAGGGCCGTTTAGTACGAGAGGAACGATGGCTCGGAGTCACTAGTTTACCAGTTGTCCGGCAGGGCAATGCTGGGTAGCCACACTCCAATGGATAAGAGCTGAAAGCATCTAAGCTCGAAGCCAGCCGAAAGACGAGGCATCTCAGGGAACTCGTAAAAGACGAGATTGATAGAATGCGGGTGTAAGCACCGAGGCAACGAGGTGTTCAGCCCAGCATCACTAACATCCCGGTATGCATCCTTTTTTCCAACACCGCTCCTGTGTGAGCCCTCTGTTCAACAGCGATATGCCGATCATATTCAATCAAGATTGTTCACGACCATAGCGAAGGGGTCTACCCGGTCCCATACCGAACCCGGAAGTCAAGCCCTTCTGCGTCGTATACTGTACTGTGGTGCGAAAGCCCACGGGAAATTGCGTCGTTGTGACTTTCCTTGATACGATCTCGGTCGCCTTCGGGCGACTGGGATCACCTCCCCGCATTTCGGACCTTTTCATTTCGAATAGGTCCCCTTTTTCTCCTACAGGCGGTAGCCTCAAAGGTGACTTATTGAAGCCGTGAATGGTTACTATGTCTATCAGCACTGGGGATGTTATGGGACATTCTCTTGTAGGCATTCATCTAGCACCTATTGGAGATGTTTTGTTTGCTCCATATGGCGTTCCCCAAGAGGATCTAGATTCATTTGCTGAAGCGTTTGGATTGGAGCCAGTTAAGATTTCTATTGGGGGTTCTTCATTGGTTGGTTCGCTTCTTGCCGGCACCCAGAAAGGTATAGCAGTTGCAGACATAGCGTCTAAAGATGATATTGATATTTTACTAAGTTATACTGAAGCAGTTGTGGTGATGGAGAGTGGTGTTAATGCTGCAGGTAATCTAATCTGCGCCACTGAAAAGGGGGCAATAGTTAGTCGTTCAGTGCCTGAAGATGGTGTTTCAGCAATTTCTGAAATTCTGCAAGTCCCTGCTCAGAGAACTACAGTTGCTGGAATGCACAATGTAGGTAGTCAAGTAGTTGCTAATTCCAATGGAGCTTTGATTCATCCTGATGTTACTTCTGAAGAGGTTGAAATTATTGAATCAATATTGGGAGTCAAGGCAATGGTTGGAACTGTTTGTTTTGGTTCTCCCGAAGTTGGTAGTGGATGTGTTGCAAACGATAGTTTTGCACTAGTAGGAGATGGGACTACTGGACCTGAGCTGAATAGAATTGAAGATGCACTTGGGTTGATTTAAAATTCAATTAAAATTAATTTTTTTACAACCATTTGTGAAAATTTTCAACACGAATCTTCATTGATTGATTTCTCTCAGGGTAGCATATGGGCGAGTTGTTATACTCAGGTAAAGTTAAGCAGGTTTGGAGTACTGAAGATCCGGACATCATTGAATTTCGATATACAGATCAAATATCAGTATTTGATCAAATTATTCCGTCATTAATTCCCCGAAAAGGAGAGTCTCTTAATCGTTCATCTTGCCACTGGTTGAAAATGGTAGAAGACGCAGGAATATGTAAGACACATATGATTGAGATGACTGCTCCTGATAGAGTAAGAGCTCGTCGTTTTGAGGTTATTCGAGAACCTGGAGCAATTCCTCAAGATATGGAAAATGTGTTTGTTCCACTTGAAGTGATTTGTCGACATCATCTGGCGGGTTCAGGGTGGAGGAGATATAAGAAAGGAGATGCATCTGCCGAAGAATTTGGTTTTCCTGCAGGTACTAAATTAGAAGAAGGAGTGAAACTTCCTGCACCTTATCTGGAAGTGTCTACAAAATTTGAGGCATTTGATCGTTTATTAGACCGTGAAGAGGCGTTAGAAATTTCTAATCTTCGTGAAGAAGAATTTGATGAAATTTTACGATTGGTTTTATTGATTGATGAATTAATTGAAACAGAAGTTTCGAAGAGAGGTTTGATTCATGTTGACGGAAAGAAAGAATTTGCTTTGGGTCCTGGGAGAGTACCAGTATTGGTAGATAGTTTTGGAACGCTTGACGAAGATAGATGGT
>CAZRCY010000209.1:0-2098 GCA_964598735.1 uncultured Candidatus Poseidoniales archaeon
GAATAAATTGTTGACCATGGTGAAATCAGTAACATGAGAAGAAACAGGATGACATGAGCGCCTCTCATTGGTTCCCGGAGGTTTAGCATTGGTGTTGAATGAATCGGGTCCAGAACCAAAAATGTTATTTTCAATGAAACGACTATAACAAATCGCCCTGTCGCATCGAAAATATGGACACGCTCATAGTACGTGATTGCAAACATGCGCAACTACGTATTTTAGTAGGGGATGTGCTCAAGGCAGAATGTGACATTCTAGTGACAGGAGCGAATAATAGACTCTCTGGACGAGAAGGAATTGATGCAAGGATTCACAAAGCTGCTGGTGATGAACTCAGAGAAGCATGTTCTCAAATTGCTCGAGGACAACGTGCTTTGAATTTGCAACCCTGTTCTGTTGGTTCTGCTGTATCTACTTCACCATTTAATCTTCCAGTTCAACATTTAATTCATGTCGTAGGACCCGATTGTCGTCGACCTAATCAAGATCTAAATCGTCGCGAACTATTAGAAAAATCGTATAATTCAATGTTTGAGCAAATTGCATCAAGTAAAATTCGTGGAGTTGTTGCTCTCGCGCCTATCTCCATGGATGTTTTTTCATATCCTCATAGAGAAGGAGCAAGAAAAACAATGGAAATTCTTCTTGGAATTCTCGATGGTGAAGAAGATCCAGGAATTGAAAGGTTACTTTTAGTCACCGATAATACAAATTTCATAAGTAATATGAAAACAGTTTACCGTGAAACTGAGGATCAGTTCCCAGGGTCAGATTTAACTCGAGCTTTCAGGCGTGGTTTAATACAATAAACCCTGAAATTAATATCTCACATATTCCCAATGGAATCATTGAAATCTCCTGTATGGTGTATGATTGCATCCTCCAACGTTAATCTTCCCATAGCAACAGCTCTTGCTAGAGTAGAAGGAATAGTAGTTCGACCTCGAGAATGACTTCTACTTCTACGTTGAATATCACGAATTTCCCCATCTGTGGGTCGAACCTTTCGTTTTTGATTTACTGAATCTCCTGGAAGGTGAGCAATTCTTAATGCAGCAGAGGAGTGAGCATGCCGAGGAACACCAATTGAAGTCCTTGATTCATTTACAATTTGAACTGATAAACCGCGTACCACACAAGTGTTGATTATCCTATTTGCAATTGTTTTTGAGCCATTTCCCACCCGAACTATCAGAATTTCATGTTCAATAGCTCTTGAAATTCTCATTATACTATCTACAGTATCATCTACTCCTTCAAGTTGGGCTTTTCCAAGAGTTAATCCATCTCCCAACCATGCAATCCCTGGTCTAGGACCAGGATCAACTCCGAATATTAGATTTCTAATTGGTCTAGAATATTTTAATCGATGAATTGCTTGTTCTACTGAATGCTGAACATCATCTAATGTCACTGGTATTCCGAGAGGATCGGTGCTCATTAACACCTCAGAAGGAGTTCCCATCCATGCTGCAACACTAGAAGGAACAGGGTCGGATGGAAGAATTTGAATACAGCGTATCTCTCTTTTTTTTAATTCCAATAACAACCTGTAAGCAAGTCGGAAATCACCAGTGCGTACAGCAATGTAACCCACGTGATCAAGGGTGCGCATCGGAGGGTCTTGAATATCAGGGTTTCAAACAAAGGGTTGGCATAGTTTTGTGACGTAAAAAATCATCTTGAACCTTCCATTTTCAACCAAAGAGATTAGGTTTGATACGTCACGCGGTAGATATGGTACAGGGGGCACAGTATGAACGTGAACTCCGACATGTACTAGCTGGGTTTCCGGAAGGTGTACGTGCAGTTACTCGTTCTTGTTCTGAGTTTGAAAGAGCTCAAGCACGACTTGTGATTGAAAAGCCATTTTTAGTTGTCAGAGCAGCGGGAAGTGGAATAGAAGGAAGTGGCGATTTACTTGCTCTAAGAGGAGACATATGTTTCCCAATAGAAGTGAAAACAAGTAAAGAACATAAATTATATTTGAACGGAAGATTATCTGAACAATACTCGGCTTTGGAAAATATTGGTAAAAAGTGTGGATTAATGCCATTATACGCCTACCGCTTGAAAGGAATTCGAGGAGATTCTT
>CAZRCY010000210.1:0-2070 GCA_964598735.1 uncultured Candidatus Poseidoniales archaeon
GAATTAGGAATTATTTATTCTCATTTGGGGGAAGTTAAAAAAGGGATTTCACTCTTAAAACATTCATTAGAAATCGATCCATTCAATCATGAAACAAAATTTAATTTAGGCCAAATGCAAATCTATAATAAAGAGTTTAAAGAAGGCTGGAGTAATTTTGAAAGTAGGTGGCATTATCATAATTTTAAAGTAATTCCCTTTAAATCTTCAAAAAAAATGCTAAAAAATTTAGAGGAAGCAAATAATGTATTTATTTGGGATGAGCAAGGCATTGGTGATCAAATTATGTATGGTTCTATGTTTTCTGAAATTTCTAAAATCTCAAAAAAAGTCATAGTAAAATTTGATAAAAGACTTATTAAAATTTTTGAAAAAAAGCATAAAAATATAAATTTTATAGATAATTATGTTGATATAACAGAAGAACAGTATGACGCTCATTTGCCATTAGGAAATTTAGGTTATTTATTTAGAAGAGATTTAAAAAGTTTCAATAAAGTTAATTTTCCATATATTGATGTAAATGAAAAAATCTGTTCAAAAGTGAAATCTACTTATCATGCCCAAAACAAAGTTATGGTTGGAATTTCATGGACAAGTAAAAATGAAGAAGTTGGACAAAATAAAAGTATTAATCTAAATAGTTTTTTGCCGATTTTAAAATTAGATCATTTAACTTTTTTAGATTTAGAATATAAAAACTCAGACGTGGATAGAAATAATCTTTATAAGAGTACAGGATTAAAAATTCAAAAATTTAATGGTATAGATTATTTTAATGATATTATGGGTGTAGTTTCTATCATAAAAGCTTGTGATATTATAATAACATGTAGTAATGTAAATGCTCATCTATCTGGTGCATTAGGTAAGAAAACTTTTTTATTATTACCTTTAGGTAAAGGAAGATTATGGAATTGGAATACTGAACAAAACAAAAGCATTTGGTATCCATCAGTTAAGATATTTCAACAGACAAAAAATAATGACTGGACACATCCAATTAAAAGTATACAGACAGAAATGTTGTCTTTGTTAAATAATTAATTACTAAAATATTTTTATAGATTTGTTCTTATTCTAAAATTTAGTATATATTAAATGAAATTGATAATATCTTAAATATAATTTTATTGTTTGGTTAAAAGTATGGTTGAAACAATCAATGTAATAATAGGCTATGATGAAAGAGAGGCTGTAGCATTTCACATATGTGTGCAAAGCATCATTTTTAATACAACATGTCATGTAAATATAATTCCATTATGCTTAAAAAATTTTGTTAAATATAATGAAAATCATAAAGATGGAAGTAATGAATTTATATATTCCCGATTTTTATCACCTTACTTAATGAACTTTGAAGGCTGGGTTTTGTATCTAGACGGAGACATGGTTTGTAAAGCAGATTTAAAAAAATTATGGGAATTAAGAAATGAAAAATTTGCCATTCAAGTTGTAAAGCATAATTATAAAACCAAGATGAATAAAAAATATTTTGGAAATGTTAATGAAAATTATCCAAGAAAAAATTGGTCCAGTGTTATTTTATGGAATTGCAATCATGCTGATAATAATTGTTTAGTCCCTGAATTTGTAAACAAAAAATCAGGTGCATACCTGCATCGATTTCAATGGTTGTCAGATAGTCAAATTGGTGAGTTAGATAAAGTTTGGAATTGGCTTGCAATTGAGTATGAGGATAATAAAGATGCTAAAATTGTACATTATACTCTTGGAACTCCTTGTTTTGATGAATTTCATGATACTTCAATGGCCGAATATTGGAAAAAGTATTTTAAGCAACTACTTCAAGGAATTGGGAAAAAAGCTAAAATATGAAAAAAGGGTTAGAAATTGGTATATTTGTCCCTTGGGAAATAGGTATAATAATAATTTTATTAGGTATTTTTTTAATTTATATTGGTAACAAGCAGAGTAAAAAAACAGATATTGATTTGAATAAAATACCATTTATAAAACCAACTACCAAAATTGTATTTGGTGGAGCTATGACATTAATAGGTTTCATCCAACTCTTTCCATTATTAAAATAATCTTAGATCGTTA
>CAZRCY010000211.1:0-2062 GCA_964598735.1 uncultured Candidatus Poseidoniales archaeon
CTAATTGCTTCCTTCTACGCTTTTCAATCCCTTCACGGATTTCTTTTTGAGATTCCCTTCGACTTAATACCACACTATCTATCTCTGTTTCTAACATTGATTGAGCATCTACCTCAACAACGTATTCTTTTGCCTCAATAATATCATCGTCCAAGGCTTCTACTTCGATAATATCTTCATTGTCTACGGCTTCAACTGCTGGAGTAACTACATCAACTCCTCGTTTCCTACTTACTGGGACATTAATTTCTTCTTGGGCGTCTTCAATTATTTTTTCTGCAGTAAGTGAAGGCATTTTCTTCCTATTCCTAGGTGGGGGGGCTGGTTGTCCCCCTGTAAACATTAGATATGCTAGTAGGATCAAAAGTCCGCCTGCTGCTCCTAATTCTCCATTCTCTGACAAGCTCCCTCTAAGCGTCAAGAAACCCGCTCCCCCGATGAAGAGCATCATCCAGAGCATTAGTCTAGAGAAACCCGCCACTATGTCTCCTCCTTTGCCTACGACTCGCTGCATTGGTTTGAGGTTGGCGATTGATTTCTCGTTTGTAGATATGCTCTTAACTCATTCATTGCCTTTCCTCGATGTGAAAATTTTTGTTTTTCTTTGCTGTTCATTTCAGCGAACGTTCTCCCATTTCCCTCATTTGGAATAAATATAGGGTCGTATCCAAATCCGTTTCTTCCCAAAGCCTTTTCTGAAACTTGTCCCTTACATGCGCCTTCAAAGAAAAATTCTTGGCCATCAAGATGGATTCCAATCACACATTGGAAAGATGCATTGCGATTTTTTACTCCTGTTAAGATTTTTATTATCCCCTCTATTCCTAGTGTTTTGTGAATATAGGATGAATATACTCCAGGAAAACCATCGAACTTATTGATAAAAAAACCGGCATCTTCTACCATTACTCCGCATCTATTCGATGAATCTTCAACAATCTTAACTGCTCTTCTTAATTTATGCTTAGCAACACGTCGAAGTTCAGATGATTGTATTTCTTCAATTTCTGGGAATTCTTCGTTAAAATTAAACGATTTTATGGTAAATCCAAATGGATTCAATGCTAATTTTGCTTCATTTAACTTGCCCGAGTTTGATGTGACAAAAAGAATAGTTCTTTTTTCATCCATGATATCTTACTCTCCCTTGGATTTCTTGGTATCTTGAAATAACATCATCAATATTTATTCCAATTTTTTCTCCATCCGTGTAACCATTAAGTACGAATTTCATTGCATCTGAAAATTTAGGATGGCTTGCAGATAGACATTCTGATAAAACTTGAAGATCTTGTCCCAAGGATTCGATTTCTGGAGATAATCTGCCTAGTCCAAAGTCAATAATTTGTATAAAGCTTGAATCATCACATAGCAAATTGTGAGTTGTAAGATCTCCGTGAGATACGCCCAAAGAATGTATTTTACGGATTAGTTTTCCACACGAATACATTATGGATGAGATCAACTCATTATCATTTGAGTTTCTGAGAACCTCAAATAATGGTACTCCAGACAATTTAGTCATCACAATAGTGGCATTTTTTTCATCAAAATCTAGTAATTTTGGAATAGGTAGTTCAAAATCAGAGAGATGAATTAGAATTCTTGATTCAGCGAACAATCTT
This sequence comes from uncultured Candidatus Poseidoniales archaeon, assembly GCA_964598735.1. GTDB lineage: Archaea > Thermoplasmatota > Poseidoniia > Poseidoniales > Thalassarchaeaceae > MGIIb-N2. Next base: position 1,626 of record CAZRCY010000211.1, read on the forward strand.
CGTTTTGTCAATGATTGGTCTAGGCTAGGATGTCTATATCCCTTTGGACGACGAATTTTCATTACTGCATCAGTTCCAAACCACCTTCCGCTAATTGTTCTAGCTTCTGCGCCATCATGAAGTACGACTTCCTCAACCCACGGAGAGGTGCCATCCATGTATGTACGGACACGAAGATGGATTCAAATGCACCGGGCGTGAGGGCGCTTTGCACATGTCTCTTAGCCTACCACTTGCATCGTGTTCGATCGATGATCTTGATAGCGACAATGAGTATAGAGATAGGATTCAAAAAGCGAAGCATCAATTAGGAGATCGTGTGATGATTTTAGGCCATCATTATCAACGCGATTCCATTATAGAACATGCTGATGTAACAGGAGATTCTTTCAGATTATCCAGAATGGCTGCAGACAGTACAGCAGAACACATAGTTT
>CAZRCY010000212.1:0-2062 GCA_964598735.1 uncultured Candidatus Poseidoniales archaeon
AATTCTATCTATTGATAGTATTATACCCGAACAGGAAACCAACTCTGTAGATAGTCGAATTAAAATGAATGCCACTATAACCAATTCAGGCGGGGGGGATGCTAGAATTGCTCTCGAATGCTTCCTAGGGAATGGATCTGTAGCGGACGTCGGAGGCTATCCAATTCTGGAGATACCTGCAGGGGAGACTCGTTCTGTAGAATTTAATTGGAATATGTTTGAGCCGGGAAATACGACGATTAATTGCGGAGTTATTCAACCTTCACAATTAGTCATTGCAGGATCATTTGGTGGAGAACCTGTAGATTCAGAGGTTGTGATGTGGACCGCAGCAATCCAACAAGAAAGTGGTTTAGGAGTTCTACCAATCATGGTAGTTGTTTTCATCCTTCTTGTAGGTGCGGGAATTTGGATACTACAAGTATCGATTTCTTCCGAAAAAGATAAGCAAGAACAGAAACTACGTAAGTTAGATGAAGATGTTATTGAATGATTAACATCCAGCAATCCAATTCTCTCTGTCCTTCATTTCTTCATTATCGTCTTCAGTCTCGTCTAAACTGTAAGTATATTCGCTGGATCCCGTTACTGTTTCAGTCCCCCAGAATGAGTCTTGCGTGATGCTTACTGTAAGAGTATAACAGCCATAATCACTACTCTCCCAGTCATCTTTGAGGATTAAAGAAATTTCTTCTTGTACCACACTTCCTTGAAGTTGCAATTGTGAACCCCAATCACCAACTATAGCGGCACCACTCCCATAGGCGCCACCGTTAGAATCCCATGTTGCAGAAGTACGTGTTACTTCTACAACTGGGTAGGAGATGGCTACCCCACCAGGCCCAGACATTGTAGCAGTGATATTGTAATTGGCCAAAGGCATTGCCACGGGAGATGCCGCAGAAGACAAGCCTGAAGATACGCTCAACCCTACTCCAACGAGACATCTCTCAATATTTGGTTCATCACAATTAGATGACATAACGTTGCTCACTCCGGTTTCTGCGCCTGTAATTGTTCGAGTGAGGAAATTCGCATCAAGGGTACGTTCCCATTCCAAATCACCTACTGTGACAGTCATTGAGTAATCTTGACCGGAATCTCCGAGAGCATTGCCTGAATAGAATGCCGATGTATCTACACTAAAAGATCCATGCTTCCCATAACCATCAGTCTGATCGATAGTGAATGAGTGGGTAGAAGAATAAACAGAAGCGGAACCGTAAGTAATTGCAACAATCGCATCATGGGAACCTGAACCTCCATTCTGACGGATTGTGACCTCAAATGATGAACCATCATCCTCGTAATCTAATCCTCCAAATGACATGGTTCCTATCAGTACATTTCCTAACAAAAGAGGAGGAAGAATAAGTAAGAATGTTACTGCCACAACTATAACACTTGAAGTCATTTTGACTCCACCAGATTCTAACGGATTCCTGATATCTAATAGCCACCATACAATCCCTGCAGTTGCTATGATTATCAACCAAAGATATGAAGACAATTCGCCTGGGAGATATACATCAAACCACATAATCAAAAAATATGGTAATATCATTACTAATCCAATCATTTTGAGAGAATCAGCCATCGTTATTTCTTTATTCGAAGGTACAGAATCTGACTTCTCCCGGGAGAGAAGTCCCGCATCTGTAGACGCAGTAAGTACCTCTTCAATCACTTGATCCACTTGTTCATCTTCTTCAACGCGATCTAATAATCCGCCTGACATCGGTATATTGTGGCCACTCGCAGGTTAAGAAACCGTTGGCTACAGGAACTACCTGATACGGGTTTATTCAAACATCTGTAGAATGCCGAATATGTCAAAGGAGTAAAACGGGCAAACCATCATCTTCAACATCTTCGTCATCAGTAATATTGGTCCGCCGAGCTATTGCAGCTGCTGCAAGTCCAATCATCATTACAGAACCAATCATTTCGAATCCAGGAAGATAAATACCTCTAATGTAAATGGTTACCATCTGAACTTGGTAATTCGGAATCCCCTCAGTTCTCACAGAATAATCACTGGTAGCTTGGAATTGTAATTGAT
>CAZRCY010000213.1:0-2050 GCA_964598735.1 uncultured Candidatus Poseidoniales archaeon
GGAACAGTTCTATGATGAGATGGTATTGCAACAACATCACTAGCAATAAATTCAACAAGAATTTGCTCACATTCTCTTTCCGATCCTGAGCCGATACAAATCTCTACGGTTGAAGTGACGTTATCGCCTAATTGTGTATTCGAAGGAACATCAATTTCTAGTGATAAAATTTGTAATTCTCCAGGCCCCAACGAGATAGAAGTAATTGGATTGCCTATCGGAGAAGCCAAAGTTATTCCATTACCCCATGCTGTATTACCGTATGTTATTCCAGTATCTGTTTCCTCCGCATTTCCAAGGTTTTCAATGACTATCCAAGCACGGGCAGTTGAACCAGGGATTCCCCATCCGGTAGTTTGAGCAATTCCCATTGGGCCTCGCAAAGAGATGCCTCTTGTTCTGTTTGCTTCAACTGGGATAATTACAGTCTGAGTCGAATTTGGAGCCTCATTCGGATATAATGTAAGTAGAATACTACCCTCGTCGGAACCAAGTGCATCAGTTGGCACACTGATTCTAAGGGTGGGCGACCAACTTTGTCCGGAGTCTATACTAATATTTTCTAAAGGATTCAAGGCGCTGACTGTCCAATTATCTGGCAATCCATCTGGATCAATGTCCATATTCCATGTAGCATCATTTTTTCCAGTATTTGTAACCAATAAATCTACATCCTTACTCGCACCTGGATCGATTCTTATTAACCCACTATCAATCGAGACAGCATACGGCTCAAGAATTGTTAGAGTTCTGTTCTGTTGATTATTATCCACTCGGGTTTCGGTTAGATTTTGTAGTGGATCAATAACCATGCTGAATGAATGAGTCCCTAAACCTCCTGACCAATCAACATTTATTGATCCAAAATTACCATTTCCTGTTGGACCAACCGGATCCATTGCAGCAATTCTATCTCTACCAATCTCAACTCCATCTGCATATAGAATAACATCAACATCTTTGTCAGTTGCGATAGTCCCTACGTTTTCTACATAGGCAGTTATCGTAGTCATTTCATCTGGATTAGGGGCGGTGGGATTGAATTCAATGCCATTTCCATCTAAGAATGGACGAATATCAGCAGCTGCGTGAGATATTACCAAATCCCCTATGATAATATCTAGGAGAGCATCTCCATCAACATCTGCCAAAGCAACAGATGCCCATAGACGAGTTTGGACCTCAAGATCGTCTTCCCATTCTAATGAAATTGCGACACTGGTTCCTTCATCACCATCATATGCAAAAATAGACCTTCCATATGGTACAAGAATTTCTGGCTCTCCTGACCCATCTAGATCCATCCAAAATGGTGGAGCAACAGCAATCTCATCATTGGGATTTCCACTAGATGCTTCTAATGTTCTATACCATCGTTGAACAGGACTACTTTGTGAAACATCATGACATCCTATCATTGCATCTCTGCTTGTAGTATCAGATCTCCAAGTAACCCAACATACTCGATCATCTAGTCCATCATTATCTGAATCTAAAACTAAAGGAGGTGCATCAGCATAACCATCACGAGCATTAAATGACCAAATTTCAGATGCACTTGTTGCCTCAATTGCGATAAATTCTGCACCATCTGTGACTCCGTTTCCCCCTAAATCAGTAGGGATTGTGATAATCAATTCAGGCGCCGCATCAGAATCTAATTGTGCCACTACTGGACCAGGTAACCGGATTCTAGGGGAATCTGACGCTCCTCCATCTAGGTTGCCTAAAGATGAACCACCTGACCAAGTCGAGGCTCCCGTTTCTCCGTCCAATCTCCAAGCCCACATCAATCCATCATCGTTCTCTATGGTTGTCAAGAATACAGCCGCACTATCTGCTCCTAGAACTGCAAAGGTAAGGTCTGATGGATGAGATCCAGATTCAATTTCTGCCCTCCAATTCTCCTCTGGAGCACCACTGAGAGGAAGTGTTAGAGAAATGATTACAGGACTATTGGTAGATTCGGAAATAGCAGGAATAGCAATTTCTGGATTGCCATCAAGGTCTAAGTCTGCAACAACTGGTTGAGCAGTAGGGTGATGGTCTC
>CAZRCY010000214.1:0-2048 GCA_964598735.1 uncultured Candidatus Poseidoniales archaeon
TTAATCCATGAATAGATCCCCTAGTAGATAAGACCTCATCTGTAAAATTCCTTCTTCGAACCAGTCCCATGGTATCTAATATCCAAGCCAGTAAAATATCTGGATCATCAGTGCCCACCGGAACCGGATGTTCCTGTAGGCGAAGCACGAACATACCCCCACTCCGAAAGTTCAGGCTCAAGAGTATTCGGACTAATATTGAGTAATTAATGACGATTTAGAGGTGATTCATTCCATCCAACCAATCGTAATCGATTCCACCATCTCTTAGTCCGGAAAGATGAGGGGCAAGTATTAATTCTGTAGCATGAAGGATTCCTCTTCTACGAAGAACAGTAACAGCTGAATGTACCGAAGCTCTAGATCTACCTAATTCTCTGGCCATTTGTGCTTGTGATTTTGGCAACTCTTGCCTCGATAATCTAGCAACAATTAATTTCTGAACTGTTGATAATCCCACAGGCATCATTGCGGCAGCATGTTCATCTCCACCTACTACTACTCCTGACATAATTTCCATCTGAGCAGGCGCTCCAGCATAATGGCATGAACGACCGTTTACATGTACAACTGTTACAGAGTGATTCGCAATCAGGACATCTAGATGGTGCCTTAGAGTTCCATTCGCAGCGTTAAGATCTCGTTGTAATTCACGATAAGGTAGTCCTGGTTTACGTTCAAGTAAATTTAGAATTCTAGTTCTTAGTGGATGTTCCCAAGAATCACTTGCAGAACTAATGGTTCCACTTGTAGCAAATCCATTTCCTGCACCTCCAAACCCTACAAGTCCTCCTGCGATTCCTAGTATTCCACCAAGGACCCAAGGGTGTCTCCGGTGCCACTGTTGGAGTAGGGGCATAGAGAGAAATCAAGGGTGTACCATATTCAAAGCATTGGTTCATTGTTCAGACATTTTCTTCTAAAGCACCGTTTCTAATTTTCATATATGCCACCAATGGACCCAACAGTCGTCCACAAGTCATTCCATGCTCAGTCAATCTGTATGAAACTCTAATCGGGGGACCGTCGACAACAATTCGTTCAATTAATTCTGATTCTGTGCATTTCCTGAGTTTATCTGACAGAGTGCGACTACTGATTCCATTCAATAGATGTCTCAATTCGTTGAATCGGCGTTCACCAGCAACATACAAAGCCGCTAAAATTTCAATAGTCCATCTAGATCCAAACACTCCCAATGCTTCAACACCTGCTTGGACTTCCCATGCGGTATCGTGTATATGGTCATCAGAATACTCTTGCAATGACATTCGAATTTGAGCACCCATTTCATGTACTGTATCTATTGACCGATTGATTGCAGATAGATCTTGCTTGGATACCCTCATCGGGGGTTCGACCATGGTGTTTTCAATACAACCTAGTGTATAAATTACACTCTAGTAGTTGCACGTTTACTGATACTTTGATATAGGTCGGGATACAAGTATACTACGGGGATAAAATGGACAAATATCTTGTTGATTGGATAGATGAATGGAGCGAAAAATTGAGTGCAAAAGAAGAGAAAAATGGAAGATTATTCAGCAGCATTTTGCGGTGGTAAAATGATAGAATTTATTGAATTTATTTCTGGAAAATTATTTGATACTCTTAGAAAAGAGGTCTTCAGATGAATAAATTACTTGAATCATATTTTCGAGCTATTAGCAACTGGAGATCGCCTTGGTATTTTCCTCCTCCTGGAAAAATTTCCTGATGTGAGACGATTATTCATTGCTGTAATTAGGGCGTCTTCCTTGAATAAGTGATGACAATCCTTCGTATGCGTCCTTGGTTGCAAAAATATCTTCTAGGTTTTGTAATTCTGCTGCTAATCCTTCTTCTAAATCAGTAGATGCTGCAACGTCAATTAAATCACTAGCCATTCGTAATGCTATTGGGGCAGTTCTAGATATTTGCTTAATTTGTCGACTTGCATAATCTTCTTTAGATCCTTCAGGGATTTGACCTATCATGATTGAATTCATATTTTCATCAGAATAAAATTGAACTGCTGCTTGCACAGCATCTGACATTCTTACGGG
>CAZRCY010000215.1:0-2038 GCA_964598735.1 uncultured Candidatus Poseidoniales archaeon
GTCCTGAACCAACAATATTGGATGATGAAAACCGTCATTACGTCCAAAATTTTCAATGGACTCAAACAATAGACTCTCCTAGCGGTGAGGGTTTTCAGGCCGATTACTGGAGACCAGATACAACAGGAGCTCTTTGGGCAATCGACTTTTCCCCTGATGGTTCAAAAATTGCAGGTGTAGATATCAATGAAAGAAGAGTTTCTGTTTGGAATATTAGCGATGGTAGGTTAGTCTTCTATTCCCCACATCCAGATCCTCTGGTAGACGTGATGTGGCTCGATTCCGAACATCTAATGATCGCAGATTCAGATGATGACTTGGTAGTTTTCGAAGTTATCGATGAGAGAGGAAGTTGGCCATTAAATTCAACAAATGCACATCAAATGACTTGGGCCAAAGGATTTACAGGTTCTGAAGATGGATTCTTATGGGGCATGGATTTATCCGAAGATGGAAGTAAAGTGGTGATTTGTGGAGGTATAGATAATCCAAATATTCCTGGAGAATTAGTCACTGTAGAAACTAGCTATCTTCTGGGCGGGAATGGAAATCCGAATAGTATCTACACCACACATATGCCAACTGATTGTTCTCTATCTCCTAACGGAAGTGTAGTTGCAACAACTCTCAGAAATTTTCAAAATAATCTAAATCAAGATAGGGTTGCAGCGTATTCAATTCCAGATCTTCAACCGTTATGGGAAAGAGCAATTGGTGGCTCTGAAGCTACTGCTTGGGCAATTGATTGGGACGTAAATGGAATAGGATACACTGTTGGGTGGAACAGACCAAATGAAGGAGTTGTGACTCATTTCAACCACATTGATGGTCAAGTAGATTGGTTTTCACCAATCCCTCAAAATATTTCATCAATATCTTGGACTCAAAATGGAGACAAATTAGTGGTTGGATTACATGACCCTGGGCGAATGATGTTCATGGATCATGTAGGTACAATCCTCAATGATGTAGGGTGGCATAGTTTTGTGAATGCAGGTGAAGGAATACCCGCTGATGTCCTGGATGTATCTGCTAGTGTTTCTGGACTAACTGCCTCTTCTGGAAGAGATGGGACCATCGAAATTTGGAGCGAAGATGTTTCTGGAATTTCATTCCATAGCAGACTTGGATCTAGATTAACTCGTGAAATTTCATTGGCTCCGAATAGAGATCTACTAGCAATGGCTGACTCAGGAGGAGTAGTAACAGTATGGGATCTCGATTCGGGGACTAGGGACAGACAATGTATTCATCCTCAATTTGGTGAACCTACTGACTCAATTCCATTTGCAAAAAGTGTGGACTGGACAAACGATGACAAAGTAATCATTGGATATAGCGATGGAACGATTGTTTCCTGTGATGAACAAAATAAGAATATCTGGACTATCGATCTAAACGCTATGACGACTGTTTCTGTTTTTGGACGTGCCCGAATAAATATGCATGACCAAATTATTGCAACATACGGAGAAGACCCGAACAACACGAGTGCAGACGGAGTTGTCTCTGTTATCTCTCAAGCAGGCCAAATAATTCGTGAATGGAGATATTCAGATGTTCATTGGACAATTGCATTCGATCCATCTGGAGAACGAATGAGTTCAATTGGCCAAGAAGGTGGAGTCAGGTTGTGGTCAACCAGTGGTTCAGATCCAATGACCTGGACAGACGAAGGTATTGTATATACACATGAAAATTACACTGGAGTCAACTCTTGGTTAGAGGGGGTTGGTGTTCTAATAACTGCAGGATGGGACTCGATGTTGAAAATGTACGATCCAATTCAACAACAAATTATTCGTTCGATTCCAGTAAATGCCGAGGTTTTCTCAATAGGTGTTGACATCAATGATGGTGGTATTTTTGTGGGGACCGGTGATTCATCTACTTCTTCGTCTGGAATGATAGAATTTATCGATCCAATGAATGAAAGTGTGATCACATCATTCCCAATTACAGGAATCCCTAGAGGGATGGCAGTTGATCAAGATGGTTCTTTGATAATTGTAAATCACACAGGAACAATTACCAGACT
>CAZRCY010000216.1:0-2012 GCA_964598735.1 uncultured Candidatus Poseidoniales archaeon
TAGGTTTTGATGTAGATTGGTCTAATTATTCTGATGGATTGTATTCAATTTTCGTCGAAGTAGAAGATTGGGCGGGTCACTATGGTTCATCCACGTTTTTGATGGATATAGATCGTCAATCTCCAATTATCCAGTGGATAGGATTCAATGAAATTGTAGAACGCACTGAATTTGTATTGTCAACATCTTTTGGCGAATGGTCAAATCACTCGATTTATTTGAATGGAAGAATGATTGCTAATGGAATAGGCTCTTCCTACACTGGGGATATTCTGCTTAATCGTACAGGAGAACATACTGTTTGTATTGACGCAACTGATAGAACACATTCAACAGAATACCCAAATATCGCACATGATTGTCGTCAAATTTTACTTGATCCTACTAAGTTTACTCCTATTGTTGATGCACAATGGAATGGAAGTACTGTTTCTAATCCTTTAGTATCGTTTAGTGTATCTAGAGGATGGGGCCAAAATGCATCATGGGTACATCTAGGAACCAATCAATCTACTATTCAGAATCTTTCCTCATGGAGTTCTATCGATCATCCGGGAGGAATGATTCCAATTTCAGTTGATTTAGAATTGGTTGAGGGCATAAATGATATACGTTTGATGGTTGAAGCAGTGGAGAAAATATACTTCTATGAATTAATTGTGGAACTAGATACTACTCCCCCCATCTTAGAGATTATTACTGAAAATAATGGTATATATTCCGACTCAAATATTCGATTTGAGGGATTATGTGAACCACATATGGAAGTCAGGATTGATTCATCATCGTCAAACGCATCAGGAATTTGCGATATATCAGGAAATTTCGAAATGACAATAGTATTGGAGCCCATTGACGGGGAACACCCTTTGGTTTTCAGGTCCGTTGATGATTTAGGTAATATGGTCAGGATTGATCGAATGGTTACATTGGATTTTACATCTCCAGAAGCAATACTTGGATGGTATTCAGCACAATGCCAACCACGCTCTGCGTCAAAAATAATTGGGGTAACACCTGTGACATCATGTGAAGTAATTGGAGAAGCAGCCGTCATTGATAATGATTTGAAATCATGGAAAATCAGCCTTCTAAGAGATGGGATGGAAATTATTTCTAAACAGGGTAATTCTTCATGGAACGGAACTACCACGATTCAGGCAAATAATCCAACAGAAGGAAGCTGGACGTTGAGTATAGAAATGGAAGATTTGGCTGGAAATAATAGAACTGTTTCAACCTCAATTGATATTCAAGGAAGAGAAGCAACATCTACTGAACAATTCCTTGCGTTTGGTTCAGTATACAACATTCTGGCTATTTCAGTCATCCTGTTTACTATCATAATTTCAGGTTTTTCAATTCGAAGAAGAGCAGATGAATTTGAGTCTGATATGGAGATCGAATTAACCGAGGATTGATGTTCCAGTTACTCTGCCACAGTCTCATGGACATCGAACACATAGCGGTCATAGGGTCAGGACAAATGGGAAATGGAATTGCACAGGTGGCTGCTTGTGCAGGATATAATGTTACAATGGTAGATATCAAAAATGAATTTGTGAATAAGGGTATGGAAACAATAAGGCGTTCTCTACAGAAATTAGTTTCCAAAGAACGAATGTCCCAAAAGGAAGCCGATTTAGCAATATCAAGAATTCAAACATCAACAGAAAATAATTCATGTGCAAATGCAGATTTAGTCGTAGAGGCAATTCCGGAAATCCCTGAACTGAAGTATTCAACATTCTCAAATCTTGATTCAATTTGTAAGGATTCAACAATTCTTGCTACAAATACAAGCAGTATCAGTATTGACTCGATCGCAGATAGCACTTCTAGACCCGAAAGAGTAATTGGAATGCATTTTATGAACCCTGTACCTATCATGAATTTAATAGAAGTGATCAATGGTTCTGTTACCTCCAGTGAAGTTACTTCTGCCGTTTTGTCGGTGGCAGAAAAGATGGGTAAAACACCTCTTATGTGCAATGACTCACCTGGTTTTGTAT
>CAZRCY010000217.1:0-1995 GCA_964598735.1 uncultured Candidatus Poseidoniales archaeon
TAGTAGTATGTGACCTTAACAAAGAAGAAGATAACTATGGCGAAGCAGATTTACCAATGGGTGTATGTGCAAATTCAGGAGAATTAGTATTCTTACAAATGGATGGTGACCTTTCTCCTGAAGAATTTCAAGTTGCTTGGGATTATAATATGGGAGCAATAGCCCCCGTACATGAAATTATGATTGACGCACTCGAACGATCAAATGGAGGTGAAGAATAATGGCAGCACCACCTGTACCTGAATTGTTAAGAGCACATTTGAATAAATTAGCTGAGACTAATGAAAGATTAGATGGTAGAGACAGATTTGAAGGTAGAGAAGTAATTCTCGAAACTGGAGTATTACCAAATGCCGAAGGCTCTGCACGTGTACAAATGGGTAATACAATTGTTCTCGCTGGAGTTAAATTCCAAATTATGACTCCATATCCAGATAGGCCTACTAGTGGAGGTTTCATGACAAGTGCAGAAGTTCGACCGGTTAGTGGGGTGCACTGGGAGGCAGGGCCACCTTCACCTGAAGCAATTGAATTAGGTCGTGTTGTTGACAGAGGTATACGCGAATCTGGTTGCATTGACATGGAAGATCTTTGTATACTACCGGGCGAAAAAGCTTGGCAAGTTATCCTCGATGTATTTGCATTATCAGACGATGGCAATTTATTTGATGCATTTGCTACTGCTGCCATGGCCGCGCTGAGAACAGCTACTATTCCTGGAGAGAAATTTGATGTTGGAGAAGATAGACCATTACCTGTGTCTAAAACTCCAATGATGTGCTCTTATCATAGAGTTGGTGGAAGATATGTTTACGACTCAATTAGACGAGAAGAAATAGGGGGGGCCGAACGAATTCATATTACCCTCGGTGATGATAATCATGTACATTCATTGCAGAAGGGTCTAAAGGGAGCGTTCACCGCCGCGGAATTTGACGAGATAATGGAACATGCCCGATCGCGATGTGCAGAACTCAGAGATCTAGTGAATAATTAGGAGGAATTCAAATGTCCAAGAGAACACAAAAAACCGGTGCAACAGCACGATATGGATCTAGATACGGTGTCAGTGTTAGACAGCGTGCAGGTAATTCATTATCGAAACTAAATCGCAAGTATACCTGTCCTACGTGTCAGTATCAGCGTGTAACGCGCAAATCACGAGGTATCTGGCATTGCAAGAAGTGTGGACATACATTTGCTGGTGGCGTGTGGGAACCATTCACAAGAGCAAGTGAGGCGAACCATCGTGTACTTAGAAGAGGTGCAGATGGAGCAACTTCCACAGACATGGCTGTGATAGCACAGACTCGAGCAATGGAATATGAAAGATCTATTGACAATCAGGATGCTGTTGAGGTGTCTGCTTCTGATGACTCTGAAGAGTAACTCTAGGGCCATCACGGTCCATATTTTCTCAAACTTATCAGACTCTCTAAGAGATTCTTTAGCAACCGAACCATTCGATGCCAAATCCTCTGATAATATATTGACATGTTCTATTATTGCCAATGCTACTGTTGACATCAGAGCACGATGGAATACGATGATGAGGTCCTTAATTGGATCTGAGGAAGCGTTGATGAGTGGCAATCAATTAGGCAGGGAAGAGTGATTATATGGCAGATCCAAGAGAACGAATTCAAATGTTGGCAGGACAGTTACAAAATGTAATGCAACAATTACAAACAGTAGATACGCAAATTCGAGAAATACAAGCTACAATTAATGCATTAGAAGTTCAGGACGACTCCCGTCCTGTGTATCGTCAAATCGGCCCATTACTCCTTGAAGTCGAGGATAGGATTGTATTGAAAGAAGAACTCGAATCAAGTATGAAAACTCTATCTGAACATTTGCAAAAAATTCAGCAGTCTGAAATAGAGATTAGAGAATTATACGAACAAGCGATAAATTCATTTGAGTCGAAATAGGTGTTTCTATGACATCAATGTCATTACTCAATGATTGGATTGAGGATAAAATTGCTACAGG
>CAZRCY010000218.1:0-1994 GCA_964598735.1 uncultured Candidatus Poseidoniales archaeon
CCCTAATGCCAATGTTGAGTGGAGCCATTGGCGGTTCTGGTCTTGGAGCATTATTAGGAAATGATGCAATAAACGAAATTAACCAAGAAACCAATTCACTCTCTGCTAATGATCTAATGATTCCTGGAATGGATGAAGCATTAGGATTCGAAACCATACTTAGACATGTTGAAAATCCTAGACACGATGTAGTAGTTTTTGACACAGCTCCGACAGGCCATACTCTTCGTTTCTTAGGATTACCAGAAATTCTTGATGGTTGGACGGATAGAATTCTACGAATCATGAGATTAACTGGAGGTATTCGAATGATGTTAATGGGAGGATCTAAAGAACAAGAAATTAGATCAGAAATTGAACGATTTCAACGTAGGGTTAGACATGTTAGAAGAATCATGGCAGATGACACAGTGACCACATTTTCCTTAGTAACAATACCAGAAAGAATGGCTGTTTCTGAATCTATTCGTGCATCTATGGCTCTTTCAGAACATGATATCTTAGTAGATCGTGTAATTGTCAATCGATGTACACCTAATCTCGATCATCCTTTCTTAAAGAGTCGGCGTGATATTGAACAAGGATATCTTGATGAATTAAAAGATAGATTTGATGGCATCGGTGTACACCAAATACCACTTGAGTCATCAGATATCCATGGAATAGACCATCTAAGAAGAGTGGGAAGCCATATGTTGGGTCCAATAGAACCATTCGATTCTAATGACATAGAATTAACGATAGGTAATCAAATGAAATATAGAGTAATAAGATCGGAAGTCAGATTTGAAAATGATAATCATACTGAATATATACTTCACTTACCAGGTGCCAACAAAGAGGAGATGTCACTTAGAGGTGAGGAAGGCGTTCTTCTAATCGGACTAAACAATAAAGAGAAAAAATTGAACATTGGAAGGGAATTTGATACAAATTCGGTTAATGCAAAATTAGATGACGATATTTTGACTGTCCAAGTTCCGAAGTAAAAATGCGTTGACTTCAAACAGGACTACTACTACGGCTGTTCATGGCACTCGAGGGTCTGAGGCGTGGTATTCAAGGCGCACTAAGTAGACTGAGAGGTAAACGTAGTATCGATGAAGAAGAATTACGAGGCATGGTAAAAGACCTACGAAGAGCTCTTTTGGCTGCTGATTTTAATGTTAGACAAACAAAAGAAATAACCGATCGTCTTGAGTTGAGAATGAGAGACGATGAGCCAAGACCTGGATTAACACTACAAACACATGCTATGAATATCATATATGCGGAATTAGTTAGATTGCTGGGCGCACCGCGTGAAATCTTACCATTTAATCAGAGGATTCTGATGGTAGGATTATATGGTCAAGGAAAAACTACCACAACTGCCAAGATAGCAGCTTGGTGGAAACGTAAACACAAGCTGGAAATTGGGGTAATTGAAGCAGATGTACATCGTCCAGGGGCTTATGCTCAGTTGAAACAATTACTAGAAGACCACGATATTGAGGTGTATGGAGACCCAAAAAATCCAGATGCTGCTTCAATAGTTAGAGATGGAATGCAACAAATGGCGAATAAAGACGTGGTTATCATTGATACAGCCGGTAGAGATCAATTAGATGAAGACTTACAAGAAGAATTAAAACAAATTGCAAATATCGTACAGGCTACAGAAAGTCTACTTGTAATCGATGCTCAAGTTGGACAAGCCGCTGGTCCTGTTGCTGCTAAATTCCATGAATTAGTAGGAGTTACAGGAGTAATAGTGACAAAATTAGATGGAACTGCAAGAGGTGGCGGAGCACTTTCTGCTGTTGCTGCTACAGGTTCTCCAATAGTTTTCATCGGAGAAGGTGAACATGTTGAAAATTTAGAACAATTTGAAGGTGATAGATTTATTTCCAGATTACTTGGAATGGGGGATATCAAAGGTTTAATCGATCTTGCCCCAGGAGACTTAGATCAAGAAGAGGCTTTGCGACTTACAGAACGATTGATGTCTGGTA
>CAZRCY010000219.1:0-1988 GCA_964598735.1 uncultured Candidatus Poseidoniales archaeon
CCATAACCCCAACAATCCAAAATGGTTCAATAGAGATCGCTTTGTCTTATCTGCAGGACATGGCTGTATGCTCCAATACTCTTTATTACATCTAACAGGTTATAAATCAGTTTCTATTGAAGATATTAAAGAATTCCGTCAATGGGGATCCAAAACTCCTGGCCATCCTGAAACTTTCGAAACAGATGGAGTAGAAGTTACTACAGGGCCTCTAGGAGCAGGAATCTCAAATGCTGTAGGTTTAGCAATTGCAGAAGCGCATCTAGCTGCAAAATTCAATAAGCCAAATAATGAAATAGTTGATCACTATACCTATGTAATAATGGGAGACGGATGTAATCAAGAAGGGATTTCTTCAGAAGCTTGTTCTCTTGCAGGACATTTAAAACTTGGAAAATTAATTGCTCTTTATGATGATAATCAAATCACAATCGACGGAAGAACAGATGTTTCATTCACTGAGGATGTTCTAAAAAGATATGAAGCTTATGGGTGGCATGTACAACATATCAAAGATGGCAATCATGATATCGAAGGAATTACTAAAGCTATTGAAAATGCTAAATCGATTAAAGACAAACCATCCATAATAAAAATTTCTACAACAATAGGATATGGTTCACCAAATAAATCTGATACAGCTGGTATTCATGGAGCAGCAATAGGAGCGGAAGAAGCAGATTTAACAAGAAAGTTTCTTAATTGGGAATATCCACCATTTGAAATTCCAAATGAAGTCTACGAACATTTCAGGCAGGCAATTTCTAAAGGAGAAGCCTCTGAAAAAGAATGGAATAACAAATTTAATGAATATAAAAAAGCATTTCCGAAAGAGGGTGCTGAATTAGAGAGAATGTTAACCGGAGAATTGCCCGACAATTGGGACAAAGATCTTCCTATCTACACGCCAGATGATAAAGGTTTAGCCACAAGAAAACATTCACAAATTTGTCTAGGCGCACTTGGTCCAAATATCCCAGAATTAATTGGAGGGTCAGCAGATTTAACTCACTCAAATTACACAGATATAAAGGGTGAAACGGGCTCTTTTCAGTCCAATTCTCCAGAAAAAAGATATTTACATTTTGGGGTAAGAGAACATGCTATGGCTGCCATCCTCAATGGAATTGCTTATCATAATAGCGGTCTCATTCCTTATGGGGGAACTTTCTTAGTATTCGCAGATTATATGAGGGGATCAATGAGATTATCCGCTCTAAGCGGATTAGGAGTCATCTACGTACTTACTCATGATTCAATTGGTGTAGGAGAAGATGGGCCTACTCATCAACCAGTAGAAACGATACCTTCTCTAAGAGCAATGCCAAATATGCTCGTTATTAGACCTGGGGATGGGAACGAGACTAGTGGTGCCTACAAAGTTGCAATCCAAAATAGAAAAAGGCCTTCAGCATTATGTTTAAGCAGGCAAGGCATGCCAAATCAAGAGAAGACCTCCAGTGAAAAAGTTGCCTTAGGAGGCTATATAGTATCAGATTGCGAAGGAACTCCTGATCTAATTTTTATAGGTACAGGAAGTGAACTCAATCTATGTATTGAGGCTAGTAAAGAGATTTCTAAATTAGGTAAAAAAATACGAGTTATTTCTATGCCTTGCGTTGAACTCTTCGAGGAACAAGATTCATCCTACAGAGAAAGTATCCTACCAAGTAATGTCAGAAAGAGAGTTGTAGTAGAAGCTGCTCATTCTTTTGGATGGCACAAGTATGTAGGACTTGATGGTATAGCTATCACAATGGATAGATTTGGTGCATCTGCACCAGGTGGCAAATGTCTTGAGAATTTTGGTTTTACCGTAGAAAATGTTATAAACAAAGCCAAGGAAATCCTTTAAGTTTGTTTTTTTAAACAGAAGTAGGACAGCTTGAAAGCTTACTGTCTAACTCATCAAGAGATTCATCTGAAATTTTTGAATTCATTGGACAATGTTTAGGGCCACACATAGAGCAAAATTCTGCTTTCTTAAA
>CAZRCY010000220.1:0-1972 GCA_964598735.1 uncultured Candidatus Poseidoniales archaeon
TAGCTGCAGTTCAGGGTGCGACTGGAACTTTGGTAGATGAAAGAACAGCAGATGCGAATACAGGTTCAGTGCTTAGTATCCAGTTTGATGATCCAATCAATTCAACCCAAGTTGAATTGATTGTGAATTCTGCTTCTGAAGATATTGACTTAGATATTGATATTCGAAGCACTTCAGTTCCTACAGTGACTGTATCTACAACTGATGGCTCATCAACGATTGAGGCATGGGTAGTTCTTGATGGGAATGAAGATGTTCTTTTGTGGACAGGTCAATCTATCCCAGGGGATGATATCCAACAAGTCATAGATGGCTGGGAAAATGGAGGGTTTACCGCTGGGGAATCTGCAAGTTTCAAACTTCGCCTTCCCGATACTGTCAGAAATGGCTTAGGGGATACATTTGAACCAACTTTTGAAGACAAGAATACCTCAGAACAAGTTGGTTTTATTTCTACCAGTGCCAGACTGAATATTTCTTCTCCTGATCTCGATGATTTCATGTCTGAAGAAGCATTAGCTCCTATCTTTGAGGAATATCCATGGAGAGGAGACATGAGTCTTCTTGACCTGACTGGAGCAGATCTGTCGGAGAGAGATCTTCGAAGAACTAACTTTTCCCAATCAATTCTTACTGGTGCTGATTTCAGTGGTTCTGATTTGCAAAGAGCAGTCTTCTTTTATACTGGATTCAACGGGGCTAATTTGAGTAATACAGATTTATCCGAAACAATAATGATTGCTCCAGATTTTGGATTTGGAAACCCTCTAGCTGGAGTTAATTTCAGTGGTGCAGACATGACAGGAATGTTTGGAATTGCCAATCTTTCTGGCCTTGAACTTGGAGATGCTATTTGTCCAGATGGCTCTCTTGCTAATGTTACTGATTGCGAATCTGGACTTGTAATGATGCCTCCAGACCAAGTAATGGATATTCTATCAGAACAAACGACTATTTCCATCGAACAATCAGAATTTAATGTTGAGCTTAATCACCTTGGCCGTCATCGATATCTTCCAGGCTTGCCATCTGCAGAGGCAGAAGATAAACTAATTATTGGAGAGTCAACCTACAGAACTCTTACAGATATGGATACAAATACTACAATCACTTCAACTCAGTGGTATATTTGGGTTGGTTCAGGAGATAAACATCTAGCAGATTCCGATGAGGATGCTCTAACAAATCTAAGAGTTCAGATTGAATCCAATGATTCAGTAACCGGAGTATCAGATTTGACCACCGCTAGAGAAGCCGTTGAAAGAAATGGGGGGTTGATATTTGGTACACCTGGATTACTCAGCCTTCAGTTCGTTGTCGCCGCCATTGGATCAGTTGCATCTGCGTTTGTATTCCTTTCTCTTGTTCTTTCTCAGAGGAAGAAAGAGATGGCAATATTACAGGCGATAGGTGCAAGTCCCAGACAAGTAATGCGTCTGGTTTTATTTGAGATTCTTGCAATTGTTGTTGCTAGCATGTTATTAGGTCTAGTATTAGGAGCAGGTGTGGCTCAATCATTCAATGGATTCTTCTCGATATTTGGTTTTATTTTCCAGATATTTGGTGGGGCATCAACAGTTATTGAACGTGAATTAATTTGGCCTTGGATTGATTTAGCGATGGTTAGTATTGCAGTCTTAGTTGCAGTAATATTGGCATTGACTTTGACGACAGCCAAGGCTTTGAGATCGGATCTTGCTATTGTTTTGAAGGGGGAATGAATATGAAAGACAGAGGACTAAATGATGACACTCCAGTTTTGGAGGCAAAAAATCTGTACCACGTCTATACTTCAAATGAAGAAGATGGGAATGTTGTTGCTCTTCGAGGTCTTTCCGTTTCGATAAAACCTGGAGAAGCGGTTGCAGTTGTAGGTCCATCGGGAAGTGGAAAGTCAACTTTGTTGAAAGCATTAGGTGGATTGATGAAGCCTAGCGCCGGTTCTGTTTATCTTAATGGACAAAATATGACC
>CAZRCY010000221.1:0-1967 GCA_964598735.1 uncultured Candidatus Poseidoniales archaeon
ACCCTCTATGTCGTATAGGACTACGAGGGGGACCCTTGAAGACGAGATCAGTAACATATGGTAATCCTGAAGTAAGGAATTGTTCTAAAATGATTAGAATAATTCCAATGTTTTATGTAGGAGTTGTATCTAGCATTTCTCATGGCGACCAAAGAACAAATCGAGCGAATCAAATACCTGAGAGGAAATGGCCTATCGCAAAAAGACATCGCTGACGATGTTTCTCTATCTCCCCAAATGGTTTCAGTTGTACTAAAGAAATTAGCCTCCAAATTCAAAGAAACAAAACCTGTGAAACTTATCAATGCTGTTGATTTTAAACCCAAGGATACAGTCATTGAATTTACCACAAAGGACTTTGAAAACTACAGAGAATCTGATACACTCTACTCCACATCTTCGAGTGTTTTTGAGATGCGTCCAGGTATTGTACACAAGACTACTTTTCCAGAGGTTGTTCCAATTGATACATACCCCGCTCTTGCTGATTTGTTGCCGATCTATAATCTTCCAACTAGGTTGTATGAATCCAAGAATTTAAAGTCGCAATTTGTTTCTAAATTGGAACGTAAAGCTAGAGATGGATATCTTAAGCCTAGGAGCGTTCTTTCATTCATCTTGAGATACGTTTTCCCACGTTTTTCTGTAGATTCAACAAAGATAAACCAAGGTAGCAAAGGATTTTTGAACGATTTCGCTGAGATTATAACTTCTGAATTTGAACTACAATTGGCGAACGTTCAGGAAAATTACCTACTGGATATGCCTGACGACAAACAGGTTGTAGACAGCATACGATATCAGATAATTAATGAATTCAACTCTAAAGTGTTAGAAAACAGTCAAAATGAGACTTTTTCAGAAATCGAAAAAGAGTATCTATTATCGAAACAGCGTGATTATGAATACCTGATTGGCGCTTTCTTAGGTTGGGGTGAGAAAGAGAATAATGAACTTTTAATTGAATCAATGGTTGATAGTTTTTTGCAGACTTTGGGAATCGTTCTCGGTAAAAAGAATCTGACATTCGAACACCTAAGCTACATTGTTGAGCACCGTACACTTGACAGATCAGTTATTGACAAGTATATTTCAACAGGTGCAAAGTCCGAGGAGCAATTAATTGAGATTGAGGAAAGAGGTGTTTCCAACGTAGAGGAATTGGAGATTGCGAAGACCTCATTTAACAACCAACCTATCGTTCTAGCAGACTATCCATCACTTCAGGATGGTTCAATTCGACTGAATCAAAAAATTAAATCCGCTGTTGAGCGTGGCGACATAGACGATTGTTTAATTCATGCATTTACATTGTTTGAACTAAACGCAGTTAGATTATGGAATCACCCGAAAGTTGCACTTACTGATATTGCGAAATTATCATGGAATTCTAGACAAGAAACGGAAGCAGTCAGCAAAATTTACCTCTCTAACATGAAAAATAACACACATATTTTAGGAATTTTGAACTCATCTGAATACATGCCTTCCAAAGAAGAACTGCAAATATGCAAGGAAATAATTGATCCAAGAACTAATACCAGACATCCTCTCACACGGGTGTTTAACTTCCCTTTGAAGAAAAATGATGACAAGGAATTGTTTTGTAGGAATCTGTTAAGATCTAAATTCTCTTATTTCACGCCAAGAAATGGCGATCCATCCTCAGAAGTGCTCATAAATTTGCTTGCTCCCGTCCTTTCTGATGACGGTGAACTCCATCGCTTCTCTGACCAAGCTAGGCACTTAAGAAATCAGCTTGTCCACAGCGGAGATATAGGAGATAATTTCGTTACACGCCACGTCAGGGCAATCCTTGAATTATCGGAACTCGTCTTATCGGAAATCAACAAAATCGAATCGTCGTAGAATGATTTTACGTCTATTTAGATGGGTTTGCCCTTAACACTGATGTATTCAAACAATCTAGATGCAAGGGGTTTCCATGGGCCATATACAACGCTACC
>CAZRCY010000222.1:0-1959 GCA_964598735.1 uncultured Candidatus Poseidoniales archaeon
TATTTGGTGAAGTGGGTAGGAACTACTAAGAATTTTTATTGATGCTGAAGTTTCATTTGGATCTGATGGTGTACCGGCAATACCAATTGTTACTGTTACCCAATCAACTGCTCCATCATTATCTTCAACCATTAATGTCAATTCATGCTTTTCATTATCGTTTTCAGGCCTAGTCAGTACCCTATCTATACCCGACATAATCGGTTTACCATCTAAAAACCAGGTGTAACTTAAATTATCAATATCATTTTGTGTATCGTATGTATAGGTCGCATCAACATTCCAACTTTGTTCATTTGTTAATCTAATTACCTGACCATCTGTTACTGGGACTGAGTCAATTCTCATATTAGCTTGTGGCCTAATATTGACTATATTGATAGTTATTGATTGACTACTCGAATGTGATGCTAAATCAATTACAGTCAAATTAAATCGGTATGTACCAGAATTACCCCCATCGAACGTAAACACTCCAGTATTATCACCTTGTTGTGTTATTGGGATTGAATATGGATCATCGATTTGTTGGTGTGTCCAAAAATATTGCAAATTATCTCTACCCCAATAAGGGTCAATTGTTGATGAAGAATCGATAATCAATAATCCAATTCTCTCATCGATTTGTATTGGTGCATCTATTGTGATAATCGGAGACTTGAGATCAATTTTGGTTGAAATGCAACCAATTCTGCTAGTATAATTATTTTCTTTTCCAATCTCAAGATATATTGAGACCCAACCATCATCAAATGATGATAAATTATATTGTAAATTCACCTTCCCATTTACGACAGATGAGATGGAATATTCTTCAACAGTTCCACTAACATTATCTATGTCTACATTATTTTTAGATATTGAACCATGAATACAGCCCTCGATTTTTTCATTAATTATAGTCGATTTAATATTAAACATATCTGTAGATTCTGGTACAAATACGGCGCTCTCTAAATCAAATATTTCCGTTGAAATTAACTCATTATCATTAACTGATATTATTTTGAAACTATCAGAATTCATATTATTTTTAGCATTCAATAATACTCTTTCCGTAACTAAATTACTAGACTCCGTATATATTTTGATTTCAATAACACAAATACATGGACTGATGATATGATGATGAATTGGAATTTTGTAAGAAGAAATAGAGTCACTGATCTCAATATTACCTGAATATCTTATTATTTCATCATCTATTACAGCATAAGTAATGTTAGAACTATTTGATGGGATCCAGTTCATTGATAACGTAAGATTACCAGATTGAGTGAAATTCTGTACATATCCGTCATCGATTATTAATATAGAATCATAAACAGAGGTGTTATTATTATTATCATTTAGATTATGTTGACTATAAGGCATCATTGAAAGGATTAAACCCGCCAGAATGATGAACGATAGCCTGTTATCCACATGCTACGTTTGTGTATTATGGCAATAATAATTACTTCAAAATGTTCAATTATGCGAAATCATCGCAAATTTCACCTTGTTTGGGGAATGAACTACTATCTTTAGGATTTGAATCATAATCGCATTCACAACGATTACTAATTCCATCACCATCACTGTCGATGTTTGCATCACTAGGATCCATTGGATCAAAGGAAAAATAGTATTCCCAACCATCCCACATAGTATCACCGTCAGAGTCTTTATGGAATACCTCGTATCCATCTAGTAAACCATCTGGACACCGTTCTCCATTGCACAAATCCGAATCATTGTATACCGGAGAGGTACCATTTTGGTACTCTTCATAATTAGTGTAATTCTCTAAATCGTCATAAAAACTAGCTCCATCTGGACTATTAGGATCGATGTGACATGTGCCAGTACCGCCATTCCAAGAAGGACAATATCTATTCATCATTCCAGTACGATTTAATCCATCATTATCAAAGTCTTCGTCACCATCTAAGATTCCATCTAGGTCTGAATCAGGCA
>CAZRCY010000223.1:0-1952 GCA_964598735.1 uncultured Candidatus Poseidoniales archaeon
CTGAACACTTCGATTTGGAGGAAACCGAAATCAGTCTGATTTTCGGTGATTTTATTCGAGAACATTCTCCTGTTGTCGCCCAGAAAATCAAACAAATTTGGGAAGAAAACCGTTCTATGGAGTGGTCTTCGAAGGATTCGAATTTCCGATCATGGGATAGCATTCGAATCTGGGATCGAACAATTCAATGCAACGGAAAACTGACTGATGGGAAGACATGTGGCCACTCAATTTCTCGTACTCCTGCTTCAAACAATCGCGACTTGTGGATTCGAGCTAAAACAATCCTCATTCAACTTCTTGAAAATGACGAAGAAAAAGTAGGAGAGTTGATGAAACCTCATGCAAACGCAACCATCCGAGAAATTAATTTCAAACGTTTCCGAGATATTGTTGGAAATCATTGCGGTGTAATGTCCGTTTTCAATCATGAACTGGAGGATAATTTTGATGAGACAGAGCTATTCAATATGTTCCATACCAATCGGGATGTTTATCGTGCTATGCTTTATCTTAATTATTGCTCGAGTGAAGAGACATCTTGTCCAAAATGTGGAAAGGATTTGTGGATGACTACGGTAGGTTTGGGCAGTAAAGAAGAAGACTCTGTCTACTTTGAGAGGATGGCTGAACACGCCCTAAAGGCGCTAATTACTGGACTACTTGGATCCTCTCTAAGTCATCCAAACAAGTCATTTACAGGAACGATAGTTGACTTCACACTTCCTGAGCAAGCCCCACTTCCTAGTGACATTGTTCTACCCGAAGAGGCTGAACTCATTCGTTCAATCCGACAAGGGGACATGGATCAATATCTTGATGCAATCGTTGAACATCAGATCGATATAGGGAAGCCTAATTCCTTCGTCCGTTCCACCGCTGAAAAGCGAAAGTCAGGTAAAATCGTGATTCAATCAGGTTTGGTTAATGGAAGTTCATTTGCTAAGAAGCGACATAAAGCCGCTGTAGCTGAGGCTTTCCAGGCAAGTTTGTACGTCGCAGGTCAAGAGGGGTACATCTTGATCATGCCAAACGGAGAAAAACTTCAGTTTGAGCGTTCTGAAAATTCAGCAACCATGGACTTGAACCTCCTCTCTATGAAAGCAATCAATATGATGGCTACAGAACTTGTCAAATTCAAGCCACTAATATTTTTCACGGATGATAAGCAGGGGTATCCTGCGAACAACCAACTTCGATGGGCGAAGAAACTTGCTGCACAAATTTTACTGGTAATCGTTGACCTGAAAACAATGATCAAAGCCAATAAGATTTCACCCGACCATCTCAACATTGAACAAGAGAAGTATTCACATGACATGTGGATGATTGAATTTCGAACAGAGTTCAAGAATGACCTAGTCAATCGATTCTCAAATCTGAGGTCACAACAGGATTCAACGTATGAAAAAGACTTGATTGATTATTTTACTATAGACCGAGTTGACCCGATGTATGTACCTCCATTGGATCGAACACTCAATCCAATAGAAGGCGGTTTTATCACAAAAAATGCTCAATTAAAGAACCCCCTCATTCAGAACAATGCTTCCGAATCGCTATTTAACATCAAGCGCTTTGAACCTTCACAAAAGGCTATTGATAACCTGAATATTCTCCAACAAACCAGTTGGAGCATCAATGAATATGTGGGGATAATTAGTCGAGAACTGTTAAAACAACGAATTAATGAGATGATTGGAAAATTCCAAATTTCAAAGTCTGAATTTGGGTATCAACTCAATTATTCAGATCCTTTCCCAGATTTCTCTCTAAGTCAAGTACGTGAATGGATTTTCTCAATGTGGTTAGCACATGATATTCTAGAAAACAACTCTGGAGAGTTCTGGCATGCTTGGTGTTTTGATTGGAGAGGGCGTATGTATACTTGCTCAAATCTCCTCTCTCCCCAGGGCGACGATCTTGCCCGTGGACTTCTCGAATTTTCAGAA
>CAZRCY010000224.1:0-1951 GCA_964598735.1 uncultured Candidatus Poseidoniales archaeon
TCTTAGAGAAGAAATGTTAAAGTTTAATCCAGAATTGTTGGACAAAAAGTTTATTGTTGCAATATCAAAAATTGACCTTATTGAAGCATCAAAAAGAGACCTTTTTTTAGACAAAGTAAAAAAAGATTTTAAGTCAATTTCTGTTTTAGTTTTGTCTTCTGTAATCAACTTGGGATTAAATTCACTTAAAGATGAATTATGGGATTCTTTAAATTCTAATCAGATTGAATAATTATTTACTTTTTTTTCTAATTTTTTTAAACTTATACAGTCAAAAAGAGCATCCTTTTGAAAATCTAAATTTTATAAATATCAAATCTGATAGCAATAATGAAATTTTTGAACAAGAAGTCCAAAAATTGAAAAATGACGAATTATCCGAAATAGAAATGATCGAAAAAGAGATTTTGGTAGCTTCAAAATTCAGAGACTTAAAAAAAGTTATATTATTACTTGATCGCCGGATTGAAATTGAGGGAGAAAGTCCTGATTTACTCTACCAACTAGGAGGAACTAACGGAATCCTTGCTTTCAAAAAAAAGAATCTCTTTTCAGTTACTTACTTAAATGAAATGCTTGAATGTTTTTCCAAAGCCTTGGATTTAG
The DNA here is from genome assembly GCA_964598735.1 of uncultured Candidatus Poseidoniales archaeon. GTDB lineage: Archaea > Thermoplasmatota > Poseidoniia > Poseidoniales > Thalassarchaeaceae > MGIIb-N2. Next base: position 607 of record CAZRCY010000224.1, read on the forward strand.
ATCCGACTCATATCCCAACCCTAGAAGCTTATATTGATGTACTTTATAGCTTGCCTAAAATTCTTGGAGGTGATAAAAAGAAAGCCTACAGACTTGCTGAAAAACTAACTCAAATAAGTAAAATAAACGGCTATCTGTCCACGGCAACAATTTATTTTAAAAATGAAAACAATGAAATGTCGAAATTTTATCTAAATGCATTTTTTCAAGAATTATCAAGACTTTCCATTTGTAAAAGTGAGAAATTAAAAAAATTTTATTCAAAACAATCAAATAATTTTCCAATTAAAATTTCTCAGATAACTTCTTTTTTTGGGAAAGAAGTTGATTCAGGTTTGTGTGCTTTAAATTTTTATTTGGACAGCCCTGACTTTAAAAAAAACCTTTATTCGTTGGAATGGATTTATTTTCTAAAATCTAAACTAACTTTTTTGAATGGTAATCGTGAGGATTCTTTTAGGTTATTAAATTTGTCTCTGGATTTAAATCCTGATTTTGATTTAAATCAAACTTTTTTAAAAAATAATTTCTAACGAATTAAGTATGATTTTAATTTACTGCACAAAAACATCACCTAGAATAGAATATATTTTTGATCATATTTTTAAATTAACCTTACATCAAAAATTCTACATTACAAATTCAAAACCAGAATTTATTGATTTTAAAGGATACAAATTTAGCTATGCAAGTGTCCCAGTTTCTAAGGAGTTATTTTTCCAATCGTATGGATTGCTTGAAGAAACGGGACTGGATAATCTAATAATTAAAACCTTTGAATGGGAAAATATAAAATGCTTCTTTAAAGTTGGTAAAAAATCTGCGATACCTTTTGATATTTTTTCTGCTATTTTCTTCTTGTTATCAAGGTATGAAGAATACATGCCACACTCAAGCGGTAATCTTAATCATTTTAGCTATCACGAAAGCTTTGCCTATAAAGAGAACTTTTTAGAAACACCTATAATTGACATTTGGATAGAAACACTTGTGTCTGTTTTAAAAAATAAAATAAATTTAAAATGTAAAATTGATTCAAATAACCAAAAGACATCAATCATAATTAGTTCACTACATACCTATAAATACACCAATAAGTATCCATTCGAGTCATATATAATTTGGCTTAAAAATTTGATAAACTTAGATTTATGGGAAGTTATTGAACAATTTTTCGTTTTTTTAAAAATCATACCTGATCCATGGGAGTTGGATAATCACGTAAAAAATCTGTTAATATCTTTAAAAACCAAAGTTCTATAAAAACTTTTCCAAAAAAAAGATATTGGAAATTACTATTTCCCTCAAGATTAATTATAGAAAAGGGTATTATAGAATTAATAAA
>CAZRCY010000225.1:0-1950 GCA_964598735.1 uncultured Candidatus Poseidoniales archaeon
CTAGAACTACTTCTCAAGGAACAACTAACGTCAATCAGTTTTGGACTGGATGTGAATATTCTTCGAATCGAAATGATACAGGACCTGAGCAACTAAACTCCGATAAAATATCAATTTGTGAAATCCAATTACCCGATCAACCACCCCTAATTCTTTGGTCAACTCCAATCGATGAACAACTGTTTCCTTCCGGAGGTGAAGTGATTTTCAATGCATCAGAAACTTGGGATTTGGAAAATCAAGAATTGACTTATTTCTGGAATAGCAGTTTGGACGGAAATCTCATTAATTCTTGTCTCCAAGGGGTAGGTAGTGAGAATAACAAATCATTTTTCATCGCAAATAATCAAAGTTCAGGATGTTTAACCGATGGAACTCATGATATCACTTTAGAAGTCTGTGATATTTCCAATAATTGCGCAACTGAAACTAGGAGAATTGAATTAACAAATTTACCCCCATCAATTTCTGTCGTATTAACTCCTCTTGCAGATGTTACGAATAGAATTCTACTATCCAGAACCCAAGTTCTTCATGTAAATGCCAGTGCTTCTGTAGATCCTGAAAATCAACCATTCCAAACTAGTTTAGATGTCTCATTTTCTGAGTGGGCTGACGATCCGGGAGACTGTTCAAATCCAAATTGTCCTCTAGAATACAATATATCTTTCGAGGATTCTCCAAATGTTGTTTTCGACTTGACTTTTGTAATTGGGGATGGGTTGAATACTCCTTTGACTTATTCTTGGTCTGTTGAATTATACAATGAGTTACCTTCTCCCGATCTTCAAGTTTCTAGAGAAAGTAATCTTTCATCAGCAGAAATTACACTAGATGCCAGGGGTACCGTAGATCCAGAGGGTGATCAAATCACTTATCGATTCTATTCTAATATTGATGGTGAATTAGATTCTCGCTCTTTACATCTTCATAATGGTCAAGACGCTCCTCCTGAAGGTGTATGGATAGGCCATTTATCTCCTGGTGCTCATACAATCACTTTGGGAGTAGGTGATTCGGATTCATCTCATTCTGGTTCTGAATCATTACTTTCTATCCTATTAGTTGTGAATAATTCTGTACCGATAGCTACAATTTCTTCTCCATCTACAGGATATTCTACTGATTCTTCAGACCTCATTCGATTCGAATCGTCTGGTTCTGGAGACTGGGATTTATCTTGTGATTCTGTTGAAGATACCTCATCTCAAATTCTCTGTAATCCATATATTGGTTCTAGCGATTTAGTTAGTGTACTCTGGACATCAAATCAGTTGGCTGATCCGTTAGGAAGTGGATGGATTCTAGATTCAAGATTGCCAGCAGGTGTTCATGATGTAACTTTGACAGTTGATGATGGGTCAGGACAAATAGCTCAGAGGACTATCAGAATTGACGTGTCGGCTAGTGCGCCTCTCTTAATCTTAGATTCACCTGAACCTGGTGCAGTAGTGAATAGCGATGCTCCAATTCTGTTTGATTTCCGTCAATCCTATGATCCAGATGGGGACTCATTTAATGTTACAATTACCAGCGATATTGAATCTGAACCCATGGTTGAAAATGGGACAATTGAATATTGGTATAACGATTATATGTCTGCTGGAGAACATATTATCACAGTTACCCTAACTGACGAAAATGGTTTGTCTAGAGTGTATACTCAGTCACTTGAAGTTCTTCCATCAGATCCATTTGCAGTAATCGCGAATGTTTCCGAAGGGACCTCAATTCCTCCAGGAGAGATAATCGAAGTCATTGGTGCAGATTCATATGATTATGATGATGATATTTTCAGGTATGAATGGAGAATCGACTCACCAACTGGAACGGTTATTTCTACAATGCCTAATTTTACATACAAACCAACTCCAGGTCTTCATCTAATTCATCTAACTGTAATCGATCAACGTGGTGGGGCTAGTACTGCTAGTGTAAATATCACATCAC
>CAZRCY010000226.1:0-1948 GCA_964598735.1 uncultured Candidatus Poseidoniales archaeon
GTCAAAATTGTATATTCCATTTCTAAAACATCTAGCAAACCATATGTCCAAATTAACGAAGCAGTTAGTGCTGCCAATGGGAATCCTACGAACCTAATTGATCTAAATGCGGCGGCCAAGATAATTACAACAAGAAGAATTGAAATCCCCAGTAGTACTACTAATTGACTGAGTGATTCTCGATTTAATTCATCGCTAATTAGGCTATCAGATAATGATTGAAATCGTAAATCACTATTTTCGCTTGCATCATTGAAGAAATTTCGAAGTTGAACTTCGGCCATGACTTGGGATGTTGCATCGTTTTGATTTCTTATTTCTAGAATCCAAAGAGTACTACTTGCGGATGGCACGGGATCTGGTTGATTCTTATCTTCTAACCAACTACAGATGGCATCGTAATCTAAGTCTTTGTGCACCAATGCCATTCTTCCCAAAGAAGCTGCGTTTCGAAGATCGTCATTTGCACCATCTGCACATGTTGTACCTTCATCAACAGTTTCATTAAGATATGATGCCCAATCATCGAAATCAGATAGAATAGCATCACTTTCTGTTTCATCTAATGCTAATTGAAGAATCCCTGGTGCAGAGATATTTGATAAGATCATTGTAGATCTTAATTCAGATTCTTGTTCCATTAGTGAAAGAATTTCTGCTTGCTCTAATACCGCATTCCAATCAAGCGCATTTCCTCCGTCATCTGAAGTTACATGTACGTAGAACGGAACTCCAGTTTCAAACAATTGATCCTCTACAGAATTAATGATCATATCATCGTCGCTGGGTGGCATAAACGTGGTAAGGTCTGTGTTAAATGAAGGAGGGTCACTGAAACCGATTGCAAAGATTCCAGTCATCATCAGTGCTAGTACAATTATTGGGAGAGATGCACGTTCAAGGATAGCAGTTAACGCCGAGTCTCGAGGGTCTACCGTACGAGACATGATTCTACCCGTGGGTGAACAGTGGATAATTCCAGCGGTATATTCGCCTGTTTTTGATTAACTTGCTAATAATAAAACATGTTCCAAGTGGAAGCCCTCAAAAAGGGGTTATGACTCGGAAGTTCCATGGCTATGAAGGTTCTACTAAAGGAAGGCACAGAATTGAGGATTCGAATTAGTGACGAAGATCATACTACTCTACATCTTTTTAGGAGCCGGTTAAATGCTCACAAGGACATCGAATACTGTAATTATTTTAGTGGCCACCCCGACCTAGATGACCCAGAGATATATATCAGAGCAAATAAGGGAAAAGACCCAGTTAAGATTCTAAAATCTGTAGTCAAGGAAGCATCGAAGGATTTCTCTTCTCTTTCTCTGTAACGGTCCGGTGAGGACGTGCTTGGTCCAAATGAAATGGATTCATCTATTGGTCTAGATAGATTTGCAACAATCCTCCCCGGTGTTTCCGGTGTTCTAAAAATGAGAGCAGAAGATTTTCGTGTTGAAGAGGTTGGGAAAATACCTGCTCTAGATCATAAAGGCCGATTTACATTGGTTAAGGTGACACTCCGTGACTGGGAAACAAATCGATTCATTCGTAGATTTACTAGTGCTTTGAAAATCAGTCGAAATCGAATTTGGTTTTCTGGAACTAAGGATAAGAAAGCAGTTACAACTCAATTGATGGTTGTCGATGCACCAGTATCTCGTGTTGAAGACATCGAAATAAAAGACGTAGACATTGATGTCATTGGAAGAACGCATCAGAAGGTAGCAATGGGGGCTCATTCTGCAAATCGTTTTACTATCGTTGTACGAGGATGTGTAGACGAAAATGGTACTCCTCTCGATGCGAGAGAGGCAATGTCAAGAGCTTTAGCCATTCGAGAAATGATGGAAGAATCACTTGGCGAAGGAATTTTCCCTAACTGGGTTGGACCACAGCGATTTGGTTCGTTACGTCCAGTAACTCCGGTTGTTGGTAGATTTATTCTTAA
>CAZRCY010000227.1:0-1936 GCA_964598735.1 uncultured Candidatus Poseidoniales archaeon
CAATGATGATGATAATCAACCCTTTCCCGGCACAAAATTCGGAAAAAAATTATTCCGACTCGTCATTATTCCTTGCTTTCATACCAGTTAACGGTTCAACAACTAGCACAGACCCCATTCTATCTACAACTGTAATGAATGTCCCTGTTGAAATCTCAACCTCTCCGTTAGACATTGCATCAAGGGTTCTTTCTGTTCCCTGAAAAGTCACTTGAACTTGGCCAGTCCCTGAACTGGGAATACGTAGATATACAGTTCCTCTAGCACCAATTGCTGCATCGATTTTCATGTTACCTTCGCTTTCTAAGGCTTTGAATCCCTGGAACAACTTGGCTGTCGAATACATGGATAGGCCTCCAGCGACACTACCTCCTAAAACAGCCAGCATAACGTCATAATCTGCTCTCATTATCGCTAATCCAATCAATCCAAACATCATAGTAAACGCACTAATTCCTTGGAAGGTCAAGGCCTTGAACGAAAGATCTGCATCAAAACCAACATCGGCTCCAAATATATCTCCTGCCACATCTCCTGCAACTCCTCCAATCATTGCTAAAAGGAACCATGCAAGGAAGAGTAGGCCACCCAAAAGTGCACTTCCTGCGAATAATAATTCCATGCCTGACAGAACGTCTAGACCGAAGAAGGCGAGTATGTCCATGGCCAACGACTCGCCATTAAGGATATGACCGCTTCGCTTAAAAAAAACAATTATGATGTGTTTTCATTCTCGTTTTGTTTTATCAAATAAATTATCATTAAACGCTCCAAGACCAATACTGGACCCAACGAAAAACCAGTAAAAATAGCAGATAATAAAGCACTTCCATTTGATAAATCATAACAAAAAATGAAAATCATGATCAAGACGAAGGGTATTACCATCCGACGTAAAAAAGGGTAATATCCACCGAATAAGTCATTGGCGGGATCGACCATCATTTTGTCGACGATGTCACCGACCAAAGTAATCACAACTAAAGGAAAGTCCAACCACCAAGCATCATTACGAACCAAATGATGTTCAACACCAGAGTGAATTTAGAGTCTTTCGTTGCGATTGGAACCTCATGGACCTGACCATCTTCACCTCGAATCAATGTTGTTCGCTCTGACTTGCGAGAGGTAGGGTTGAGTTTGTCTAATTTATCTCGCTTGAAAAGGAAATACAAAGCAACTAAGAGAAAACCGCCCCCATTTGTCTGCAATATCATTCCAAGGATTTCCAATTCTGGTGAAACCTTTGAACCAAGTAGCAATTGAGTTGCTCCGAACATGAACCACATCCATGATGCCTGTCCCTTCATGATGTTACGAATACACTGACCATCATGAAACCTTTCACTGATTGACCATTCGGCAGACTCTTGAACAAGAGGCAAGTGGTAGTTTTGTGTTACAAAGACGAGGAGTAGATGCAGTCATTGCAGCTGTTCATTCAGGGGAAGCTACTCTTGTTCTTCTGGAGAGAGATAATCCTGAACCTAGACTCGAAGAAATTAGAAGAATGTGCAAAGATAAGAACATCAAAATCGAAGAGGGAAGTAGGACCGATGTTTGGAGAATGTCACTTCCTGCTAAGGATGGAGAACCAGAACATCCTCTTGCTTTAGCCCTAGTGGGAAGGAAACCAAATCTTTCTCTTCAAGAAGTATTTGATTCTGGAGGAGTTGTTTGGTTATTAGATGGAGTTCAGTATGCTACAAATATGGGTTTCTGCATTAGAACAGCTGAAGTTAGCGGAGCCGATGCAATAATCATCAGCAACAAAATGAGTCATTCTGAAAGAAGTGCAGTTAAGGGTTCTAGCATGAGAGCGACGCGATTCATTCCTATCCACTACACTGAAACCGAAAATGCTCTGAAATTAGCCCAAAAAAACAATTTTCGAGTGGTAGTAGCCGAAGATGTGGGAACAATTCCTCCGTGGGAA
>CAZRCY010000228.1:0-1934 GCA_964598735.1 uncultured Candidatus Poseidoniales archaeon
TTAATTCAAATTCTACATAAAAATCAATTTCACATCCATTTTCGACTTCATTAAACACCCATTTGTTTTTTAATTGTTTAAGTGGCCCTTCTAAATATTCTACTTCAATAGTTGAAAGATCTTTATCTAAATAAACATTAGATTTAAATACTTCTCTATAAATTTTCATACCAACAATTAGATCTGCATTTAATTGATTATTTGAAATTTTCCTTACTCTAGAACCTAAACACCAAGGTAAAAATTCTGGATATTTTTTTATATCACTAACTAGATCAAATAGCTGTTGAGGTTTATATTTTAAAATTTTTTTTTCTTTATATTTCATTGACATTTATTAATTTTTTTTAATTTTAAACTTTGGAAATCTTCATCTGCATGATAACTGCTTCTCGTAAAAGGCGATGAGGCTACAAGAAGAAAGCCCTTTGATAAAGCAATGTTTTTATAAAGATTAAATACTTCTGGCGTTATGTAATCTATAACAGCATGATGTTTTTTTGTAGGTTGTAAATATTGACCTATTGTTAAAAAATCTACTTCTGCTGTTCTTAAATCATCCATAACCTGAATGATTTCTTCTTTACTTTCACCTAACCCAACCATCAATCCAGATTTTGTAAAAATTTGTGGATTATTAAGTTTTACATCATTTAGTAATTTTAATGATCTAAAATATCTAGCTCCTGGTCTAACTTCATTATACAATCTGGGAACTGTTTCCAAATTATGATTAAAAACATCTGGAGCGCAATTTGCTATATCAGTTGCTGCATTATTGTTTTTCAAAAAATCTGGTGTAAGAATTTCAACTGTTGTTGTGGGAGACTGGTATCGTATAGCCTTAATTGTACTTAAAAAATGAGAAAGGCCATTATCTTTTAAATCATCTCGATTTACAGAGGTTATAACAACATGACTTAAACCTAATTCACCTACTGAGATAGCAACTCTTTCAGGTTCGAAGGGATCTAAGAAGTTTGGTTTTCCAGTTTTAACGTTACAAAAGGTACATGCTCTAGTACATGTATCCCCCATAATCATAAAAGTTGCATGTTTTTTTGACCAACATTCACTTAAATTAGGGCAATTAGCTTCTTCGCAAACTGTATGTACTTTGTTATTTTCGACAATTTTTTTAACTGAACTTATAGTTTCACTCGATCTAAACCTTATTTTTAACCAATCAGGTTTTAAAGGAGATAATTTATCTGAAGTATTAATTTTTTCTGGATGCCTAACTTTCATTGGTTTTAATTCTAAAAATGTATAACTCTATTATATGCATCTAAAACAGATTCATGCATAGCCTCTGATAATGTGGGGTGTGGAAAAATTGTTTCCATAAGATCTTCCTCTGTTGTTTCTAGTTTTTTTGCGATTGCAAATCCTTGTATTAATTCTGTTACCTCAGGACCAACTAAATGAGCACCTAAAAACTCACCTGTTTTTTTATCAAATATAGTTTTAACAAATCCCTCTGATTCTCCTAAAGCTATGGCTTTACCATTTCCTATGAATGGGAATCTACCAATTTTTATTTCATAATTTAACTCTAAAGCCTTTTTTTCAGTTAACCCAATAGAAGCAATTTGAGGCCTTGAGTAGGTGCATCCAGGTATGTTTTCCTTCTTAATTTTGTGTGTCTTTAAACCTTTAATTGAATCAACACATAAAATACCTTCGTGACTAGCTTTATGTGCCAACCAAGGACCATCTGTTACATCTCCAATAGCATAAATACCATTTTCAGAAGTTTCCATTAATTCATTTGTGCTAATAAACCCATTTTCCATCTTTATATTTAATTTTTCTAAGCCTAAATTTTCAATATTAGGTTTGATACCCACAGATAGCAGAAGTTTATCAGCACTCAATTTATTTTTTTTATCTCCACTTTTAATTTCACATTTAACAGATGATGATTTAATTTC
>CAZRCY010000229.1:0-1920 GCA_964598735.1 uncultured Candidatus Poseidoniales archaeon
ACTTTTCGCCGGTGCAAATTATCACGCAAAGCCTGTGCCAATCGTTCATTTGCCTGTTGTTTAGCAGTTCGCGGCTTTTGATTATGTGGTGGTTGACGGCGCCTCATAACTTTCCTTGCAGGCTTCTGTCTATTTAAAGAGACTATCGATAGTATCATAGGTGGACAGAGGTTGTGGCTTTTTTAAGGCGTTTTCATGGTTGATGACAATGAACTTTGAGCTTTTTTGATATAGGCTGATTTGATTGGAAAATCCAGCCCATCCATGTCAATGTTTGAGCATGAACCGTATATCAAATACGAGCAAAACAGCTATCGCCAAATGGGGCTTGCCAGCGATCTTGCTTTGCGGGCTTGCTGCATACTTTGAAACCGAACTGTCTGAGCTGATAAGTTGGAGAACGGTCGTTCTCCATTATGCCGAGATCAGCTATTTTATTGAGCAAAACCGTATCGCCAGCTATTTCGCATTTGCGCTATTTTATATCGCTGTTGTTGCCTTTTCCTTGCCAATTGCTAGCTCACTGACATTGGCCGCTGGCGCGCTTTTTGGTTGGCCGTCCATTGGTCTTATTGTGGTGGCTGCCACCGCTGGGGCGAGCCTTTTATTCATCGCGTCTCGCAGTCTACTTCGCGATTTTTTTCGCGCTCGCGTGGGGCTGTTTTTCGCCAATCTTGAAGCCGGATTTACCAAAAATGCTTTTAGCTATTTATTATTTTTGAGATTGATGCCAGCCGCCCCTTTTTGGGCGGTCAATATCATGCCAGCTTTTTCCAGTATGCGTTTGACGCAATTTATAAGTGCCACAGCCATTGGCATTATTCCTGGCACATCTGTATATGTGGCTTTTGGGCGCAGTTTTGATCATCTCCTTGCAAGGGGCGAAGCGCCTGATTTAGCGGCATTAAACACCCCACACATCTGGTTGCCACTGACTGGGCTAGCATTAATGGTGCTGTTGCCGACACTTTATCGCCAAATCTGGCCGAACGGCAAAAAGGAACAGCCATATGATCCATCATGACTGTGATATCTGCATCATAGGTGGCGGGGCTGGTGGACTGAGTCTGGCCGCCGGTGCAGCGCAAATGGGTGCTAACGTTCTTTTGTTCGAAGCGGGTGCCATGGGCGGTGATTGCCTGAAAAATGGCTGTGTCCCATCAAAAGCCCTTTTAGCGGCTGCAAAAGCCGCACATCATGCCAGCGGTGCCCCCCACATGGGCATTAACGGTACACCGCCAAAAATTGATTTTGCAGCGGTCAAGGCGCATATTGCTGCGGTAATTGATGGCATTGCCCCGCATGACTCCATCGAACGATTTGAGGCATTGGGAGTGACTGTCATTTCCGAACATGCCGCCTTTTGTGGTCCACGCGAAGCAGCGTCGGAAAATCATAGAGCGCGTGCTAGATATTTTGTTATTGCCAGCGGTTCACAACCTGACATTCCGCCAATAGACGGCCTTTTGGACGTTGATTTTTACACAAATGAAACAATTTTTGCAGATTCAACGAAACCAGATCATTTAGTGATTATTGGTGGTGGGCCAATAGGAATTGAAATGGCACAGGCTCATGTGAGACTAGGCATTGGTGTAACTGTTATTGAGCTTTTTTCAGTTATGGCACGGGATGATAGCGAACTTGTTGCCATGCTCAAAAGCCAGCTTGAGTCAGAGGGCGTCACATTCATCGAATGCGTTAGCATTGTTAGCGTTCGCCAAAAGCAGCCATTTGACATCACACTGACACTTGACAATGGCGAGGTCATAAAGACAAGTCATCTACTGGTTGCTACTGGCAGACGACCAGTTATTGACGGGTTGAATCTGCCAGCGGCCGGGATAGAAATTCGCAACACCGGCGTTATCACTGATAATCGATTGCGCACCAGCAATAAACGAATATATGCCATAGGCG
>CAZRCY010000230.1:0-1910 GCA_964598735.1 uncultured Candidatus Poseidoniales archaeon
GAATCAGCACAATGAAAATGGCACTTGGTTGACAGATCCTGATGGTGTTGCTGGGGCTGGTTCATATGACGATTGGGGAGACGAAGGTTGGGGTGATCGCAAACTTGAGTATTGCCAGCGTTTCTGGCCAGATACAGTCGATGTTATACTTCGCGACTCTCCAGAAGAGATTATATTCTACACTCGATATAATACTGATGCCTACCTTTCTACTAAACCGGTTTGGGAATGTGTCCTTGAAGGCGCTCAAGTTCCCCAATTGACGGGTGTATGTTCAATTGACCTGACAATTACTCCAACTGAGCTAGAAGTAGGAGATACTCTGACTGTTTCTTGGACAATGACTGGAGACATTCCTATTGAGGTTGGGATTGCATTCTTCAGCACTGTACAAGGGCAGTGGAATGTGGGTGTACAATATCACCTGAATGAGATTACTGCGAACGATGGTGGATTTGCTTATCCAATCCCTCAAGGTATGAACCCGGACCGAGATTACTACATGTATATTGATACTGAACTAACCGATGAATTCACAACTTATTGTTGGAAGTATGGCTCTTTTGATATTCTTGCTAGTAATGAGGGTGCTTTGGAAGAAGTATTGGAAAATCTACTCAACTCGACCGACCGCACTCCACGCATTTCAATGTGGTATGGTAAGGTAAATCAACACAATGAAAATGGAACTTGGATGACTGACCCTGATGGAACTGCAGGGGCAGGTAATTTCAACCAATTCGGAAGTGATGGTTGGGGTGACAGGAAGTTGGAATATTGCCAGAGATTTTGGCCCGACACAGTATCGGTAATTCCTATGGGCGCAGAGCAGATTGTATTCTACACAAGGGGGAATCAAGTCGCATATCTCACTACAAAACCAGTTTGGCAGTGTGTACTGGATACTGACGGTGACGGAATCTTAGATCCAGATGACGCAGATGATGACGGCGACGGGTGGAGCGATATTCTAGAACAGGCGTGTGGCACCAACGAACTGGATGTCAATGATGTTCCCGTAGATTCGGATGGAGACAAAATTTGTGATCTTCTAGATGATGCATTGGACGAGGTAGTCTCTGATGCTGTAGAGGAAGATGCCGGATTCTTACCTGGATTCAGCGCGATTAGTGTCCTTGCAGCACTCGGTGCAGGGATATTTATCAGACGTCGCCGTTCTGAGTGAATCTGGAAATTTGGAAACTTCTTTTTCTTGATGTCAATAGTGAGCATCGAACCCACATAATTTGAATCAGGTTCGAATCGCTACCCTTCTTATTACTGGTGATTCAAAGGGGTTCCTTTACGGCTGAATTCAATCAATACCAAGCCGCCTATTATCTCGCTCAACTTCTTCGGCCCATTCGGCATTACATCGGCATCCACAATCGTAGCAATAAGATTCACTACATTTTCCGCACATTGCCCATTCTTCCCCATAGCAATCTTCACACATCAAATTCTCGCATTCATCTATCCAGCATCCTGCTTCAGGCATCTCATGTTTTCCATGCTGGTATTCCCTACCGCAACTACACTCTACTATCCACCATCTATCTGACATGTGATTTACTAAGAGAGAATCCATATTAATTCATTGATACATATTATTATTGTAAGGGTTCATCCAAATACCCATCCAGATAGAATTGTTATTGGTATGGGTTTGCTTGGGCTGTTCGCATCCCTACCGATAATTCACTCAAGTAAACGGCCTTCAATTGATAGTTGAGTGTAAGAATCCACAGCGATTTGTAACTCTTCTGGCAACTCACCTACCTTGGTTTTAGACACTATCTGTTGGCCGTCTATCAGTTCAACAACATAATTGACATTTTCACCGATATCCATCTCCTTAAAATCGCTACGTTGATGGGCGCCGCGACTTTCTTTTCTAGCGATAGCCGAAC
>CAZRCY010000231.1:0-1896 GCA_964598735.1 uncultured Candidatus Poseidoniales archaeon
TATAAAAGAAATCGTCCATAAAATACTGACTATCTTTATAATGTCCTCTATTATAAATGGCGAGTGCTTCTTCTTCGGTTTCTGCATCAATATGAATATCAGCATAACCTGTAAATCTCTCTTGAATAATAAATGTTTTCATTAATCTGCCTCCAAAGAAAATGTGATTTGAAATTGATCTGTAAAATCTTGATAATCAGTAACAACAAGTGGGCAGTTATTTAACCACTCTTGAAAATCCTGATAACGTTGCTCTAGTTCTTGTTCTCTAGTCATTAGCATTCTCCTCTATATGCTCCATATAATTTTGTACTGTAAATTCCCAATCAACAACGCCATTTACATCTTCATAGTTGCAATCAAAGAATGATTCAAATTGTGATCTTACTAAAGTATCTTTTTCAAGATAGTAGAAAGCAACATTATCGTTTGGGTCAGCATCATGTAGAATGTTTAGTAATTCTTTTACTTTCATTACTCTGCCTCCTCTACAGTATAAACTTGATAGTCAGCATCATCATCTAGGAACTGCCAATCTGTATCAGATTTGAGAGCAAGTGCTTCTGCTTCTGATTCATCATTCGCCTCAACATAGGCGATATAGTTACTTACCCTTGAAGCAACGATTCTAAACTCTTTCATAGTGTGTTTTGTTTGTATGTACTAATTGTAGTCACTCATGGCAAGAAAACAACCAGCGATGTGCCACTTCCTAGATTGGCACACATTTTTGGTGGGTGCAATCATACCAACGACTTTATAAAAAGTTGGGATTATTACTTGTATCATATAAGACTCAATCACTTTTTCCAATCTTGTCTAGCATTGAAGTTAGCATAACTGAATTGTTGACGTTTTACAAGTTTGAAAGTACCATAGTCATTAGTCATAACATAACCCTCATGCTCATAGGGCATATTTTCAAATAAACATTCAACATTTTCTGTAGTAGTGATGCCTTCCATAAGTAATTCTTTTATCTCAATTATCATATTGTATAAATGAAATAAGTTTTTTGAATATCCAGTATCACTTGCTAACTTATTAGCATCAAGTGTTTGCCCTGATCTGATATAACTATTGATATTTATTTTTAGTTGTGGAATATCATCACTCTTAGGGAACTGTACAAATGGTATTACAGTCTTAGCAAGTGTGATAAGTAAATTCAGTCTGAAATTTCTTTTGGTTATCTTAGCACCTGTATCAATAAAATGAACACCATAACTTTTAGACTGTCTGTAATGAAACTTGGCATCTAACTCTTGTATGGTAGCACCAATATATTGTGTATGAGTGGCAACAATAATGTCATCAATTACATTATCAAATTTGTATGTTATAGTATTGGGTGTATGAGTATCTGAACCAGCATAACCAATAAAGTCTCCTTGATATATGCCATCATTATGAGGCAACCTATCAAGACATATATGTAAAATTGAGGCAACTTTAGGTATATGTCCATGATTATTTTCAATATCAGTATGAGTATAATTTATCTTGATTCTTCTCTTATTGAATACTGACTTAGTTCCCACAAAAAACATACCATTCTCAGGGTTAGTTCCATATACGATAGCAGGGGCGCCATCATACTTGACTGATACCTGACTCTGTTTAGTATCTAAAAACTTGATAGCATCAAGTGCTCCCTGCTTACCAGTAAGCACATGATCTTCAATATGTTCTAAGTGTTTGTTCTTCATACCTTATTGTACCATAATAAGTGTGAGAGAGCAACGTGGGGCGAACTCATCTGAGTTTCACTCAGGCGCCCAAATTTACGCTACGGGAATCGCTTACACCTGTACCCCTACTGCTGCCATATAGGACTTAACGTTCGGGCGTAGCAACCATCTAAGTTATCCCTCTCACATTTATATAATAGTATAT
>CAZRCY010000232.1:0-1856 GCA_964598735.1 uncultured Candidatus Poseidoniales archaeon
GCTTGTTTAAAAATAACAAGGGACATATCCAAGTCTCTCCACGCATGATACGAATGGGGCAGATGAATGGATAGTCGAATTAGTGGATTTTACTCGCTTTCAATGGAAGAAAGACATCAAGCAATGGCTAATGCCCTATCTCTTAGTCCAGAACATTTTCACCCTTGGATAAATCCGGAATCGTTAGACAAAGATACTGCAAATAGAATGATTGAGAATGTAGTGGGGCAGTTATCATTACCCGTTGGAATAGGTATGAACTTCTTGATAGATGGTGAAGCCAAATTTATTCCGTTCTGTGTGGAGGAGTCAAGTATTGTTGCTGCGGCGAGCAATATAGCAAAAAGAGCATACAAATGTGGAGGATTCACTACTAATGTTGACCCACCTCTAATGATTGGGCAATTGCAAATACTCGATGTTGAAGATATGAACGATGCAATTCAATCTATTGAAGAAAACAAAAAAGAATTAATGGAAAAATGCAATGATATTGAATCGACAATGATTCGTCTGGGAGGCGGATGTAAAGATATTGAATGTAAGGTAATCGAAAGTGAATCTCAACGGATGTTGGTTGTACACCTTATCGTAGATACAAGGGACGCAATGGGAGCAAATGCAGTTAACACAATGGCAGAAAGAGCAGCACCATGGTTAGAAAATATTACAGGTGGTCGAGTTTTACTTAGAATTCTCTCTAATTTAGCAACAAAGAGACTTGCAAGAGCTTCGGTAAAATTATCTCCTGAGGCAATCTCTTCTGACGGAAATGCATCAGAAGGTACCAAAATAATCAATGATATAATCCTTGCATATCATTTTGCAGATGCTGATCCTTGGAGAGCAGCAACACACAATAAAGGGATAATGAATGCTATATCCCCAATTGGGTTAGCCTGTGGACAAGATTGGAGAGCTATTGAAGCAGGGGCTCATGCGTATGCTGCAATTACTGGACGATATCGATCTATGACTAAATGGTGGGTTGATGAAGAAGGGTGGATTAATGGATCTATCGAGGTCCCTATTGCTGTGGGAATAGTAGGAGGAGCGTCTAAAATACATCCTGTAGCACGATTAAATCTTGAATTAACAAGATCGAATTCAGCACAAGAATTAGCCGGACTAATGGTATGTGCAGGACTTGCTCAAAACCTAGGTGCGATGAGAGCCCTTGCCACCAAAGGTATCCAGGAGGGACATATGAGATTACATTTGAGGAACATGGTAATGAGTGCAGGAGCAACACCTGACGAAGTAGACGATGTTGCAGATGCTGTACGCCAAGATGGGGGCAATATTACCCAATCTCTAGTAGATGCAAAATTAGAACAATATCGCAATCAATCTTGATCTTCGATATCATCCTCAGTTCCATCAGAATCAGGAATAACGTCCATATCGCCAACCTTTGGATCTAACTCTCTAATTGAATCTACCAATGATTGGGACGATATTCCATTTTCTTCAGCCTGTTGCCTAAACCATTCTTTGACTTTCTTTGGCTCAGTATGGGGGCATTGGAAACGTTCGGCGAAATACCGAGTAGTTTGCAAACGCCGTGTATTCCCTTTTCTACGCCTATCTACTAACCCTAATCGAGCCAAAGAACGTACGTAATCATAGGCAATAGGGCCCATCATATTAACCAAATCACTTTGCATCATAGGCTGATGATAAGCAATTAGTGCTGCTGCTCTTTGTAATCTATCGGGTATGTCCCCCCTTAATTCAGAAGGCAAATATGATGAAAGACGGGGGTCTACTTCCATAGACCATCTGCCACCTACTTCCACAATCTGAAGAGCATTTCCTCTTCTACGCTTATATTGTCCTCTGAGATTTTCAAGACA
>CAZRCY010000233.1:0-1824 GCA_964598735.1 uncultured Candidatus Poseidoniales archaeon
ATGAATATCGTATTTTTATTTCCAAATGTCAAGCGGATAATCGTCTTGAGACTGTTACTACTTCAGGAAAAATTAGACTTGTCAGGGATCGTCTAGGATTAACCAAACCTAAACTTCGAAGATAGCATTCATCACCTTTGATTTATTCGGATAGGATATGGGAGCGGGTGGAACGAGCGAACCTATACCCATTTGGGACCTTTCATCTCTGATGGGCTCAATTATGTTGATAGGTACTATTTTGATGGCGTTATGGGTGCCTTCTCAAGAAGTAAATTTAGATCAAAATGACGGCCTTGTAGCTCTTACTAGTATCGATGTTGGTTTCTTGGGTTCGGACGATGCAATTGAAATTTCAATAATGCCCAGTGAATTATGTGCTCAATCTAATTTTACATGTTTTATCCAAGCTGACGTGGGTGGAGAGATTCTTGAATTTAACTTTGAATCTGATGGGAGTTGGACATCTATGACCTCAACAAGAACTTCGGATGGTCCAATAGATATTTCAGTGTCTGGCTCTGGTGAATTTGATGTGAGAATTAGTGTGAAAAGGCAACTTCCACTGGAAACAATTCCTGCGATCTTAGGTCTTTTCCTATTGGTATGGGGGGAGTGGCGTCGCAGACAGTGACTAGTCTTCGATTTCTATATCTGATAAATCCGTTTTTCCAACTTCAGAATAAATCTGTAACTGGGAGTGTAGTAATTCTGAAACTAAGCAAACTCGATTCTTGTATGTTTTATTCTTGCCGATAATATGTGTATTTGAAGCAACATTCCACCATCTTCTTCGGAGGAAATTTTTGTCTGCATCTGGGACTCTTTCATGATTTTCAAACCATGATGATAGATGGATATGTACATGTTTTTCTAGACCTTCAAGTCCAGTTTCAGAAACTCCTGCTTTCATCTCTCCTTCAACAATTCTGGGTGTAGAATTGATCCCAATTCCACATGAAATCCAAATTTCATCTCCTTTTGACTGCGCCTCTAATAGTATGCCTGAAACCTTTGTGTTTGTGGTAGAACAGAAAATATCGTTAGGCCATTTGATTGAATAATCATTGAAACTATTATTGACCCAAGTAGTTGATTGAAACACCTTCCCTTTCCATGAGCAAATTGCATTAAAAATTGCCAAAGAAGCAGCCATGTGTATCGATTGGATATCTAAATTTGGGGGTTCAGGGCCCGTTATTCTCCATGTACCAGTAAGATCTCCGTTTACAGAAATCCAAGGAGAACTTTTCCTACCATACCCTCCAGTTTGTTCGGATGAAATAATACAATTTCCGACTTGCATGTCATCGGTACAGAATTCCATTGTGGAACTTACTGATTTTTCGTAATGAGGCTCCCATTTCCAGCCTTTCCACAAGGCAATAACCGCCGTTTTCTCACCACCATCAGATCTCGTTTCAATTGTTCTTATTGACCAACCTTCTGATATTGCTTTGCTGAGCTCGTAATCAGTATCATCACTTGTTGAAACTAAAGCAATAATACAACCGTTTTCACTCAGCATTCCTGGAATACTTGCAAGCTTTAAGAGCCTCCTCACGGGGTGTTCACCCTCCCATGAAAGAGATGCTTCTTCAAATGGCCCTAAGCGGTCTTCGTCTGTAGGGGGTGAGTCCAGATAAGGGGTATTCCAAGCGATAACGTCCCATGATCGTTCGAAATTTTCTCCTATTTCTTCTACAGACATCTCAATAGTTTCAAAGATGCCTGAATTTTGATGATTACCTCTTGCTGAAGCGATTGCAAAAGGATTGACGTCAATTCCACAAACTTTCCATCCTACCTCTGACATCGATGTGC
>CAZRCY010000234.1:0-1789 GCA_964598735.1 uncultured Candidatus Poseidoniales archaeon
TCTACAAACAACGCCAGAGTGGTAAAACCAAGAATCATACTGATTACAGTGGCATCTCTGTTATGTTTAGCCATGGACGCCTCATCAATCTTTCTCGCCTCATCTATGGCGTATTGAATTAGAGCGTCTACTTCGTCTTTGGTGTAAGTATCTTTCTTTGGCTTATATACGTCCGAAATCGGAAGATCTAAAAGTTGACCCTGTAGGACAGAAAAATACCCGAATTTTTTTTCCGCTTTTTTTGGTTTTAAAAGCTCGTTTTCGCCACGGCTAGTAGCGATCTGGGATTTTGTCATAACTTTCACGGTAGTCTAGGGGTTTCGCTTGTCGGATACATCCTACTGCTTTTTCAAAACAATTTGAATTGAAAACGTTCTCTACTCCGATCAATTTTATGAGTGTGTGTCTGGAGACAGTTTCTACTCTCTCTACTAGGTATGTATTACCTTTGATAAGTTGAGCAGACTGAGCACCCCCTAGATATCTCACTTGTTCACCTATTTTCATATTCCTCTGTGTGGATCATAATATATAAGTGTCCATGCAACATAGACTGCTAATCCTATTGGGATAAGTGTAAAAGGCATAATTCTCCTAATCTTTGTATATCATACTGTCTTCTCCCTGATCTGTCAAGGGAAGACCAAAAGTTTTTATGTCAAGAAGTTGTTGTAATAAGGCTAACTCCTCTCGTAGTTTTTTGTTCTCTTTTTCCAAGAACTCACAGTGTTCTGCGTAGATAATAATACTCATAGGTAATGGAAAACCCACCTTGCGGTGGGTTCTTAAGGTTCATTTACTTTAATTTACTTTAAAATTTCTGTGCATACTTGTCTACAGTAATTGTCCGTACAATCTATCATGCAGTCGAAGTATTCGTCGATTAGATGGTCTTGAGAAACAAGCGTCGTGTCGTCGTGATGAATCCATTCTGCCATTTGATTATGGGACATACGATTTCGCATAAATTTCTTCTCCTTTAGAACGTTAAAACATAATAAAGACTACTTCATTTCATCTTTCTGTCCCTAATTCTACCATTATTTAGTGCCTTTGATCCCTCTATTGTGAGGATTTTAACACTCTGTAATTAGGAAAAACTACTTATTTACTCGTCCATAACGTACATCATTGTCAAGAAGGCCGCAGTGATGGCGATGGTTCCTGATAATAGTAGTGCTGTAACCTGTACTGTGTCCATCCATATAAAATTAACATTCCTTAATATTTATGTTAGTAATCCTCCTCAAATGTGTCAAGTTCTGTAACAGAGCTGTTCATTTGATGTTTTAAGCATACTCCATGCACATCTACCTCCATAGTATAGTGTGCTTTTGTGTGAAAAAATTCTATTAATATAAACGTACCTACAATCATCAAGTTTGTATATGTAACTGGATGTGTAATTACTTTGAGTATTTTTTCCATTAAAAAAAGATCTCTACAATATGTAGAGATCCTTCGTAGACAAGTATGTTAGTCGGCTAACTGCAAGGTTTTGCCCCACTGTTAACTTTCAATCCACGATACATTAGATCGTGACGGTTACGCTTTTCGGATTCTTCAATCACCATTGCGTTGTATTCTTCGGTGTCATACTCGACACCTCTGTATGTGACTTTTGCCATTTGGTTTCTCCTAAAGTAGTTGGGTTTTTTAGGCCCGTTCCTTCAGCGAACTTTTGCGTCTCCCGAAGGAGATGAACGATCCGTTCCGAGTCGGCTTACTTGCGCCCCATAAGGGGTGAACGATTGTGTTAATAATAACACATTGTATACTATATATGCAA
>CAZRCY010000235.1:0-1783 GCA_964598735.1 uncultured Candidatus Poseidoniales archaeon
TTCCTAACCCGTTTTCTCCGGCCAAATGAGTTGCTCTATCGGTTTCAATTTCAACGTATTCACTCACACCAGAATTTATCATAACCAGTTTACTCAAGCCCCTACCAAGTTTTCGATCATCCAACACAATCATTCTTCTTCACCTCCTGAATCTTCGGCATATGACCTAGCAAGTTGTTCCAATCTAGCGATACCTCTCCTGAATCTCCAAGTGCCATTATCTGATATCTTCTCAACAAGCTTCATTGTTTGCATCCGTGTTAGTACAGCTATCATGTCTTCATCTGATTTTATTCCGATGCCATTGAAAATCCTTGATAGATGGTTGGGCAATGTCCGTTTTGAAAGTAAATGTTCTAGAGGAAAACCGTTGTTATTTAGCAAGTAAGGAAGATCAATAGCAGTCTTATTTGTTTCCTTATCTTGTAGTACTTGAATAGCAACAAAAAATAATGTTGAAATCTGGTTTGCTTGTCTTTTTTCATTTGAGTCGGCAACCTTGGAGCGTTGCAAGTAGAAGAAGCCGCTGCCTAATTCATGAATCAAGTTGAAACCCAGTGACTTGAACGTATTTTGAAAGTCGTCAAATCCTTCTTCCAAATATGTGTAATCCTTGGAATCTAGGTCAATATGCTCACCTTTCAATAACCCCCAAATCAACTTCTGAAATTCTCCACTTCCTATTCTATCTCGCATATCCAATTGATGCCACCTCCAAGTAGTCTTTATCCCTAGAATATGGCTTAATTTCTCCAAATTCTAACTGATGGAAATTATTTATTTTCACCATGCAGTCAATCATTGCTTTTATGCAAGGCCTCAATCCATGTTTTGGGTATTTTTCCATGATAAATAGTAGTAAATCCTCAACTTCTGTTTGTTGCGAAATATGTTCAGAAAGTCTCGAAATTGGTATTGATGGAACATAAGATGTTGCCTGCTCCACACTAATGGGTTTCAACTCAAAATCATCCGTTGACTTGTTTACTCGAATGAACCATTTCTTGAATGCTGCATCACTAAAAATATTGTTTGCCCTAGTTCCCTTCAACAATGTAATACGTGATGGGATATTCAAGTGTTTCACGCCAAATTCGTTCATTAAATTCAGAGCTTTCTGGCTCCCTACGACAAGGTCTGTTTGCTTTTTCAAAAAGGCATCTAAAAATGGCTGAATAGATTTGAATGCAGATAAGTGATCCTCTCTTGTCTTCGTAGATGTCCTGGCCATATCTTTAGATAATCGCATTGACTTTGATTTCAACTCCTCGGAAATAGTGGAATTTCCTCTAATTATTCCAAGAGTTATTTCTGCATTATCAATAACCTGAACGATAAATGAATCATCATTAATCATCATCCTTAGAGGCTCCAGGTGATCTTCAATGATTCCAGCAGTAAGTTTTCTGTACTCATAGTCAACATTTTTATCCCTGAGGTTTTGAGTTTGAGTAGCGATTGCTCTCTTATTCTGCTCGGAGATGTTCCTGAGTTGCGATAGTGATCTAAACATTTCATCCATCTTGATGCTAATAAGATGAGTGTTGAATTTGCTTGTAGAGTTAATTTCATTTCGTATTTCTTCCGACGCTAAGTTGATTGTCTCAACCAATGTTTCGATTATTTTGTCATGAACGATGTACAGTTGATTTGAAAGCCACAAAAAAAGCTCAGTTATTTTTTCATGTAAGACCACATCACTATCTTGACTAATCAATTGGAGGATCGGAAATGGTTCAGAATTGATTAATTTATTTGCCCGTTTTTCTATTTGTTCAGGATT
>CAZRCY010000236.1:0-1779 GCA_964598735.1 uncultured Candidatus Poseidoniales archaeon
CTGGTGGATGCACAACTTGGCAAGCAAATGAATTGGAAAAAATATTGACCCAAATAGGTGCCATACCTATTGAAAGGAGATTGGTCAGACTTTGGCCATTTGCAGCACGCAGAACCCGTGGCAATGCAGCTCTGGCGTTGGTCGTCGAAATTTCCCTCCCAATTTATGAAAAATGCATAGATGCAATTGATTTGTGGTTTGCACAATTAGTCTCACATATAAAAAATAACGACTGTGATTCTCATGCTCGTCCGGGACTCATTATCTGTGAGGATGGTCGTGTAGATGATTCAATTTATTGGAAATGCGTTCGTGCGGAATTTAACGATATTAATGGCATTCTTCATGATTCATCTATAATTCACTATTTGTCTTCTGACCTAGGTAGTGATGGATTGATAGGCGCAGCAGCCGCAGTATCGTGGAGACCAAACAATCATTCAACATTTGAGGCAATTGCATGGAGACACGAATCCAAATTTGGCACAAATAGAAAAATACCCTCGAATGCAATTGAATTGTTAGAAATTAATCATCCGCAAACATTCATGAATCGTGATCCTACCTATAATCGCGGATTAATTTCACCTAGATCGCCATGTCCGATTTTGTTTGGCATCCGAGGTTGGACTCAGACAAGTACTTTCAATGCCCTAGAACAACTAATGGATTTAGATTGGGGTGAGGAAATTGTAGATTATTCAATTCATATTACCAATCAGTGCTCAGATGATCATTTAGAGGAAAAAACAGTAGGAACTGTATTATCGAAACCTATCACCCAACAGGGCGGACATGTCAGAGTTGATATTCTTACTCAGTCAGGAATATTACAATTAATATCTTTCAAAGAAGGCGGTATTGTAAATACCAAGACTAGCGAATTATTACCCGGAGACAAAATTGAAGTGATGGGACTAATTTCGCCTGATGGCTGTATCCACATTGAACGATTAAAATCAGTTTTCGCGTCCCCCGGTAATTTAGTTAGACCACAATGTTCCTGTGGCGTCCGACTGAAATCTACTGGCAAATCTGGGAAATTAAGATGTAAATTATGTAAATATACAGAAACAAGTCATTGGATTAGCACACCCAGATCAACCTTTGATTGGGTGGAACCTTCACCATCTGCTCGGCGACATCTCTCCAAGCCCCTAAGCAGGATGAATTAACCGAAGTTTATTGGTCTGTGTAGTTATGTCATAATCATGAATACCGAAACGTATGGCATCATAGGGATGCTGGGGATTACTGCAATACTGCTTTGGTATATCATGAGATTGAGGAAAAACAATATTTCTGATTCAATAGAAAAAAATCAACCTCACATCGCTGGAGATGATATATTAATCGGGGCTGCGATTAATCCCGAGCAATTTGATGAACCAGACCAAGAGACGCTGGATATGCTGGGTGATTTATTGGAAGAAGCAGCAGAGTCCCAGGGATTAACTTACGAAGAATGACCATGAAAAGAAAATCCGTTGTCAATAGGTGTCAATTGGATTATTTGTTTACCGGTGTCTAATAATCTAGTCGAAGAATTAGGACTTTTTCTTGTCAGTCTCCAGGTTGTTGGAACTATCTCAGGTCCACGAATAGACCATTCGTCTTTGCCCGATGCATCTCCATACATAGGCGAGGTTAGAATCAGAGAACACCTATTTTTACATGATTGAATTAAGTTCTGTATTACTTTGATAACTTCCTTTTCTGTTCGCCCTGAAACACCTGTCCAATTGTCGATTACTACATGTGTGATACTATCAAGGCCTT
>CAZRCY010000237.1:0-1757 GCA_964598735.1 uncultured Candidatus Poseidoniales archaeon
TCTTCGGTGAATGTGTGTTCTGCCTGCAATTCATCTGTCACGGCAAATACAGCTGATTCAACACCAAAGAAAGCCTCTCCTGTAAGAGCACCTGCAGCTATCATAAAAGTCATCAGCAGCATCAGCGCACGCTTTTGTTCTGCCTTGGCAGAACCATCCTTTTCTCGAATTTCTTCCACTATTGGTTTGAGTTTCTTTTCTTCCCACTTATCACGTAGTCCGCCACCAATTAGCATAGGTAATGTGTAGGGTGTAGGTAGATACATTCCTAATCCGAACGAGGTGCCCATTCCAGTAGCCCATTCAGCAAATGCCCCCAGTAACATACCCAGGAATAAAGCCCTAAAATCACCATTACCACTCTCAAGAACAATTGTAAATGAGGCAAATGCGTTTGCTTGTGGGGCAAGGAGGTCGATTTTACCTGTAGCAAGTAAATCTGAAAGGAAGATTGCAACCGCAGCACCAAGAATTGCGCCGGGAACAACACCCAATATGTTTCCTTTAGAGATATGATAAGGGCGGTTACCAATATACAAACTATTTTTGTAATCAGCAACAACTGTTCCAGACATGGAAATTGCAGAACCGAACACCGTAGTACCAACCAATGCCATTAAAACTGCTCCTTCCCGAGTCAATCCTAACGGATCACCCAAAGCCAAGAACGTCAATAGAAGCATAAGTAGTACGATAAATGATGTACCACTAACTGGTTCTATTCCTGTTTCACCCATTACTCGTACGGCAATAGCACCAAGTAAGAATGTAGTAAAAATCAGTACCAAAGCGAAGATAACTGCTGCTGCAATTGGGAACCCACCTACGGCAAAAATCAGTATCATCGCAAAGAAAGCAATAATCATGAAAATAGGTATGTGCATCAAAGGCCATTCATACCATCCTTTTCCTTCGATGTATTCTTCGCTTTGCCCACCCGTGAATGCTTTGCGAATATCTGCAAATATTTTCACAAATGTAGGAGCCATCTTTAGGAGACCTAGAAGACCTCCTCCAAGAATTGCTCCGATTGCAATTGTTTGAATTATGGTCTTGTATGCTTTCCACTGTACCATTGGATAAACTGGAGGGGCGCTAGTATCTGCATATGTACTGAGTCTCACATAATCATTTACAGTAGGATCGTAGACAGGAACATCCATCATAACTGCGATGGGAATAAGATAGAACCATGCTATGATAGATCCTAAGTTAACGAGAAGCGCAGGCCTCCACTTCATGAACCATCCAATAGCAAAAAGAGTCGGACTTAATTCAAGTCCAATAAATGTATATGAGAAGGGATTAGTCTTACTGTATGGTGTGATTCCATTTGCGAAAGCGTGAGATTGTGATTCACCGGTAATTGGATTGATTAGTGATGTTGGTTGATGTAGCCACCTCTCTGTATAAACAGACGCTAAACCCCATTTTTCTCCACTCAGGACGCCAGCAAGCCAATCTACCATTGAACCAGGAGCAGATGCTACTTTCCTACCCCAGAAAATTGGGTAATCAATGAGGGTCATGAAACCCATTGTAAGTACTGTCCATAAGCCTACACTCTTCAATGACTCTCTCGCGGAGTCCGCGGCTCCAGCATTAACATCTGTTGCAATATCTAGTAGTTTTAGAGTCGCCTCAAATCCCGGCATGGGTAATGGATCCTCAACCAACCATACTCTACGAAAAATAATGAAATACATTACACCTAGAAAACCTGCAAACATAGATGCAATAATTCCAATAAATGCTAA
>CAZRCY010000238.1:0-1752 GCA_964598735.1 uncultured Candidatus Poseidoniales archaeon
CATGTGTAAAATCTCAGCAGAATCTAGGGCTGATGCTGCTTTTTCAACAACGGACAAACCTAGAGCTTTGCCACCACCAAATGATGAAGAAGGAGCCCGACTAACCCCCCCCACCATTGCACCGGATGCTTCGAAAACTGTACCATCCAGTGTAACCATACGTACACCACCCATATTTCCTCGAGCGATATCCATATTCTGAACAATCAATGTATCTCTAACTGCGGTTCTAACTGCATTTTCAATTTCCGAATTATAATCCAAAAGATCTGCCGCGAAACCTACTACTCCATTCTGTCTCGACACCATTAATGCACGGCCCCCAGCACGTCTTACTTGCATTTTGTTGAGTGGTAAGAACACTGCTCGCCCCAGACGTCCCTCTTTTAGACGACGAATACACATTGACGCAACCTCATCATCTCTAACAACAATATGATTCATCCCCCCTCCTAAGGCATGAGAAAGAGCCAATGCATGTGAATCATCCTTGGGGACACATAATTCATTTAGTGGCCCTAAAATACCATCAATTTCTCCAGAATCTCTCATCCCACATATTGCCTTAACTGCCTGAGCTTGATGGGAAGACCTACCAGACTTCTGTTCCATCTCTTGGCGGACACGAATAAGTTGTCTTTCAGCATCATTTCTAGCATTTTTAGCATCTATTTCCTCTTGACGCAGTGTTGTTTCTGCTTTTTGTAAGCGAATTAATTCTTGGCCTAATTTTGTACGCTCCTCACCAGAATCTACTCCTCCGAAATCGTCTAATTCCATCTCTAAATCGGAAACTTCCATCTCTGCATCTCTGTGAGAATCTTGTAATTCTGCAACTTGTCCATGAACAATATCCGCAGATTGACGTGCCCTCTCTGTTTGTAGTGTTTGTACTTGAAGTCTGTCAGATAGTTTGGTAGCCTCATTTACTGCCTTTCCATATGCTCGATTTAGGTCCATTGTTGCCTTATCGCCTTGTTCCATGGCTTTCCTTGCATCTGATTCGTCTGTTTTTGCCTTCTCCATATCCAACTTAGCATTTGTTAAACAATTTTCTGCATCTTCTATTGACGTTAGATGCTTCAATATAGATTCCTTTGCTTGACTAATTTCTTTCTCTAGGGTTTTAGCCTCAAATAATTCCCTTTCTGATGAATTATTCAATTCTAGGACTTTATCTGATGCTGCTTCTATGTCAATCTCAAGACGCCTGATTCGATCCAGAGTGCCACGTTCAGAAGAACCAAGTAAAGCATTCATCTCTTTTTGGATTCGGACTATCTCATCATCCAGAAATTGAACTCTAAGTTCTGAGGATTCGCACGTATCTTTGAGTTCTTCTGAAGAAGAAATGTAACGTGTTCTCTCTTCTCCTAACATTCGAATTTCTTCAAATTGAGCTCTATGTTTTGATTGCATTAACAAAGACTTAGATCCTTCTAGTTCCTGGATCAAATCTCGGTATTTCAATGCCTTTTCTCTCTCTTTTTCTAGGCTTTCAATACGATCAATTTGTTGTTTTTCGAACACATCGACCATTTCTAATTGGGTTTCAACTTGTTTTCTTTGACGATCTGCTTTTCTCAACTCTTCATCATATTGTGTTACTCCTGCAACATCTTCTAGTACTCTTCTTCTTTCCAAAGGAGTCATTGTAGAGAGACTAGCGACATCCCCTTGGAGAACAATGTTGTAGCCATCTCCTCGTGCTCCTGCCTCAATCAATAATCTCCTAAATTCTGTACTAGATGA
>CAZRCY010000239.1:0-1721 GCA_964598735.1 uncultured Candidatus Poseidoniales archaeon
ATGTCCCTTGGATTGATGGGGGAAGGTATGGTCGATGTTGATACTGGAAAAGAATGGGTTAGAATGGAGGCAGATAAGGCATTATTTAACGCAGGAATTAATCCAATTTCATTGGGTGCAAAAGAAGGTTTGTCTCTCATTAATGGGACATCTCAGATGTGTGTTTGGCTCTGTATTGCTTACGATGAAATTTCTTCACTTATATCAGCAAGCGAGGTAGCACTCGCATTATCCATTGAAGCTGCTCATGGTTCTGTATCTCCCTTCGATGAACGAATTCATTCCGTACGAGCTCATGAAGGGCAATTGAAAACTGCGTCGCGTATCCGATTTTTACTTGACAAAAGTGACAATATGAATTCACATGCGGATTGTGGTAAAGTGCAAGATCCATATTCTTTCAGATGCTCTCCACAAGTGATAGGTGCAGTTAGAGATATTTTGTCTGATCTTGAAAATACATTGTCTATTGAACTGAATAGTGTAACAGATAATCCTCTAATTTTCTTGACTGATGATGGTGTTGATGTAGTTTCTGGAGGCAATTTTCACGGTGAAATACTAGGTATGCGCGCTGATTCAGCACATCTTGCAATACATGAGTTGGCATCTATTTCTGAAAGAAGGATTGCACAATTATTAGATCCATCTACCACTGGATTGCCGGCATTTCTTGCTGAAGATCCGGGTCTTAATAGTGGATTGATGATTTTACAATATGCTGCTGCAGCTGCAATTTCTGAAATTCGAGCTACTTTAGGTCCGGCTACTGCAACGAATATTGTTGTTTCAGGACAACAGGAAGATCATGTTAGTATGGGTGCCACTGCATGTTGGCTACTTATTCAGTCAATCTCTAATGCTTCTTCAGTTATTGCCGCTGAGATGATTACTGCTTCAATTGCTTTAGATCATCGAAGTGAGAACATAGGCCCTAATTTACAACCATATTTAGAACTAATTCGTTCGATAGTTCCCGTGGTTCATGGTGACGTAAGACGGGATATTTCGGTGCAGAATTTACTAGAATCAATTTGTGATGGATCATACAATTAGTCTGAGTTTTCCATTTCATCTAATTTAATTCTCACACTTTCTATTTCAGTTAATTGAAAACATCGAAATCTCATTTTTATTTTTTCAGGACTTGTAATTAATTTTCCTAATCTCTCAATATGTGAAAGACATTCTGTTGCCAATCGTATCTTGGATTCTAGGATATGGTATACGTCACGTGAAAATTCTACATTTACACTAATCGCATCACGGAGTGGCGAGACATCAAATCCAAATTCTTCCCATTGGGTACATCTTCTGTCCAATGTAATTAGATCCATCCCATCCGGGGGTAATTTCGATAACATAGGAGGGACATTCCTATCTATTTCTTGAGAATAAATACCAATCTCTGAAACAAAACTTAGTGAATCATCAATGTTTTCCTCAGCAGTTTGTTGCCTACCAACAGTAGGTGCCTCTCGCCGGAGTCGTGCCCATTGTTCTTCATCCATAGTTCCTGGAGCTCCCACAATCAAGATTGTCCATTCTGAATTTTGAGATATATCTACAATACTTCGAACAAATTTCAGAACTGCATCGAAACCATTTACTCTTACAAGTAATTCAATTCCTTCAAACCACAAAATACCACTATGTGAGGATATATTTCGATCGATTGTAGAGTATAAATTTTCTAAAGTAGGTCTTATAGCATCTTTTAC
>CAZRCY010000240.1:0-1695 GCA_964598735.1 uncultured Candidatus Poseidoniales archaeon
GCAGGAGGACCGCCCATTGGAGGACCCATCATCGGAGGACCTGAGGGAGGACCGCCCATTGGGGGAGCTAGAGGTGCTCCTACTGGAGTGAGACTAGGAGGCGGAGCAATTACTGGATTATGTTCTGGTACTTCTTCAGTAACATCTGCAACCCCTACTTCAAATGCAGAATCCAGGGGGGAAGATTCAGATTCAACTGGAGAGGATGCTAATTCTTCTCGAGCATCTTCCATATCTGCTAATGTCTGTGCAAATGCATCTTCAATAGACATGGCGACAGTATCATCCCCGTCCGACATGATACATCGGAAGATTCACTTCGTCTTCAATCCAACCCTTAGATTCTATTCTTCTTCAGGGTGAAAATCGGATGGTGGTTGGAGATCTATTAGGAAACTGGTAACAGTGAATACAATTCCAAGACATAAAACAAACTCCCATGCAGCAGCAATCTCCAGTGCAGGGTATTCTCGGGAGGTACAAAATTCCATCATATCTACAGGAGAAGAATTCCAATTATCCCAGTCAAAATCTTCGGTCCAGACAGATGCTTGGTTCGATAGCATCTGCCATAATCCAATAATGGCTGCTGCAGAAGGTGTAAGCCTCGCAACAAGAATTTTTGCAAGAATTGGGCTTCCCCAATGTACCCTAGCCGTTACTATGCATGCCATTACACACCACATAATTCCTAATCTAAAAATGGTGATCGCATAGGTTCCATGCATATATCCATCTACATCCCAAGGAGTTTGCCCGACCATGTAGGTACAATATGCTGCTACCATTCCGGGCAACAATGCAGCGTGATTGATTATCTGCCATACATAATGTGCATCTTTTTCGAATAGTCGCTCACGATTAAATAACTGAATCTCGATCATTATCCATACTACAGTTACAGTTGTAAGAAATGTACCAAAAGAGAACATGGTATCCCCTGGCTCAAACAAATCAAAATCAGAAATGAATGGCATAAATGGTTTGCAACCACTGGCTACCCATGCAATATAACAAAGAATCATCCAACCTAACGTAATTCCTGTGAACAATAAAATGGACAATCGACGACGTTGCCAATCCTCCATGCATATACTCTAAAGTCTATAGAATATGATTTTCTCGGTAAAAGCCTTAGGAATAAAGCGAGGCTTGATGGTCTAGTCCTTTGTGACAAGAGATATGGAACGGCGAATTGGCATTATTGTTAATCCTGATGCTGGTCTTGGTGGTCGTCTTGCTCTGAAAGGATCAGATGGAATGGCTGAAATTGCTAGGTCGAAGGGTGCTGAAGATCGTGCTGGACCTAGGATGTGTGAAGCATTTGAACATCTATTTTCTATTATTGAGATATCTTTAGTTCCTTGGGATAATGTTCATTGGCTCCTACCCAAAGGAAGAATGGGTGATTCATGGATCCCAGAAAAAATGAAAATTCATGGGAAATGGACCAATATTTCCGATACACCAGAGGTAACCAGTGCTGAAGATACGATCAATGTAGTAAATTCAATGATTGAACAAAATGTGGAGATTATTCTCTACGCAGGAGGAGATGGTACTACTCGAGATATTATCGGTGCATTGGAGAATATCGATTCTGCATCTACACCTATTCTTGGAATCCCTGCGGGAGTAAAAATGCACAGTGGAAGTTTTGGGGCTTCCCCGCGAGCGGCTGCAGAGGCATTCGCA
>CAZRCY010000241.1:0-1690 GCA_964598735.1 uncultured Candidatus Poseidoniales archaeon
GAAGTATACAGGCAAAGGCCTTATACTTTGAGACATTACTAACTGACTACGGTGCATTGTTTGATAAATTACCTCTCAGTGCATTTGTATGGAAAGAAGATATAGATTGGGATAATCAATTACCATTAGATGTATTAGAACTATGGGATTGTTTTGATTATAATATTACAGTTGTAGAAAAACCTCTGTTAGGTAGATGCCAGTTCTTTGGTAAAGATAGAAAGATGCACCCTGGCGAGTATGAGTTTACTATTGATACTGCACACCCTGACTTCTCCGTATTAGATACTAATTTTTCAGAACACGATCCAGAACATAAGACATTTAATATCATTGCACTAGACAACGGACAGTTTGCTGCACAACCTAACAACAGATGTCAATTCTTTGATAACAGTCTGGTAAAGAATGATGCTTTATTGCAACCTGACTTCAAAGTTTGCTCACAAAACTATGCAGTAGAGACACTACCGAAGTGGTGGTCTGTAGGACACACAGATGAATGGGCATACAAAACTAAGGAAGAGGAGGAATCTAATGACTAAGAAAGATCCCCTACTCGATGAACTAGAGGAGAGAATCCTTGAAGGCCCTATCATCTTCACTCCAGATGAAGAGTTCCTAAAAAAAATCGAAGAAAAAAAGACAAAACGCTTGACAGATTTGTAAATATTTGTTAACATATATAAATGAAGGGCTGTTGATTAACGGCCGTTCTTGACCCGCTAACCGAGACCTATGGGTCATTAAATTACGTCTCTTTTTTACCCTTCATATACCGTACTATTACAAATGACAACACTTTCAACACGCAAGCGTGGTGGGTTGCTATCTGGATGGGACGAGTTTTGTGAGTGGGTTACTTCCACTGACAACCGCATCTATGTTGGTTGGTTCGGAACTCTAATGATTCCTTGCCTACTTGCTGCTGCAGCTTGTTTCATCGTAGCTTTCATCGCTGCACCTCCTGTCGATATCGACGGAATTAGAGAGCCCGTAGCTGGTTCTTTCTTATATGGTAACAACATCATCTCTGGTGCTGTAGTTCCATCTTCAAACGCAATTGGACTCCACTTCTACCCAATCTGGGAAGCAGCAACTCTTGATGAGTGGCTCTACAATGGTGGCCCTTACCAATTGATAATTTTCCACTTCCTAATCGGTATCTCAGCATACATGGGAAGACAGTGGGAACTATCATACCGTTTAGGTATGAGACCTTGGATCTGCGTAGCATACTCTGCACCAGTATCTGCTGCCTTTGCAGTATTCTTAGTATACCCATTCGGTCAGGGTTCATTCTCTGATGGTATGCCTCTAGGAATCTCAGGAACATTCAACTTCATGTTTGTATTCCAGGCAGAACATAACATTCTAATGCACCCATTCCATATGGCTGGTGTTGCTGGAATGTTCGGAGGATCTTTATTCTCTGCAATGCACGGTTCACTTGTAACCTCTTCTCTAATCAGAGAAACAACTGGTCTTGAGTCACAAAACTATGGCTACAAGTTCGGACAAGAAGAAGAAACATACAACATCGTGGCAGCACACGGTTACTTTGGTAGACTTATCTTCCAGTATGCTTCATTCAACAACTCAAGAAGTCTACACTTCTTCCTTGCTGTATTCCCTGTAGTCTGCGTATGGTTAACCTCAATGGGTATCTGTACAATGGCATTCAACCTTA
>CAZRCY010000242.1:0-1654 GCA_964598735.1 uncultured Candidatus Poseidoniales archaeon
AGAACAGAGAGAGGATATTGTCCGGCATTTAATGCCTTAGACCATGTTTCAAAATCAGGAGCGATACAATCTTCAAATCCTGGATAATCAATTACTGATAGGCATCCATGTCCACGAAGACCTGATTGAATGGAATCTACTAATAACATACTTCCATGTTCTAATGTTAATCTTCTTGCCTCATCATAAAATTCTCTGGTCACACACTGCCCAGGATTTCCTTCACCTTGAACCGGTTCTATTGCCATTAATTCAATGAATACACCTTGTTCTTCCGCATCTGAAAATGCACGACGTAATGACTCTATATCATTTGCAGGGACGAGGATCAAATTATCCCTATCTCGAAAGGTTGCTAATTGTTTGTCATACTTCCCTTTACAAGAATGGGAAAGTTGAGCGGGACGGTCGGTACGCCCATGGAATCCTTCTTCAATAGCCAGAAGTTTAATTTCTGCACCCTCATGTCTTCCTCCCTTGTCAGTATGTTTTCTTGCATTTACATCAGCAATTCGTAAACTGACGGTTACAGATTCTGAACCACTATTCATGCATATGAAATTAGTAAATGGACAATGACCCCTAGTATGCCCTAATTCAGATTCTAAACGTTCAACTAAACGTAATTGGCTAAACGACGGAGTCATGACATTCGCCATTACCCAATTTTCAGACATTGCGTTTACAGCGGCACTCGGAGCGTGTCCAAAACCCAACATCCCATATCCTCCGTTGTCATGAATAACTGCCCCTTTTGAAGTAACGATCCAAGGCCCACAAGCTGATATTGCGACATAGGGGTTAATTGTAGCTGGAGAATAAAAATTGACATATGCAGATTGTAAATACGCAATCAGATTTGTTTCTTCCATTTGCAATATTTCTAGTCCAAAATCATCAATTAATCTAGAAAATGCCACCTTTGCTTCCTCAATTGCTTGGTTCAATTTTGAGTCTAATTTACTGAACTTAAGAATTACATCATCGGATAAACCATTCGTTCTGCAACTCATTACTCCAGATTTATCCCGAATGAATTGCAAAATCTCCAACGGACTCGCATTCCCTCCCATAAACTTCGATAAAGGTGGGTCCCAAATAGAGGTTACGAATGTAAAAATATACCAAAAATCTGCGAATTCTATTTTTCAATTGAAAAACATCAAAAAAAAGATTTGTAAATAATTTGCAAATGATTTTATTGAGATGAAGAAATGATATAATGAAATTTATAATAATGGTATTTTTTCATAATTTTCAATTGGAATATGAACAAAAATCAATCATAATTAAATTTAAAGTCATTAATCAAAATGGCCGATAATAATGATATATCGATATTAATTTCAATTGAAAATATCTAGAATTGGCTATATTTTCAATTGGATTATACGCCATAATATTCCGATTCTTTTATGTACCCAGCATGTAACCGGAGGATAACAAATGCGGGATGGGATACGCGAACAAATAAGGAGAATGATAGAATGAGTGAAGAATTAGCAATTGAACAATTGATAGATAGAGAGGTTTTCGTTGGAGGAAAACTGGTAGGCGTTATCAAAGGACAAAGATTTAGTCCACGAAAAGAACATGTGAAATCCTTGAGGATTGACGTAGTTTCAGATGTAGCGCAAGAATATATGAGAAAACC
>CAZRCY010000243.1:0-1631 GCA_964598735.1 uncultured Candidatus Poseidoniales archaeon
TGAGTCAAAAACTGGTATTCCAAAGGTAATTTTTTCAAAAATGGAATTAGCTAAATTTAAATACACTGAAAAAGAAAAATCTGTTAGTAATGATAGATCATCTGAAAAAGAAAAATCTGTTGGTAATGATAGTTCATCTCAAAAAAATCAAACAAAATCTTCTGAATTTGATTCTAAATATCTAACTGTTGACCTTGTAATTTCTGCATTAAAAGAAGGTGGTATTGCTAAAGATTACAAGTTTGTAAAATTAGTTTTTGAAAAATTAAAAACTGGCTCTGTTAGAAATGAAGAACAATTAAATAGTTTTATTCTTTCTTTTTTGAGAAAACAATCTAGGGATGAAGTAATTTCTAAAATTGTAAATTTTCAAACTATGGAAAATATCTTGGGTTCTGCTTTAATTGAGTATGAAGAAAATGATGACACTAATTTTAATGGTTATATTGAATTAGAGCAGTACCACTCAGTGGCAACTAGAGCTTATCAACTTTGTCAACAAGTTATGTTCGAATCAATAATAAGTGGAGCCAAATAATTAAATTACTTTTCCTCTTTCATTGACTGTTTCTAAAAACTCTTCGGAAGGATTGAAAATTGAAAGTGCATTTTTCACTGCTTCTTCAGAAAGACCCATAAGTGGCTGAACGAGTTCAATATTTTCAGTTTGGCTAAAATCTGGGAAGTTGTAAAAACCTTCTCTGTAGGTAAAGATCCATCTTATATTTTCATTGCTCATCCATTCACCATCTGGCTCCCCGTCTTCGTTATAGGTTTTAAACCAATCGCTGATATTTAAATCTGGATTGGCTACTGCAGCCTCATCAAGTCCATCTAATATAACTACAAGGTTACCAATGGTGTTCTTTCTGGTAGGTTTGAAACACTCATCAATCAATAAATGAAAAAAGTTGATTAAATCAGGGTATTTACTAGGAAGGCGGTTTAGTTTTTGTATTACTTCTTCGTCTTCAGTTTTCCATATTTGACTTCTTTTACCTTGTAAAATAAAGTGGTATAAGACAGCTTGAAGATTATTTTGAATTCCAGTGCCGCAAAAATGATATAAAACATTCATATTATGCTCTGATTCTAGTTCTGTAATTGTATTGGCTATTAGTGCTCCTTTGCCCATGCCAGCACTTGAATAGATAGGCAGAATGTTCTTTTCTTTTTTAGAGATGCTCCAATCAAGAATCAAATTACTTTCCTTATCTCTTCCCACAAAACATTCGTTGTAGAATTCTATTCTACTGCTGTGGTCAAAAACTTTCCCTGCACCTCCCTTAAGTGCTTGCCTCATGGGTTCAAAAACTTCATCAAATTCTTCTGTACTCTCTTGTTCCTCAACGTCACCAAAATAAGTGCTGATTATTTCAGCATGTTCCTGATTGTTGTAGAGCCCTTGGAAAATATAGGGTAGCCCGTCTCTTTTCCCTTTTTGTACAAATGGATGCAGCGGAATATTTTCATTATTTATTTGATAGAAGAAATGATCGTTATCTTCTTTAATTGTTCCACCAATAAAGAGTTTACTTGCTTCATTAGTTATTCGATTGAGTACTTCGATCCCTTTTGCTAAAGCTTTAACATCTCTAGTATTTATTGCGATATATCTATGTACAAATTTG
>CAZRCY010000244.1:0-1622 GCA_964598735.1 uncultured Candidatus Poseidoniales archaeon
GGCGGACCTATTACAGCGATTGGGCGTAGAAGGCTTCACGATGGAGATCTCGATGATGTGTTTATTCTTTCAACCGAAGAAGTCTCCAAACTCCCCCAAACTGCTCCTGTAATACGTTGTATCTTTGAGGTGCTGTCAAACGAACATCACATCGTATTCTTGACCGATGAAGATGACGTGATTACAGACGTTGTAACAATTAGCATGTTGACTTCACCACTCATTCAAGAATACCTTACATTGCTCATTTCTAAACTTACATCCGAACGTTGGGATTTCAATGAACAACATCTGAACTCATCCTTTGTTCCAACTTATGATTATCCGAAAATGGTCCATGAAGAACTGAAGAAGTTAGGCGAATTAGTAGATCATCCAAATGGAGTGGTCCCTTCTGATTTTGATGTAAGCAAACAAATTGTCCACATTCTCAGTCTCTTACAACCACTGAAACTTTGGGAAGGTGGCCAACAATCAGAGGCACTAAAATCGACAGATTATCCACTAAAAATAGTAACACCTGATTACGAGCCTGGTACTGCAGGATATTTTGCCCAACATCCCTTTGGTGCTGTAAGAGAAGATGGGAATGAAGAGTTAGCATTCAGGTTATTTTCTG
The DNA here is from genome assembly GCA_964598735.1 of uncultured Candidatus Poseidoniales archaeon. Classification (GTDB taxonomy): domain Archaea; phylum Thermoplasmatota; class Poseidoniia; order Poseidoniales; family Thalassarchaeaceae; genus MGIIb-N2. The sequence continues at coordinate 620 of CAZRCY010000244.1, forward strand.
AGGCGAACAACTGGGATCGAATCTTACTTCATCCCGTGAATGGAGCGGGTTCTCATGTTATGGAGAAAGAAGTTTACAGCAAGAAATTAACCAAGCTTGAGGTAGTTCATTATGTGGTTGAAGATAGAAGCATAGAGGAACTCGTTCAATTAGTCGGCGAGGATGATCAGCCAATTCTTGTGAAATTTAAGGACAGCAAGTATCCTGGAATCATTACACCCCAAGACATAATTTACTCTGAGTTCAACAAAAATGGAATGCTGTCATCTTTGCTTAATCTCGAGATATGTGTCCGAGATTTACTATTGCATTTGATCAGTAATCAAGACATTGCTTCATCGAATACCGATTATTTCGTCCGTTCTGGACCGGTATGGAAAGGACAAATCACAACAGTCTATGCACGACTTCTTTCAAAATCTCCAGAGGGTAACTCACCGTTCGACAATAAACAATTTCATAGAATTATGCGGTTAAGAAACTCAATGGCACACAACGATTTCTCGCTAACAGCAAATGATGAAGCAGACCCAAAAAAGACAAGAGAATATCTCGAATTCCTGCAACATGATGCAATGAAGATCCAACGATTTACCGATGATTATCAACAAATTGGCATAAAATACAGTGAATTTTCAAAAATATTCTCACAAGAATTTAATCAACTCAAGATCACTGAAGAGGCGTTTCTCGGGAAAATAAAATCCTCTGATTTCAACAGATGCTTTACTCATCTGAGCCATGACGACGGTGTATTCAATCTCTACTTCGATGATCGGAAAGTTGTTTTGAAGGCTGAACGAGTTCGGATTTTGTTGGAGAGTAGGAACCTCCCTTGGAAATGTAGAATCTATCATTGGCCATCGAACACATCGGGCCAGGAAATTGAAACCCAAATCCTTGAGGAAAAGGGCATGAAGGATGCGGAAGCAAAAAACAATTCTGAGATGCAGGAATCTGAAACCAAAGAAATCATTGAGAGAATTGTCCGTGATATGCCCTC
>CAZRCY010000245.1:0-1575 GCA_964598735.1 uncultured Candidatus Poseidoniales archaeon
ATGGGATACCCCAAGGCGAGAACGTAATTCGATTCGCTGGCGATCATGACTATCCCTAATCCTGTCATGAATAAAAGTTTCAGATATTTCTGCTGCTAATTGCACTCCATGCGCTTGTGAAATTAAATGCAACATCATATCGAGTGCTGCGGTTCCCCCACAACAGGTTATGTGAGTGCCGTCAATTTCAAACAAATCATTAGTAATATCCAGATGAGGAAACTCTTCACGCATCGCATCTATGTTTTCCCAATGGATTGTACATTTTTTATCATTTAACATTCCTGCCTTTGCTAGAACATAGGTTCCACTGCAAATGGCGCCTACCGTAATACCATTTCTGGCTAATTTTCTTACTATTGCGAGAGTTGTTTTATCGACATGTTTCTCTACGTTGGTTCCGCTGCATATCAGCACAAGCCTGCATTCAAATAGTGCATTAATGTTGCCACTTAAGGATACCTCTAGGCCATTTGAGGCCTTTACATTTTGGTCAGATGTATGTGCAGTAACCCAACTAAATAGGGGACGCTCTCTCAGTCGATTTGCTGCCCTTAGAGGCTCTACAGCTGCTGAAAATGCAAGTAAGGAGAAATCTTTTAACATTAAAAACCCAACCGTTACCGTTTCAGTATCAGAATGCGGTTTTAACATGTCTTTAATTGGGTCGACCTTCAATTGAAACTCCTAATAAAAAGTTTATACCATTTACCATTATCCTATCCTTTAGTAATGTGAAATCTATATCTTAATTTTTCATGATATTTGGATGAAGAAAAAGCTTAGGGCGGGTTTTGATTACTTCATGTCGAATGGACGAAATCATAAAATGGACAGGTGTTTACACAGACCGTTAGATTGGGTTTAATTTAGATTTGACTTAGAATTGTTGATTAACATTAATCCTATTAAAGGAAAAATAATGAGTGATATAGATATTGCAAGAAATGCCATAGTAAAGCCAATATCCGAAATAGCGAGTAGTCTAAATATTCCGGATCATGCCTTGGTACCTCTTGGACATGATAAAGCAAAAATAGGACTTGAATGGTTAGAACAACAACCAAAACGTGATAACGCGAAACTTATATTGGTGACTGCAATTAATCCAACCCCAGCAGGAGAAGGGAAAACAACAACTTCGGTTGGTTTAGGAGATGGTTTAAATAGGATCGGGAAAGAAGCGATTATTTGCCTTCGAGAACCCTCACTTGGGCCATGCTTCGGTGTAAAAGGAGGCGCCGCTGGCGGCGGTTACTCTCAGGTTGTTCCAATGGAAGATATCAATCTTCATTTTACAGGAGACTTCCATGCTATTACATCCGCCCACAATTTGCTCTCAGCGATGATCGACAATCATATTTATTGGGGAAACAACCTTAAAATTGATAGTAGGCGTATTGTTTGGCGGCGTGTTATTGACATAAATGACCGAGCCTTGCGGCAAAATTTAGTTTCTCTGGGTGGTATTTCAAATGGATTTCCAAGAGAATCCGGGTTTGATATTACAGTTGCTTCTGAGATAATGGCCATCTTGTGTCTCGCGAACGACCTTAAAGATTTGCAAAAGAGACT
>CAZRCY010000246.1:0-1566 GCA_964598735.1 uncultured Candidatus Poseidoniales archaeon
GCCACTCTCTTCCTAAAACATCTTTCACTACGAAGTCAATCTTTGGACCGTAAAAGGCTGCTTCTCCAGGCTCTTCACTAAATTCAACACCTAATGAAGATGCAGCATTTCGACACGCTTCCTCTGCTTTATCCCAACTTGTTGATTCTCCAACATATTTGTCTGAATCAGGATCTCTGAGGCCCACTCGAACACGGTAATCATCCATTCCTAATGTCCCAAAAATTACCTTTACCAATTCTATACAACCTAGTACTTCTTGTTCAATTTGATCTTCCGTTACGAACAAATGAGCATCATCCTGAGTAAAACCTCGAACACGAGTCATTCCTGAAATTTCACCGGATTGTTCCCAACGATATACTGTTCCAAATTCGGCTAAACGTAATGGTAAATCTCGATATGAACGTTGCTGACTAGCATAAATTCTGATATGATGTGGACAATTCATTGGCTTGAGCATATATCCATCTATATCTCCTTCAGACATTAAGTTGGATAAATCACCACATGAACATCCTTCTTCTGAAAGCCGATGTAATGTATCCCGTTCAATAATTGGAGGATATTGACTATCTTGGTAATATGGGAAATGCCCGGAGGTTCGATAGAGATCTAATTTTCCAATATGTGGAGTGTATACTTGTTGGTACCCTTGTCGATTCAAATGTTCTGAAATGAAGTTTTGAAGTTCATTCCTCACGACTGTCCCTCTAGGAGTCCAAAGAATGAGACCTTGTCCAACCATCTCATCAATATGGAATAATTGTAGATCTTTTCCTAATTTTCTATGATCTCTTTTTGCTGCTTCTCTCAATAATGTTTCACGTGCTTGAAGATCCTCCTTTGAAGCATAGCACATTCCGTAGATTCTCACCAATGTCTCTCTTGATGAATCTGCCCTCCAAAAAGCTGTACTAACATTAGTCAACTTGAACCATCGAAGATGAGATGTAGAAGGAACATGAGGGCCCCTGCATAAATCTACAAAATCACCTTGACGGTAAACAGTAGATCCACTTCCTTCACCAATTTTTTCATCCATAATCTCAATCTTGAATTGATTGTCTGCGAACATTTCTCGAAGAATCTCGATGTTGTATTCCTCTCGTTCAATTTTCAGATTTAGTTTTACTAATTCCTTCATTCTTTTTTCAATAGAACGTAATTCTTCTTCTGAGGGAGCTTGCATATGGAAATCATAGTAGAATCCATGCTCAATAGGAGGTCCAATCGTTGGCTTAGCGTTTGGAAAAAATTCCAGAACTGCCTGAGCTAGTAGATGAGCGCAAGAATGGCGCAAAATGTAGAGGCCTTCGTCTGATGAATTAAGAATTGGAAGAACTTCACAATCTGAATGAATTTCATGTGACAAATCCACTTGTACACCATCAACAGTTGCAGCAACAGCACCAGACTTCTTACCATGGACGTTTCTGATAATTTCTGCAACAGAAATTCCTGTTGCATATTCATGAACGGAGTCAAGTCCTACGTCGACTGTAAGCATAGTCATGGCTCCACCTTGTTCTTTCGTTCAATTCGTGTATGAAGAAAGATTCCCTA
>CAZRCY010000247.1:0-1545 GCA_964598735.1 uncultured Candidatus Poseidoniales archaeon
GTAAGAGTATAACAACCATAATCACTACTATCCCAGTCATCTTTGAGGATTAAAGAAATTTCTTCTTGAACCACGCTTCCCTGGAGCTGCAACTGTGAACCCCAGTCGCCAACTATAGCGGAACCACTCCCATAGGCACCCCCGTCTGAATCCCAAGTTGCAGAAGTACGTGTTACTTCTACGACTGGATAGGAGATGGCTACCCCGCTAGGACCAGACATTGTGGCAGTGAGGTTGTAATTGGCCAAGGGCATTGCTACAGGAGATGCAGCAGAAGACAATCCTGAGGACACACTCAATCCTACTCCTACCAGACATCTCTCAATATTTGGATCATCACAATTAGATGACATAACGTTGCTCACTCCGGTTTCTGCACCTGTAATTGTTCGAGTGAGGAAATTCGCATCAAGGGTACGTTCCCATTCTAAATCGCCTACCGTGACAGTCATTGAGTAATCTTTACCAGAGTCTCCAAGTGCATTTCCTGAATAGAAATCAGATGTATCCACGTTAAAGGATCCATGTTTACCATAACCATCAGTTTGATCGATAGTGAATGAATGAGTTGCAGAATAAATAGGAGAAGAACCATACGTAATTGCAACAATTGCATCATGGGAACCAGAACCTCCATTCTGACGTATTGTAACCTCAAAGGCAGAGCCATCCTCTTCGTAATCCAAGCCACCAAATGACATTGTTCCAACCAACACATTTCCTAAGAGTAGAGGAGGTAAAATTAGCAAGAATGTTACAATCACAACTATGATACTCGAAGTCATTTTGACTCCACCAGATTCCAATGGATTCTTTATATCTAATTGCCACCAAACAACTCCTGCAGTTGCTATGATTATCAACCATAGATATGAAGACAACTCGCCTGGGAGATATACATCAAACCACATAATCAAGAAATAAGGTATTATCATTACTAATCCGATCATTTTGAGTGAATCACCCATCGTTATTTCTTTTCTGGAATCCTCTGAACCAGATTTGTACCGTGGTGAAAGGAGTCCTGAATCCGTGGATGCAGTAAGTACCTCTTCGACCACATCTTCTTCAACGCGATCTAATAATCCACTGGCTGATTTTTGGCCTCTCTCATATGCATCAATAATCGCGGAAGGGTCGTTGACAATATTGTCTCCTTGGTGCACAGAGTCTTGGTAACCATCTTTCTCGACCTTGTCTAAGAGTCCGTCTGACATGATGGTACCTGCCACCTCAGGGGTTATCAAACCCTTGGCCCTTGGGTAATCCCTGACGTGATTTAGGAGTCTTGAGGAAAACGCCGACTGTAGAAAAGTTACAGAAGTAAAACGGGAAGTCCATCATCTTCAACATCTTCGTCATCAGTGATATTGGTCCGCCGAGCTATTGCAGCTGCTGCAAGTCCAATCATCATCACAGAACCAATCATTTCGAATCCAGGAAGATAAATTCCTCTAATGTAAATGGTTACCATCTGAACTTGGTAATTTGGAATCCCCTCAGTTCTCACAGAATAATCACTGGTAGCTTGGAATTGTAATTGAT
>CAZRCY010000248.1:0-1521 GCA_964598735.1 uncultured Candidatus Poseidoniales archaeon
AATTCAATAAAGGACTAATCGAAGGAGATGTAACTAATACCACCGAAGATGATCTTGACCGTGGAGGAATGACTGAATCGGTTGCCTTAGTTGAAGAAGCAAAAAGCAAAGGTGTTGAAGTAGAGGGAAGAAATGCTGACGAAATCAGACAAGATATTCAAGAGTCCGAGTGAATTAAGTTCCGCCTCGTTTTAGCTTGAGTTTGCCACCACAATCAGCACACGAACCATATGTTCTGCGCCACCGAGAAACATTCTCGGGTGGAGGAAAAATCTTCTTACATCCTTTACATGCGAGAATCCATTCCCAGTGCTCTTTGATGCCTTCGTTCATTACAGGGTGCCAGCCAACTCCAAATCGACCAGCCACATTTTGTATGCGATGATCGTCGGTAACAATTATCGCTCTGTGCTCAAGAGCCACTGCCAGAACGTCCATATCAACATTTGAGAGACCGGAAATATCTCCTGTCTCTTGCGCAGCTTCGCGAGCCCTTTGAAGAGCCTCATCTGATGGAGAGCGCCAATGAAGTCTTACGCCATCAATTAGAAGAGCACGATCTTTGTCCACACGCTCTATTTCTTCCCTCTGACTATTCGCGACTAGTCCTCCCGAAAGACGATTAGGGGGAAGATGAAGTAAGGCACCAGTGTCAAGTACCCTAGCTGCGCCGACCATATACTCCCACGGAACTACTTCCCTCTTGATACATCCGGCTAAAGTTAGACACCTTCCAACATCAGATTCATGGGTAATCCCTCCTCCGCAAGAATATGGAGATTCTAGAATATTTTGAGCCAGTGGTTCAATTTCTAGATGGATTTGGACTCATAGGACTAATAATTCTCATTTTTACTGAGGCTATTATCAATCCAATTCCGCCTGAAACTCTGTTTTGGCCAATGATAGTATCTAATGGAACTGTTTCAGGAAGTCTTCTTTTAGCTTTAATTGCAACAATTTCTTCTGTTCTTGGAGCAATAGTTGGATATTGGGTAGGACATAAAGCAGGAAGACCTCTAGTCAATCGATTTGCATCTGAAAAAAATATTCGACGATTAGAAGCCCTAACAGAAAGATATGGATCAAGTGGAATTTTTATTGCAGCGGTTTCACCTATTCCGTACAAAGTATTTGCTTGGATTGCGGGAATGGGTAAAATGGATTTACGTTTATTCATCATAGCTGGAATACTTGGACGAGGAGTTAGATTTGGAGTTCCCGCAATGGCAATTGGAGCATATGGTGAGGAGATTCTGGCAAGTCTAAATGTCTGGACATTCAGCATAATTGCAATAATTGGTGCAATAATGATTATTCCCCTTTTCAGATGGTGGGAAGGGCTTCTAGATGAGAAAGAAGAAGAAAATGTGGCCGATTGATTCTTGAACATAACCTTGCTCGGATAATTATCGCTCGTGTAGTGTAGTTCGGTCCATCATGGCGGGTTTTCATTCCGTCGACCCGGGTTCAAATCCCGGCACGAGCACTTTACGACAAGTTCAAATCATTGGGAAAAAA
>CAZRCY010000249.1:0-1515 GCA_964598735.1 uncultured Candidatus Poseidoniales archaeon
GAAGTAAATCAGTTGAGTTGGCCCCGTCTGGGAGATATACCTCTACATCTCCGTTTATTTGTTGTTGGAAATCTTTTGCAGAATTTCCCATCCAACCGGCAGATATCAATAGTATAATCAAAATGAATGCAGGTGCACGAATGATTCGACTATACAAGAAAATATACAGTATCTCGCGTATCGATTTGACACCTGAAATCAGACGATGGATTGAATCACCAAATATTCGGTTCAGAACATTTTTTATTTCCTCTGAAATCTGTGACAAAAATGAAACGACAAGTGTCCAAAATGATGTCTTGCTCAACTTTTCAGCAATCTCTCCGATGGAAATACCATCGTCGTCGACCCCAGATTGCTCTTTCGACATATACCTTCCACGAATAGAACGAACATCAAGCGTTCGGAAGAAGAAAGGTCAAAGAGAACGAATACGCTGTAAAACAACTCTTCTCATTAAGCTCCTAGCACCATGCAAAACCAAACCAGAAAAAACCAACGATAGACCTAGCATAGATAACCATGCACCGGTTAATCCCGGACCTACAGAAAGCGCGATGGTTCCATCAGTTAACTCTTCAACTGAATTCAGCATGCCTAATCCTATTGTGGTACCTGAAACCAACAACCCAATTCCGGGTAAACCAAATACTAACATGGGCTTCTTGTGTGACAAGGAAATAAGTGCGTAAGTTAGAACGGTAAAGCCATGACCAAATGCAGAATATGTGGATGATTTAGGGACATCATATCTTACTTTAATCGGAACTTCTTCGACATTCAGTCCTTTTTCCTTGCATTGGTCAAGAACCTCGAGTGTTGACTCCATTCCTTCATTCTCAAAAGCGAGTAAATTCAATGCCCTTTTACTAAATGCTCTAAACCCACTTTGAGTATCTTTTACTCCAAGATCACTGGTTAAATTTGAGGCTGTATTAATCATTGAGATACCTAGTCTACGATACATGGGCATTGAACTTCTATCACTATTATCAACAAAACGAGACCCAATTACCACATCAACATTCTCTTTGTCCAATCCTGCTAGAACAGCAGGAATGTCTTCAGGTTGATGTTGTCCATCGCTATCTAAAATGACTAACTTGTCCACATTTTTTTCTCTAGCAATACGAAAAATACTTCTAATCGCAGCACCATAGCCCCTATTCGCACGATGGTAATGGATTATTGCACCAGCTCTTGCAGCTAATCTTGAACATGAATCTGATGACCCGTCGTCAACGCACAATACTTCATCAACGTGAGGCAAGCAACGAATTACAACAGACGCTACTGTTTCTTCTTCATTGAACATTGGCATTCCAACCATGGTCAGAACATTACGTGATTGGTGTCCCTCCATGTTTGATTTTTGAACATTGTTCATATATAGTCTATGCAGGAATTATGTGGACAAAAAAGGAAATTTTCTCGTATACCCATCACCCAATCATCCGATGAACTCAAGTTCGATGTGTGGATGCCACAACATGGTCACACTTGTAACAGGCGGAG